>JABDJL010000071.1 GCA_013002505.1 Lysobacterales bacterium | reverse complement strand
GCCCACCAGTGCGTTGTTCGCATCGTTCCATTCGGGGCGTTGCGTGTTCATCCAGATTCCGCCCCCGGGTACAAAATTTCCAATCTTGACCAGGGCCGGCAACAGCAGCTTCTCAAGGAGGTTGACCCGGCAGATCGACCCGTCCGGATCAACCGCAAGTTTACCGTCGCTGCCCAGGGCCGCCACCCGTTGTGCGATCGCCTGTTCCTCTTCGTAATCGTAGATAACGGTATCCCGGGGATCCTCCACAAGCTCGGCATAATCCTTGATCCGGTAGGGTACGTTCGAATAAACGAAAATCTCTTTTTCGAGATAAGTGCCAAGCTTTCCGGGATGGTATTTGCCAGATAATTCCAGCAACTTCAGCAGGTAGTTGATCTGGTGGTCGCCCCAGTATCCGATGTTCGACCAGCTATTGTCTTCCTCCAGCACTTCCCAGTCGATGCCGTTACGCGTAATGCGGTACGGGTTGTAGCCATCGGCCGTGGAGGCATTGACGAACTTGGCGATAAAGCTCTCGATAAAGCCGGGGTAGGACAGGGACAGTGCCTCCCAGTTCTGGAAAATATCCCGCCAGTTCCCCTGGAAATGCAGTTTCCTGGAGCCATCCGGATTACGGATATCGATGGAAAACCGGTTCCAGGGACGGCTGGGGTCGCCATGGCGGCGGCTGAATGTCAGCGGCAGGTATTCCAGCGCCAGCCGTTCCATGTCGGCGTCGCCGGCGGCCGCAGCAGTGACCGACTCGAGCCTGTGCTGCCCATCGTGGTGGTCCAGTTTGCGCGCGAAGGCGTCTCGTATCGGCGCGTTCCATGTGCCCACGAAATCGAGAAAGTCATCGACCGGAAAATGGTAACCGTCGTAAAAGGTGCCGCCGCGCATGATGTTGAACAGGGTGTTCGAGAAGTGCCTGGCGGTGACCAGTGTGTCCGAGGTTGACTGGCAGCCATCCGCGCCGCCAACCAGTTGCACCAGGCGGTGGGATCCGGCAGTAATGTCATTGGCGATTTCTTCCGCGCTCACACCCTGCCTGATTTCACGCAGGAGGCTTGGGAGCCTTGCGGGTCCCTGGTTAACATCGGCGGCAATGTGCCAGCGCTGGTTTTTACCCGGCGCAAGCGTAAAAGCGGAGCGCACGAAGAATGCACCCCGCTTGCCCCTGCTGAGTGCTTCGGGCGTCACCTCCGCACCGTGGCGGAACGCGTCCAGCTGGTCCTCAGAAAGCAGCACCTGTGCACCGTCCAGGCCCGTACTCCAGGCGACCGTCGCGCGCAGGGCCTCGCAAGGTTCGGCACGGTCTGTCAGGATCGAGCTTAGCGTGTAGATGGCTGCGGCCAGGTCCTGGACCCGTTCAGCCTGTTTGTAGCCATCCAGCAGGGTGCTTTGCGATTCTTGCATCTCCTGGGTGACGCCGTATGGCAGCAGGTTGCGCAGGCCGTCCAGGACGTCGACCTCGCGCTGATCCTCACCCAGGTTTCGCAACATGGACTCCTTCACGAAGCCGTACCTGTCTCCGGTAAACCAGCCGCAGGTATAGACCAGGCCCAGGTCATGGTTGATTTCCTCGAAAACCAGCTTGTTACCCGACAAATTCTTGTAAAGGTTTCTTTCCAGCTGATACACGGAAGGCCCCCTGCTGAAGGGTTCCCACAGGTAGTGCCTTTGCGCTCCATTGACCATGACCAGCGTCTTGGAGCCGGTGGTTGTGCCGGCATCGTGGATCTTGTCGTCGGTGTAATAGGGAAACAATGCGCTGTCCGGATTGCGGCGGCCGCAGGTCAGGCCACCGGTGCTGGACAGGAACATCCAGTGCTCTGCGCCACTGACGAGCGTCATCAGGAAAGGCGGCATCTGCTCATAATTGGCAATCTTGAAGTATGGCTCGCCAGCACGCTGAACGATGCCGCTTTCCGCGCCCTGTACGAATGGCTTGACGGGCTTGTCGCCCCAGGAGATTTCTTTCATTGTTGTTATCGGAATCCCTGTTTCAATCGGAACGTCGGCTTACTCGACCAGGAAAGGCGTATTGGCGTAACCGGCGTTGCCCTGTCCGTCGTAGACATACACGAACAGCCGGTAGGCGCCCGGCTTGTCGGGTGTTGTCACGGTTACGCTACCGCCACCTGTCGATTCGACCAGGCCGTCCAGGACGTCCGGAACCACCTCCTTGTCGCCGCCGACCTGGGTCGCCTGGCTCTCGTGCATCAGTTCCCAGCGGTGGCTGAGCGCGTCGGCGTCCGGGTCGGTGGCGATGATGCTTGCCTCGTAGTCGGAGCCTGGTTCGAGGATGATGTCGGTGCCGCTCAACTGGCCATCCAAAACCATTTTCCCGACCTGCGGTGAGCGATTATCCGGCCAGGTTTCATTCCACACGTAATGCATGTAGTCGATGGTTTCGGTTTCCGAGCCATCCACCAGGAACAGACCGTACCAGGTCGGTGTCCGTTCCTGCTTCTGGCCCCAGTAAAAGACGTATGAACCAACGATCTGTTCCGGTACTGCTGAAATCGCGAGTTCGTAGTGATGCTGGTACAACTTGGCCTTCTCGCTGCTGTTGGGCTCTATGGGCGCGCCCCAGGCAGTTTTCTCCACTTCCCAGTGGCCGCGCGTTCCCCACTCGGTGACCAGGTAAGGCTGGTCAATGTTGGCTTCTTTGATGTAGCGGGGGACATTCACGACATCTGCGTATTTCTGCATGCTGATGATGTCGAGATCCGGTGCGCGTTCCTCGATGAGCCTGGCCAGGTCAGGTTTATAACTTGAGGCCAGGGCCGTGGTCGTCGGATGGTTGCCATCCACCTCGTGGATCATCCTGGAAATGTCATTAATGGCGTTGAAGACCTTGGGGTTGGTGTGCTGCAAGTCCGGTTCGTTACCGATAATCCACAGCAGTAAGGCCGGATGGTCCTTCATCGCGAGAACCTGTTTTCGCATGGCTTCGAGTTGCTGCGCGACCAGTTCGGCGTTGTCATAGTCAAACCCCAGGCGTTCGCGGCCGATGTCCAGGCACATGGCCACCGTGAGTCCGAGTTCCTCGGCCTTGTCCAGAAGCTCCAGGCCTCGTTCGATGTCGCGCACACCCCAGTTTCGGAACGAATTGGCGCCATGCAAGGCGAGGTTTTCAAGGTTTGAATTGCTGACACCGGCGCCCTTGATCGTGTAGGGCTTGCCACCGCGAAGCAGCACATATCCTTCGCCCTGCTTGACAACTTCCACCTTGATCGCGCCGGCCGAATCGGCGCCACCCTCATGAGCGCTGGTGGGCTGCCCGGTACCCAGGCCAAGGGCGATGGTCAGAATCGCCGGGTAGATCCACGTCTTGTTCATGTCTTTCTCCAAAGTTGCAGCGCCTGACCAGCGCTGTTTATTGCTATTGCGGGTTCTTGCTCGCGGCTTCGGGCAGCAATGTGAACGAAGCGCCGAGTTGCGCGTTGGAACTGCCGCCGACCCAGGTGCGGAATTCTCCGGGCTCGGTGATCAGCCTCATGTCCTGCCCGTAAAACGCGAGGTCATTTGCATCCAGCCGGAACGTGACCCTGCGGCTGTCGCCGGGTGCCAGCCGCACCCGCATGAAGCCCTTGAGCTCCCGCACCGGGCGTGTCACGTCACCGACCAGGTCGCGCACGTACAGTTGCACGACCTCTTCGGCCTGCCGCCCACCCCGGTTGTGCACCGTGGCTTGAACCGTGACCTGCTCGCCGGGACGGGCCTCGGTGGGGCTGACCTCGATGTCCGAATAATCGAATTCGGTGTAAGACAGGCCATACCCGAACTCGTACAACGGCGTGTAGCCAGCATCGAGGTGGAAGGAGGCGAATCCCCATGAATATTGCGGCAGGCGCGGGGGAATGTCGTCCATGTGGGTGAACTTGTCCGGCGAAGCCGGTCGGCCTGTGTTCTTGTGGTTGTAGTAAATCGGGACCTGCCCGACCATGCGCGGGAATGTCGCCGGCAGTTTGCCGGATGGCGATTCGAGGCCGAACAGGATATCGGTAATGGCGGGCCCCGCCATGGTGCCGGGGTGCCAGGCGAACAGCAGTGCGTCGACGTTGTCCTTGATGTTGGCCAGTGTCAGCGGTCGCCCGGCCATGACGACCACGATCAGCGGCTTGCCCGTTTCACGCACGGCGGCGATGAGCTGCTCCTGGCTGCCCGGCAGGCTGATGTCGGCGCGAGAATGCGTCTCACCGGAAAGGATCGACTCTTCGCCCAAAAACATGACCACCGCATCAGCATTTCGCGCGGCATCCACGGCCTTGGCAAAGCCCGAGGTGGACCGGCTGCGCGAGGTCTCCAGCGCGCGCACGTACTCGATTCGAACATCATCGCCGAGGTGCTGGCGGATGGCCTGCAACGGCGTCACGCTCAGAGAGGGATCGCCATCGAAAATCCAGGTTCCCAGTTGCTCGTAGCCGTCGTCGGCCAGCGGGCCGATGACCGCCAGTGAGTCCATCGCCTTTCCATCGAGCGGTAGCGATTGCTCGCGGTTTTCCAGCAGAACAATGCTCTGCAGGGCCGATTGCCTGGCGACCTCGAGATGGTCGGGATTGGCGATCGATGGGAATTCTGTGGGATCGGTATAGGGGTCCTCGAACAGGCCCAGCCGGAATTTGACATTCAGGATTTCCGCGACCATCGCGTCGAGCTGGGCGAGGTCGACAAGTCCTTCATCCAGCGCAGCGGGCAGGTGCTGTGCGTACAGCCCGCTGGCCATGTCCATGTTCACGCCCGCATTGACCGCTTTAACCGCAGAATCCCGGTCACTGGCCGTGAACCCGTGCGCCTGGAGCTCCTCGATAGATGCCCAGTCGCTGACCACGAAACCGTCAAATTGCCATTCGTCCCGCAGCACCTTCTGCAGCAGGAAGCGGTTACCCGTTGCCGGCACACCGTCCAGGTCGCTGAACGAGGTCATGACGGTGGCCACGCCGGCATCCAGCGCAGCCTTGAATGGCGGCAGGTAAATATTTCTCAGCTCGTTCTCGGGAATATTCGTGGTGTTGTAATCGCGGCCGCTCTCGCTCGCACCGTAGCCAGCGAAATGCTTGGCACAGGCGGCAATGTTTCCGGGCTTGGAAAAGTCCTGCCCCTGGAAACCCTTCACCATGGCCGCTCCCAGCACGCTGGTCAGGTACGGGTCCTCACCGAAGCTTTCCGCAATCCGGCCCCAGCGCGGGTCGCGGGAGATATCGATCATCGGCGCAAAGGTCCAGTTGACCCCGGTCATGGCGGCTTCGAGGGCTGCCATCCGGGCGCCCCTCTCGACAAGTTCCGGATTCCAGCTTGCGGCCTGGCCCAGCGGAATGGGCAGCAC
>JABDJL010000065.1 GCA_013002505.1 Lysobacterales bacterium | reverse complement strand
GCAGTGGATTTCAATAGCTTCAAGCTGAAAATTCCCGGTCCGGAAAGCGCTGTTGATGATTGACCTTGGGGGCAAAAACCACGATACTAGCCGGCTTGTTTTTTTTGACCATTTTGGAGACCAACCTTGGCTAACAGTCTATCAGCACGAAAGCGTGCCCGTCAGGCGGAAAAGCACCGCCTGCTGAACGCCAGTCAGCGCTCTCGCGTACGCACCAGCATCAAGAGAGTGTTGGCCGCGATCGAGGCCGGTGACAAGAGCGCAGCAGAAGTCGCTTACAAGGAAGCCGTGCCGGCCATCGACCTTTCCGTGTCGAAAGGCCTGATGCACAGGAACAAGGCCGCACGTCACAAGTCGCGCCTGAACAAGCATATTCGCGCCCTTTAAAAGCAATACTAAGAATAGAAAAAAGCCCCGCACACGGCGGGGCTTTTTTATGGCCAGGAAAGGGCAATCCTGTTCAGGATTCGCGACGCTTCGGCTTCACGAGCCGCTTGAAATAGTCGGATACCGTCACCTGCGCGAGATCACGAAATTCACCGGCATCGAAAAATGAGCCGTGGCAGTCGCCACAGGTTTCGTACCAGATGTGGGATTGTTCCTGGTCAGTTTTTTTCAGCATCCCGCCACCGCAGCGCGGACACCGGTACTCATCCACCTTGTTCTGCTTCTTGCCCTGCCTTGCGCTGCCGGTGTCAATAGCCCTGGCGGCATCCCTGGAAGCGAGTTGCTCGACCTCCCCTTCATCGAACCACACGCCATTACAGACGCTGCAGCGGTCGACCTCGACTCCCTCATAATCGATCTGTTCCATGTCCGCACGGCACTTGGGACAACGCATGGCGCCCGAGAAATAAAGTCCCGCGCCGCCCACACCAGTGCCCACCGTGAAGTTCCGTGCGCCCTCGCGTGGCTTCTGCTCCTGCTGTTCATGCTGGTGCCTGTGGAACAGCAGGATAATGACCATGCCTATCACGAGTAAGCCAAGAAACATGTAGTTCTCAACGTAGCTGGCACGATCAGCCACCGTCGCGTAAATCTTCGAGCCCGCAGAGTGCCCGAGGTTGGCCACCGACATGTATATGGCTAACTGGGTGGCCGATGCCTTGCTCGAGCATATCGCCATGGCAAGCGCAATCGAACACACCATGACCACGGGCAGCATCAGGATCCAGATGGACAGCATGATGCGGACGTAGGTCGTGTCCTGCCACAGGAACTGGGTCTGGGCGATCAGGAATGCATGCACGCCTACCAGCGACATCGTCACGACCAGCATGCGCTTGGCGCCGAAGCGGTCGATCATGGGACCCAGTGCCAGCGCCACGCCCGCACCAATCAGGCCCATGACCGCCACCAGTTGTGACCACTCGGGTGTCGTGTACCCGAACAACCGCACAGCGGCGATCGGCATCAGGGCCTGGCCGTATCCGTAGACCAGGCCATCGAACGCCATGATCATCATGACCAGCACACTGGCGCGCTTCCACAAGACCTTGTTGACACCCTTGAACACCGCCCCGAAAGAATGGCCTTCGAGGCGGGTCGCCATTGCTTTGCCCGCCGTCCAGGGCAAGCGGCGCTCACCCTCGCGCTCGAGCACCAGGACGAAAAAGACCAACACGACACCCGCCACGGAGGCCGCGACAATGGCGGTGACTTGCATGCCAAAATTCACCAGCAGCAGGCCTGAAATAGCAGAAGTAACGCCCCAGCCGACCGCCTTGCCGAAGCTCATGAAGGCGTTGAGTCGCCCTTGCTCGCGCACCGGCGTCAGGTCGATGGACATGCCGTCAACGGCCACGTCCTGGGTCGCTGCAAAGCTGTTGATCAGCACGCCGATTAACATCAGCAGGCCAATTTGCTGTGCCGGGTTTTCGATCAGCATCAGTGCCAGCAGCGAAACCGTCAGCCCGAACTGCGCGCCGAGCACCCAGGGTTTGCGACGGCCCATCGGCAGGAATTGATAGCGGTCCATGAACGGGCCGGTGACCAGCTTGAAGGCCCATGGCAGGACGATCACCGACAGGTATGTCCCGATATCAGAGGCGCTTGCGCCGAGGCTCGCCAGCCAGGCGGGTATGGCAATCGCCAGCAACCCCTGCGGGATACCCTGCGCAAAATACATCATGGAGCCCGTCAGGTAGCGAATACGGGCACTGTCCCTGAGCACAAACGTCGCTGCCATCTTGGTTCTCTTGTTATCGGAGCGAGCACCGATCATAGCGAGTTTTTGCGGGCGGGGCAGCCGATCAATTCATGCCGGGTCAGGCTCCGCCTGGGCGGCCTGTTCTTCGGCCATGATGTCGAGTGCCTCCATGATGTCCTGCATCAATGCCTCGGTGCCTTCACGGGTCACGGATGAGACGAGGTACCATTGCCCCTCCCAGCCCAGCTCGGCGACGACCTGTGTTGCCCGGGCTTGCGCCTCGTCGCCGGGTAGCAGGTCAGCCTTGGTAAAGACCAGCCAGCGGGGTTTTTCAACCAGGTCTGCGTCAAACCCGGCCAGTTCATGCTCAAGTTGCCGAAATTCGGCGGCGGGATCCTGTTGCGGGTCCAGCGGTGCGATATCCACCATGTGCAGCAGCAGGCGCGTGCGTTGCAGGTGCTTCAGGAACTGGATTCCAAGCCCGGCGCCCTGCGCCGCGCCCTCGATCAGGCCGGGAATGTCGGCAATAACAAAGCTGCTGTCGACGCCGACGCGCACCACGCCGAGGTTGGGATGCAGCGTCGTGAAGGGATAGTCGGCGACCTTGGGCCGGGCCGAGGACACCGCGCTGATCAGGGTTGACTTGCCGGCATTGGGGAAGCCGAGCAAACCGACGTCAGCCAGCACCTTGAGCTCCAGGTGCAGCATGCGTTCTTCGCCGGCAGACCCCGGCACGGTCTTGCGCGGCGCGCGGTTGGTTGAACTCTTGAAGTGGACGTTACCCAGGCCGCCCCTGCCGCCCGCTGCCACCAGCAGGTGCTGCCCGTGCTCGGTGACATCACCGAGTTTTTGACCGCTTTCCTGGTCCACGACAATGGTGCCCAGCGGAACGCGGATATAGATGTCCTCGCCCGACTTGCCGGTCATCTTGCGGCCTGAGCCGGACTGGCCCCTGGGGGCCTTGTACTCACGCCGGTGCCTGAAATCGACCAGCGTGTTGAGCCCTGAGTCGCCTTCCAGGAATATGCTGCCGCCGCGCCCACCGTCACCGCCATCCGGGCCGCCAAACGGCACGTATTTCTCGCGCCGGAATGATGCGGAACCATCACCGCCCTTACCGGCCTTGACCCGGATACGTGCTTCGTCAACAAATTTCATAAATTACATTTCTTACAGATCGAATGGCAGATTCGCCGTTTACACCAAATGAAAATATCCACAAATTACACGAATTACACCAATTGGATTGAAAAGATTTTGACCTTGAGCCATAAAGTTATTGGCTGTGCTATGAAAGTGCACACCGGGCTTGGATGCGGCTTCCTCGAGTCTGTGTATCAATCTGCCATGATCAGGGAGTTTCAATTAAGCGGGATTCAAGCTCGCAGCCAGGTTCCAATTTCGGTTGACTACAAGGGCCAGCTTGTCGGTCGATACTTCGCTGACTTCATCGTAGCCAACAAACTCTTGTTGGAACTAAAAGCTCAAGATCGACTGGTTCACCAGCATTTTGCTCAAGTCCTCAATTATTTGAATGTGTCCGACCTGAAAATTGGTTTGCTCTTTAACTTTGGAGCAGAATCCCTGCAGACAAAACGCGTCATTCGAGGCTTCGGGCCTGAAACCCGGATTTAGACGCAATTTGTGTAATTCGTGTAATTTGTGGGGGTTGTTTCGCTTTAACAAAAAACCCCGCAATGGCGGGGTTTTCTGCGTACTATTTGATGCCTGTACCTTAGTCTGATTCCACGCTCACGAACTTGCGTTTCGGGAAACCGCGCTGCTCAAACTTGACCTTGCCGTCAGCCAGCGCGTACAGCGTATGGTCGCGGCCAACGCCAACATTGGGGCCGGCATGGAAACGGGTACCACGCTGACGCACGATGATGTTTCCAGCCACTACGGCTTCGCCGCCGTAGCGCTTTACGCCCAGGTACTTGGGATTCGAATCGCGGCCATTACGTGTACTGCCGCCTGCTTTCTTATGTGCCATGACTCAACTCCTGCGGCTTATTCGCCGCCCTGATCCTCTGCTTTCTTGGCGGCGACCTTCTTCTTGGCTGCCGTCTTCTTGCTGCTTGCTTTCTTGGCGGCCGCTTTTTTCGGTGCAGCCTTCTTGGCTGCTGTCTTCTTGCTGGCGGCCTTCTTGGCAGCCGCTTTCTTCGGGGCTGCCTTGGTTTCTTCAGCTTTTGCCTTGGGTTCCGGCTTTGCCTTTGCCTTCACGGCATCGATCCCTGTAATTTCCAGCGCCGTGAAGTACTGGCGATGGCCCATTTTTTTCATGTGGTTCTTGCGGCGCTTGAACTTGATGATCTTGACCTTGTCGCCACGACCATGTTCGACCACGCGCGCGGTCACTTTGCCGCCTTCGATATAAGGCGTGCCGACCTGCACGTCTGCGCCTTCGCCGACGAGCAACACGTTGTCCAGCTCAACGGTAGCGCCTTTCTCGGCGTCGAGCTTTTCTACCTTGATGATGTCACCGGTGGTCGCACGGTACTGTTTGCCACCGGTTGAAAATACTGCGTACATGGAAAGCCACTCCGCCAGAAAATTGACCTGCAGGGTTTCCCCGTCAGAGGGGCCTGCAAAAGGGCGGGAATGTTAGCGGTTTTGGTCCACCCGGTCAACCTCGAACAAGGTATTGAGGCTCGAATTTCCAAAGTGACACCGCCTTTGCCCGCAGCCGGTATTAAGGCGTATAGTTAGTGGTTTGAATATTGCCGGCCTGAACATGGAATCTATCCACATACGTGGCGCCCGAACGCACAATCTCGACAACATTGATCTCGACCTGCCCCGCGACAAACTGATTGTTTTTACTGGATTATCAGGCTCCGGAAAGTCCTCGCTCGCCTTCGATACCATTTACGCGGAGGGTCAGCGCCGCTATGTCGAGTCCCTGTCCGCCTATGCACGCCAGTTCCTGTCAATGATGGAAAAGCCGGACGTGGACCATATCGAGGGCCTGTCACCCGCCATTTCGATCGAACAAAAATCCACTTCGCACAACCCCCGTTCCACGGTCGGCACGATAACCGAGATTTACGATTACCTGCGCCTGTTGTTCGCACGGGTTGGAACGCCTTGCTGCCCGGACCATGACGTGCCGCTCGAAGCGCAGACCATCAGCCAGATGGTCGACCACGTCATGAAGCTGCCGGAGGGCGAACGCGTGATGCTGTTGGCGCCGGTAGTGCGCAACCGCAAGGGTGAACACGTTCAACTGATCGACGAACTTCGTGCCCAGGGCTTTGTCCGCTTGCGGGTGGACGGCCAGGTATATGAGATCGACGACGTTCCGCAACTGGAGTTACGCCGCAAACACAGCATTGAAGTGGTCGTGGATCGTTTCAAGGTACGCGCCGACATGAAGCAGCGCCTGGCCGAATCACTGGAAACCGCAATTACCCTGTCCGACGGCCTGGCCGTGCTGGCGCCGCTGGAACAAGGCAGCAAGACCGGCGAGAAGTTGTTCAGTGCCCGCTTTTCATGCATGCATTGCGATTACAGCCTGCAGGAACTCGAGCCGCGCATGTTTTCATTCAATAACCCGAATGGCGCATGTCCGCGCTGTGACGGCCTTGGGGTCAGCGAATTTTTCGACCCCGAGCGGGTGGTCAGCAATCCATCCCTGAGCCTGGCCGGCGGCGCGGTGCGTGGCTGGGACCGTCGCAATGCTTATTATTTCCAGATTATCCGTTCGCTGGCCCAACACTTTGATTTTGACGTTGACCAGTCTTTCGAGGAGCTGCCCGAGCCGATTCGCGATGTCATCCTCTACGGCAGCGGTGACGAGGTAGTGGAGTTCAGTTATTTCGGCGATTCGGGTACCCAAAAACGCAAGCACCCCTTTGCCGGCGTCATCCCGAACCTTGAACGCCGCTACCGCGAAACCGACGCGCGCATCGTACGCGAAGAACTGGCCAAGTACATTTCTTCCAAGCCTTGCCCGGAATGCGAAGGACAGCGGCTGAACCGCGAAGCCCGGCACGTGTTCGTGCAAGACACCAACCTGCCCACCATCACCGGCTGGCCGATCCAGGCCTGTCTCGAGTTTTTTGACGCGCTGGCGCTGGCCGGCCGCAAGGGCGAAATTGCCTCCAAGATCGTCAAGGAAGTCCATGACCGCCTGCAATTCCTGGTCAATGTGGGTCTCGACTACCTGACCCTCGACCGCAAGGCGGACAGTCTCTCCGGCGGCGAAGCGCAACGCATCCGGCTGGCCAGCCAGATCGGCGCCGGCCTGGTCGGGGTCATGTATATTCTCGATGAGCCTTCAATTGGATTACACCAGCGGGATAACGCGCGCCTGCTTAAAACGCTGCTCAGGCTGCGGGACCTCGGCAACACCGTCATCGTCGTCGAGCACGACGAGGAAGCAATCCGCACGGCAGATCACGTCGTTGACATGGGGCCAGGCGCGGGCGTGCACGGAGGCCAGGTCGTGTTTTCCGGGAAACCTGAAAAACTGGTCGATGACAAGGCCTCGCTGACCGGGCAGTTCCTGTCGGGTCAACGCCAGATTGCCGTGCCGCATAAGCGCACACCGGTCGACGAGAAAAAAATGCTGCGCTTGATTGGCGCCAGCGGCAACAACCTCAAGAACGTGACACTGGAAGTACCGGCTGGCTTGCTGGTTTGCGTGACCGGCGTGTCGGGTTCCGGCAAATCCACGCTGGTCAATGACACCCTGCACCGGCTGGCAGCGCGCCACCTGTACGACAGCAGTACCCAGCCGGCGCCCTACGAGTCGGTTGAAGGTATCGAACAGTTTGACAAGGTCGTGGACATTGACCAGTCCCCCATCGGCCGCACACCCCGTTCGAATCCGGCCACCTACACCGGGCTGTTCACCCCCATTCGCGATCTGTTCGCCGGCACGCAGGAAGCGCGTGCGCGCGGCTACAAGCCCGGGCGTTTCAGCTTTAATGTCAAGGGCGGACGCTGCGAAGCGTGCCAGGGTGACGGCCTGATCAGGGTTGAAATGCACTTCCTGCCCGACATTTACGTGCCGTGTGATGTCTGCCACGGCAAGCGTTACAACCGCGAAACACTGGGGGTCGCCTACAAGGGCCGCAATATCCACGAGATTTTGCAGATGACCGTCGAGGAAGCGCTGCCGTTCTTTGCGCCCGTACCGGCCGTGGCGCGCAAGCTGGAGACGCTCTCCGCGGTTGGGCTGGACTACATCACCTTGGGCCAGAGCGCGACGACGCTGTCAGGTGGCGAGGCGCAGAGAATCAAGCTGGCCAAGGAACTGTCCAAGCGCGACACCGGCCAGACCCTGTACATCCTCGACGAGCCCACGACCGGGCTTCACTTTGCCGACATCGAGCAACTGCTGCACGTTCTGCACCGCTTACGTGACCACGGCAACACCGTGATTGTCATCGAACACAACCTGGACGTCATCAAGACCGCAGACTGGGTGGTGGATCTCGGCCCCGAAGGGGGTGACAAGGGCGGCACGATTGTCGCCACCGGAACACCCGAGCAGATCGCCAAAGTCGAGGCTTCTCTTACCGGCAAGTTCCTGGCCCAGGTGTTACAGCGCCGCCAAACTCAACGTCTCAAATCAGCCTGAGACCCGGGAAACATGACATGATAAAGATCACCAATCACGATGGCACCAGGGAGCTGCAGCTGGACCGGGCACCGGTCAACGCGCTGAACCCGGCCCTGACCGAAGCCCTGACCGCTGAGATCACAAAGGCAGAAAAGGAAGCCCGGGCGCTGGTCATTTCCGGCCAGCCCGGCATGTTTTCAGCCGGGCTCGACGTACCCGAATTGCTGCAACTGGACCGGGACGGAATGAAATCATTTTTCCGCTCGTTTTTCCGCCTGCTCGAATCCATCGCCCGGTCCGAAATTCCGGTTGCCGCCGCCATCACGGGCCATTCACCGGCTGGTGGCGCCGTGGTCAGCCTGTTTTGCGATTACCGGGTCATGAGCCGTGGTGAGTTCGTGTTCGGCCTCAATGAAACCCAGGTTGGGCTGCCGGTGCCCGAAGTGATCCAGTACGCACTCATTCGCCTGGTCGGGAGGCACCGTGCCGAGCGCCAGATCGTTTCCGGCGCGTTGGTTTCGCCGTCGCAGGCGCTGGACAAGGGCATGGTTGATGCGCTGGCAGATGATCCGGAAACCACCGTCAAAGCGGCCATTGACTGGTGCAATAGCCTGGTGGCGCTGCCAGGGTTTGCGATGCTGCGTAATCGCGCCATGTTGCGAAGCGACCTCGCGACGCGTTTTGATGCACTGGGCGAACAACAGGTCGAGGATTTCGTAGACGGTTGGTTTAACACTGAAACCCAGGCCGTGATGCAGGCGCTGGTTGCCAAACTCAAGGCACGCGCCTAACGATTGACAGGGCTTACCCTGAGCTGGCGCCGCGCACCACCGGGCGCGAAGGATTACGAATCCACTCACTCCATGAACCGGCATAGATCCTGGATCCGGTAATTCCGGCCAGTTCCATGGCCAGCAGGTTGTGACAGGCCGTGACGCCAGAGCCGCACATGTGCACGATATCCGTCGACGGCTGCTTTCCCACTAACTTCTGAAACTGCTGTTTCAGTTCGCCGGGCGATCTGAATCGTGATTGTTCATCGAGGTTTTTATCCGTTGGATGATTCAACGCGCCCGGGACATGGCCGGCCACCGGGTCAATCGGCTCTTCGAGTCCTTCAAAGCGCCGCGCCGCACGGGCGTCAACCAGGACAAGGTCATCGTCTTCCAGCCGGGCGGCAATCTCATTACTGCTCGCGATCATCGCAGGCCTGGGGGTCAGCTGCGGGGTGTCTACCCTGGCGGTCCCGACTTCGCCGGACTCCAGCGGCAACGAAGCCGCCATCCACGCGGCAATGCCGCCGTCGAGTATGCGCGCCCCGGGCAGCCCGAAATATTCCATCAACCACCACAAACGTGCCGCGAACACGCCGCCGTGGCCATCGTAGGCGACGACGGTCTTGTCTTTGGTCCAACCCGACCGGGCCAGGAAAGCGGCAAATGAACGCGTGGCCGGCAAGGGGTGGCGGCCGCTGGAACGGGTCACCCGGCCGGCCAGCTGGTCGTCGAGGTGTGCGTAAACCGCGCCGGGAATGTGGGCCGCAAGCCATGAATTGTGGCCACGGTCCGGATGAAACAGGTCAAATCGGCAGTCGAAGACCAGCACTGATCCGTCCGCAATCAAATCGCGCAATTCGCTAACACTGATCAGTGGTGATTCGCGCGTGTTCACGTGCCTAGGCCAGGCGGGAAATTCTGTATTGCAGGTTCAACATCATGGCAGCCGTCAGGCCCCAGATATTCCGGCCTTGCCAGTCGAGGCTGTGATAGGTGAAGCGAATGCCGTCGCGTTCTATCGAATGTTCGCGGTATTGCCCCTGGTCCAGAACCACGTCCATCGGCACGGTAAACACCTCTGCCACCTCGTTCAGGTCCAGTTTCCAGGATTCCGGAGGTTTGACCAGTCCCACCACCGGCAGTACCCGGTAATCCGACACGCTGTCGAAGCGATCCAGGAAACCAACAGGCGTAACCGATGCGGGCTCCAGGCCGATTTCTTCGTGCGCTTCGCGAAGGGCGGTAGAAACGCCAGTCGGGTCATTGCGTTCGGCTGCGCCGCCAGGAAAGCTGACCTGGCCGGGGTGCTGTTTCAGGTGATCGGCACGGCGGGTCAGCAGTAATTCCGGCCGCGGCAGGTCTAGTATCGGCACCAGCACAGCCGCAGTTCTGCCGGGCCGGGGCGTTTCATCGTCCAGATCCCTGAAATTGTTGATCGTCAGCGCCCTGGCGCCCAGCTCAAGGGGTGCCACGGCATTGATCAACAATGAACGCCAGTCTGCGGTCCTGTAAATGGGATGAGTGGTCAAGATTGAAGCAAACCGGGATAAGGCGCTGCGGTTCAGGCCCCGGGGACAGCAGGCGCTGCCCCCGGGCAATGACTTATTCTACGATTTCAACAAGCGTTAAATCGAACTTCAACGCTTCGTTGGGTCCGACCGGCGGCCGGCCGCGCTCCCCAAACGCCAACTCGGGCGGCACGAAAACCTGCCACGTCGAACCTTGCTTCATCAGCGGCAGCACTTCCTGCCAGCCGGCGAGCGTCGCGTTGACCAGTATTTCTTCCGGCACACCGCGGGCAAACGAGCTGTCAAATTCCAACCCATCGATCTTCGATCCCCGGTAATGCAGCCTGACGGTGCTTTCCATGCCTGGACGGGCGCCAGCCCCTTCCTCGATCACGCGGTACTGTACGCCACTGGGCAAGACCTGGATATTGGTCTTGTTGCGGTTTTCAGCGAGGAACTGCTCGCTCTTGACCTTGTTTTCCTCGGCCATTTTCTGGAAGGCTGCCAGGCGCTCTTCCTGGATCTGTTCCTGGAAGGCCTGCAGCAGGGTAATCATCTCTTCACGAGCTACACGGGGCTCTGAACCGCCCACGTTGTCCCTCATGGCCGCCAGGACGGACTCGAGATCAAACTGTTCACCGCGGCTCTTGACGGTTGAACCAAAATCCCACCCAAGTGCATAGCTAAGCTTGCCCTTGTCGGTTTCCAGGTCCTGTGACTGCGCGGTAACAGCCACGATCATCAGCAAAAAGGCTAGTGCGAACCTTGATCGCATCTCTTGTCCTCCGGTTGATTTTTAACATTTTCCGCCGGCCAGGTGCCGGACGGTCAAAGGGGTGGCTATTCTACAGGAGCATCCCGATCCATGTCATGCCCGGAAAAATCTCCAAACGCCACGCTCGCCAGTCTGACTGTTCTGCTACTCCCAAGTTCAGCCAGTTAGTGGCGGAATTCACCAAGACATCCAGCGGTAATATTTAACAATTCCTGTAGCTCTGGATTATTATTATAAAATTCAGCAAGATGGAGTCAGGTTTCAAGTTGGCACGAGTTCTGCATTGTAAAGGGCAGGAACTAAAATCCCGGAGCAACTGGACTATGAGCATGTTTTCAAGACTCGGCGACATTATCAACGCCAATATCAATTCCCTGCTGGAAAAGGCGGAAGATCCGGAAAAAATCATCCGCCTGATGATCCAGGAGATGGAAGACACCCTGGTTGAAATCCGCTCCGCGGCTGCCAAGTGTATCGCAGACCGTAAAGAGCACAGCCGGCATATCGAACACCTCGGCCGCGAACAGCGGGAATGGGAACGGCGCGCCGAACTGGCAATTCGCAATGATCGCGAAGACCTGGCTCGAGCGGCCCTGGCGGAAAAGCAGGCCATTTCCGACATGGTCGCTTCACTGGAAAACGAGATGAAGTCGATCAACGGACAGCTGGAAAAATTCAACGAGGATATCGCCAAGCTGCAGGCCAAGCTGACTGACGCCAAGAAGCGTCAACGCAGCATCGCCATTCGCCACAAGACCGCCACCTCGCAACTGGCTGCGCGAAAGCATATTCACAATGATCGTATCGACGAGATGCTGTTTCGTTTCGAAAATGCCGAGCGCAAAATCGACCGGGTGGAGTCAGAAGGCGAGGCCTTGAACATGGGGCGCCGCACCACCCTCGCTGACGAAATCGAGGGCCTCGAAAATGACGACCGGGTCGAAGAGGCGCTGCAGGAGCTGAAGACCAAGGTCAAGGAGCCCGCAGCCAAGGAGAAGAACGATGGATGAGCTGATTCCTGTTCTGCTGTTGACGGTATGTTTCCCGATCTGGATCGTGTTTCATTACATCACCAAGTGGAAAACTTCCAAGGGCCTGACCGCAGAGGACGAAAGAATGCTGGGCGAGATCTGGGAATCCAGCAACAAGATGGAAGACCGCATCAAGAATCTCGAACGCATCCTGGACATCGAGGCGCCGACCTGGAGAAGCAGACATGAGTGATCTGCACCGGCCGAATACACACCGGCTCTACCGTGATCGTGAAAACGCGATGATTGCCGGGGTGTGCGCGGGGCTGGCCTATTACTTCGGCCTGAACCGCAAAGGCCTGAGGCTGATCACATTCCTGTTCGCGCTGCCCTTTTTGCCATTCGTGGTGGTCAGTTACATCATCCTGACGATCGTGCTGCCGGTAAAGCCCGAAGCACCCAAGCAGGACGAGGTCAAGGAAGAATTTTGGCGCAATGTCAGCAACGCCCCTTCAGATGTGTTTGGAAATGTGCGCCACCGTTTCCGCGAACTGGATATGCGATTGCAGCGAATGGAAGCGTTTATCACCTCCAAGGAGTTCGAGATTGACCGTGAACTGGGGCGAACCAAGCTGGGTAATTCCGGCAAGCAGGCCTGATTGCGATGAGCCGAATACTTTGACCGACAGGTGTAACGTTTTTCGCACAAATGACGTCAACTATTTTGAAAGTAACGAGTCTTTATAAGTGCAAACCATTTAAATGTGACACAGGAAATGCAGGAGTAATTAATGAATCAGGTTAAACACAGCATTGACAGCCCGTTGAAGAAATCAGCGCCGCTGTTCGGGTCGAGCTGGGTGGCATTGTTCCTCCTGCTTCGCGACAGCCTGGGCAATAACTCCCAGGCACTGGTAATGGCTGACACTCCCAACAGCCGGAATCAAACCACGCGACACTGATTTGTAAAAGGCACAGTCGTTCGCAAAGCGCCGCAACGCGGCGCTTTTTTTTGCGCTGGCAACGGCATTAGCAGCAGCAACAGCCATCCCTTACAATTCCGGACTTCCATCAACAAAGCGGAACAGCCATGACCGAAACCGTCGTTTTGAAGAAACTTGACGGTGCCGTGTTAACCGTCACGATCAACCGGCCCGACAAACTCAATGCATTGAACCAGGCGGTATTTGCCGAATTGACCGGTGTATTCGCGCAAGCCGCGTCAGACGATTCAGTGCGTTGCGTGGTGTTGACCGGCGCCGGCGACAAGGCTTTCGTGGCGGGAGCGGATATCGCGGAGTTGCGCGCCATGGACTCGAGCCAGGCTGGCGACGCCGTGAAGGTGGCCCGCACCTTGATGCGCCACATGGAGCAAATGGGCAAGCCGGTCATCGCCGCCATCAATGGTTATGCGCTGGGCGGGGGCTGCGAACTGGCACTGGCCTGCACCATGCGGATTGCCTCGAGTAAGGCCATCATCGGGCTGCCCGAGATCACGCTCGGCCTGATACCGGGGTACGGCGGTACGCAGCGACTGACCCGCCTGACCGGCCGCGGACGCGCCTTGCACATGATGTTGACCGGTAAACCGGCAGACGCCCAACAGGCCCTGGACTGGGGGATCGTGACGATGGTCACCGAACCCGGGGAACTGGAACAGTGCGTCGCCAAAATCGCGCGTGGCCTGGCGGCTTCTGCACCGCTTTCAATGCGCTCCATAATCGACGTGGTCAATTCAGGGGCAGACCGCTCGCTGGATGAAGGACTGGACCTCGAAGAGTGGGCGTTCACCTCCCTGTTCGACAGCCACGACATGCGCGAGGGAACAGCCGCTTTCCTGGAAAAACGAAAACCTGAATTTACCGGTCAATGAACAAGCCGGGCTGACCTTTACTTGACGCGCCCGTAAATGTCCTCGAAGCGCTCGATGTCATCCTCACCGAAATAATCGCCGGTCTGAACCTCGATCAGGTGTACGTCCTCGGTGCCCGGATTTTCGAGCCTGTGCAGCGTTTCAACGGGGATGTAAGTCGACTGGTTCTGTTCCAGCAGGAATTCATCGTCACCACGGCGTACCTTGGCGATGCCGCGAACGACGGTCCAGTGTTCTGAGCGCCGATGGTGTAATTGCAAGGACAAAACCTGCCCCGGCTTAACCACCAGACGCTTGACTTTGCAGTCATCAGCATCTTCGAGAATCGTGTAACTGCCCCACGGGCGATGCACAGTCTGGTGATAAGTCGCTGCATCGTCTTTGAGCTCTGTCAGTTGGGCCACCACCTGCTTGACGTCCTGGGCCTTGTTGCGATCGGCAACCAGGACAGCGTCACCGGTATCGACGATAACGAGGTTATCGACGCCAACGGCCGCGACAAGTCGTCCGCCACCCTGCACAAAACAGTTGGTCGATTCGACCAGCACCGCCTTACCGCGAATTCGATTGCCGGCCGCGTCCGACTCGTACAGTTCACTGATCGCTTTCCACGAACCAATATCACTCCACCCAAAATCCGCGGCCACCACGGCCGAGTTTGCGACTTTCTCCATGACCGCGTAATCGATGGAGATAGACGGACACTCGGCGAACAACTCAGCGGGAATTTCGAGCGGCGACGCATTGCGGTCCATGTTCAGCCAGACGTTTTTCACGGCCTCGTAGACCGGCGCGGAATACTTGGCCAGGGCGTCGAGTACCGCACTGGCCCGGAAGCAAAACATCCCGGAATTCCAGTGATACTTGCCGCTTTCGAGGTACTCCCTGGCCGTCTCGATATCCGGCTTTTCGACGAAGGCGTCGATGCGGTAACTGCCCGAGGCGGTCAATGGCTCACCCTGGCGTATGTAGCCGTAGCCGGTTTCGGCATGGGTGGGATGAATACCGAATGTCACCAGCAGGTCCTGCGAAGCCAGTTGTTGCGCTTCGTGCACGGCCGCTTCGAAATTTCGTTGGTCGCTGACCAGGTGGTCGGCGGGCATCACCAGCATGGTTGCCTCGTCGCCGAGGTTTTCACGCACGAAGAAAGCCGCCAGCGCAATCGCCGGCGCCGTATTCCGGCCCATGGGCTCAAGCAGGTAGCGTGCCTGGTGATCACCATCCGGGAGGCCCTGGTAAAGGTCGCGCGTGTAGAAATAATAGTCGCGACTGGTCACCGTTAAAATCGGCGCCCGACCGGCTACCGCCCGTGCCCTGTTCCAGGTTTTTTCGGCCAGCGTTTCGCCGTCCGCCAACTGCATGAACGGTTTTGGGTGTGCACGGCGGGAAACAGGCCACAAGCGCGAACCCACGCCACCTGACAAGATTACCGGGATCATGGGCGCTTGGTTGTCGTTGTATTCACTCACGGGGCAGTTCCTTCAGACATTGCTCCAGAGACGTTTTCAGGCGAGCCGGAACGATACCATGACTTTGCGCCAGCGCAGTGTCCAGCACGGACCACGCAGGCCTGTTGGCAATCTGCGGATACTGGCTGGATTTGACGCTGTTCAGGCGCGGCATGGTCTCCAGCAGCCCCTGCTTGATGGCGCTGTCAAAAACCAGGCGTGCAAAATCATGCCAACTCATCCTGTCTGCATCACAGTAGTGAACCAGGCCTTGCAGGGGCTTACGCCTGGCCAGGCCCTTTTTCACCAGTTGCATCGAAACGTCGGCCAGGTTGCGGGCCCAGGTCGGGCATCCCACCTGGTCATTGACCACGTTCAGTTCGAGGCCGCGCCGGCCAAGCGCGAGCATCGAAAGCACGAAATTATTGCCATGGCCGGAATATACCCATGAAGTCCTGATGATTACGTGCCGGCAACCGCTCGCCTCGATAGCGCGTTCGCCTGCCAGCTTGCTTTCACCGTAGACATTCAATGGCTCCGGCAAATCGGTTTCGAGGTAGGGCTCATGCTTGTAGCCGTCAAAAATATAGTCGGTCGAATAGTGCATCAGGAAAGCGTCATTTCGGCTGACCCAGCGCGCCATGCGGCCGGGAGCCTCGGCGTTGACGGCAAACGCGGTACGGGGCGCTTTCTCGGCGAGATCCACGGCGGTAAATGCGCCCGCATTGACCACCAGGTCGGGTTGAAACCTGTTCAGAACAGTCTCCAGGGCCCCGCCGTCCGTCATATCCAGCGGACGGCAGCGTTTCGAAATGCAGGCCGCGCAATCCAGGTCAACCGGCATGACCTCGCCAAGCTTTTGCAGCCTCGGGATCAGCTCGGTGCCCAACTGCCCGGAGGCCCCGGTGAGCAGAATTTTCATGACCGGTAAGGCGGCAGTTTATCGGCCGGCCATTCGCTGAGCGGCGGTGCGCCGCGGTCACGCTCAGAAACTGAAGCCGGTAACAGCGGCCACTCAATGCCAATCGCCGGATCGTCCCACGCCACGGCGGCGTCGTAATCGGCGTTGAACTGCCTGCTGCACATGTAGTGCACAAGCGCATAATCACTGGTGACGCAAAAGCCGTGCGCAAAGCCCTCGGGCACATAGAACTGCCGGTGATTTTCGCCAGACAGTTCGGTTGCCGTCCATTGCCCGAAGCCAGGCGAGCCCGCGCGGATGTCCACCGCCACGTCCCAGATCGTGCCCTGCAGCACCGACACCAGCTTGCCTTGCGGCTCCGGATACTGAAAATGCAACCCGCGCAGCACGCCCCGGCCGGACCTTGAATAATTGGACTGCACCATGTCCGGGATACCCGCCGCGAGGTACGCTTCACGGCGCCAGCTCTCCATGAAAAACCCCCGGCTGTCGCCGTGAACCTGTGGTTCGATAATCAGCACGCCTTCCAGCGCGGTTGTGCTGACTTCCATTATTTCTGGTTCCAGCTCACCAGATCAACGAGGTACTCGCCATAGCCGCTGGACTTGAGCGGCTCAGCCAGGCGCAAAACCTGTGCCTCGTCAATCCAGCCCTGGTGGAACGCGATCTCTTCCGGACAGGCCACTTTCAGGCCCTGGCGTGCCTCGATGGTCTCAATAAAGTTCGCCGCCTGTTGCAGCGATTCATGGGTGCCGGTGTCCAGCCAGGCATAGCCACGACCCAGGCATTCCAGACGCAGGCTGCCATCTGCAAGATATAGCCGGTTCAGGTCAGTGATCTCCAGTTCGCCACGCGGCGACGGCTGCAGGTTGCGGGCATACTCGCTGGCGCGTCCATCGTAAAAATACAGCCCGGTCACCGCGTAATGTGAACGCGGTTTGGCTGGCTTCTCCTCGATGCTGATGACTTGCATTTCTTCGTCAAACTCAACCACACCATAACGTTCCGGGTCCCTGACCCAATATCCGAATACGGTGCCGCCGTGCTGTTGACTGGTGACGTTCTTGAGCACGCCTTCAAGCCCGCCACCATGGAATATGTTGTCGCCGAGGATCAGGCATGACGGGCTGCCATCGAGGAAGTCTTCACCAATGATGAATGCTTGCGCCAGGCCGTCCGGGCTTGGCTGGACGGCAAACTGCAGCCGGATACCCCAGTCGCTGCCGTCACCCAGCAATGCCTGGAACATGGCTTGCTCATGAGGCGTGGTAATGATCAGTATGTCGCGAATGCCGGCCTGCTTCAGCGTGGCCAGTGGATAGAAGATCATCGGCTTGTCGTAAACCGGGAGCAGCTGCTTGCTGACGACGCGTGTCAGCGGATAGAGGCGCGTGCCACTGCCGCCGGCGAGGATAATGCCTTTTCTGTTTGCCATTGCCTAAGCTCCCTCCGCTTCGAGCCCCAGCCCCAGTCGTTGACCCTGGTAGCTGCCATCACGCACCCGGTCGCTCCATTGTTGGTTGTCAAGATACCAGTCTATGGTTTGGTCAAGCCCGGTCTCGAAGTCCACCGAGGGCTTCCATCCAAGCTCGTTTTTCAGGCGGCTGCAATCGATCGCGTAACGCCGGTCGTGTCCGGGCCTGTCCTGCACGTGCGTGACCAGGCTGCGGCGATCTTTCCCAGCCGCGGGACGCTTGGCGTCCAGCTGGTCGCAGATGGCGTGAACGACCTGCAAGTTGGTGCGCTCTGAATCTCCGCCAACATTGTAAACGCGGCCTGGCGTGCCGGCCTCGAGCACCCGGCGAATGGCATCAACGTGATCCGTGACGAACAGCCAGTCTCGCACCTGTTGCCCATCGCCGTAAACCGGTAACGGCTTCCATTCCAGGGCATTCTGGATGACCAGCGGAATGAGCTTTTCAGGAAACTGGAAGGGACCGTAATTGTTTGAACAATTGGTCGTCAGCGTCGGGAACCCGTAGGTGTGGTGAAATGCCCGCACCAGGTGATCCGCCGCCGCCTTGGATGCAGCGTACGGTGAATTGGGTGCGTAGGCAGTGGACTCCTTGAAAAGCCCCTCGGCCCCGAGACTGCCATAAACTTCGTCGGTGGAAACGTGCAGGAACCGAAAGCCGGCGCTTGCTTCGTCACTTGAGCGGCTCCAGGAACGATGGGCGCATTCGAGCAGGTTAAGCGTTCCCTGAACATTGGTCCTGACAAATACCGCTGGCCCCTCGATGGAACGGTCTACGTGGCTTTCCGCTGCGAAGTTGACAATCGCCTGCGGTTGATACCGATCCAGCAATCCGTCAACCAATTCGCGATCACAGATATCGCCGTGCACGAACACGTGACGCTCATCACCATCAAGTGATGACAGCGTGTCGAGGTTACCGGCATAGGTCAGGGCGTCGAGATTGATGATCCGGATGTCCGGTTCATTGCCCAACAGGCGTAAAACGAAATTTCCGCCAATAAAGCCAGCGCCGCCGGTCACAAGCAGGGTTTTCATTGTTTTTGGCCTGTACCGCTAGAACGGTATGTCGTCGTCCTGGAAATCGTCTTCAGCCTTGGGGGCAGCCGCGGGCTTGGCCTGGGGCTTGTCACGGAATGATCCGCCACCCGAACGGCTGGCGCCAGCATCATCATTGCGGCTTCCCAGCATCTGCATTTCGCTGGCAACGATCTCGGTGGTGTAGCGATCCTGGCCACTCTGGTCCTGCCATTTGCGGGTGCGCAGTGAACCCTCGATATAGACCTGCCTGCCTTTGCTCAGGTATTCGCCTGCGATTTCCGCCAGGCGATTGAAAAACACCACGCGGTGCCATTCGGTGCGCTCCTGTTGCTCACCCGTCTGCTTGTCCTTCCAGCTCTCGCTGGTGGCGACGGTGATGTTGGTAATCGCAGCTCCCGCTGCCGAATACCGGGTTTCGGGGTCTTTGCCCAGGTTTCCAACCAGGATAACCTTGTTGATTCCTCTTGCCATTAATCATCTCCGGCGTAATCCTGAAACGCATTACGCATTGTCGTTTTCATCTTACAACATATATCTATTTGTTTTTAGGGGATTTTTATAACATCAAGACGGGCACTGACGCCTTGTTCCCCACTTGGCTGGCTGACCCTGCCAGTGCGCAAACCAAGTGGCGCAGTTTAACACAGTCACCCATGCTCAAATCGCTGCAGCGAGGGTCTTTGCTCGCAAGCGAAACACCCAGGCCCAGGCGATGCTGACCAGGCCCAGGATCATCAGTGACCTGCTGGCCCCGGCCTGTCCGAGCATCAAGCCCGCCATGCTGCCGCCGACAAATGCGCCGAGAAACTGCCAGGTCGTGTAAATGCCCATTCTGCCGCCGCGGCCCGCGGCGCCTGCCAGTCCCGCCACCATTGAAGGCATGGCTGCTTCAAGCAGATTAAAGGCCAGGAAAAACACCAGGTAGCCGGGCAACAACCAACTCGAGCTTTTCGCCGTGGCAAACAGAACCAGTGCAATGCTCAGACCCACGAAGCCCCACGGCAGCACCGCATGCTGGAGGCGCATGGCCGCGATCTTGCGGAGTACCGGAAACACCAACAAGGCCGAAACCAGCATGGCAGGCACGTAAATCTTCCAGTGGTCCGCCAGGGCGACGCCAAAGCTGCGGTGCATTTCTCCTGGCAAGACAACAAAAACCGCCGTCAACAAGGCATGCAGCAAGAATACCGAGGCCGACAACAAGCCGATGCCGGCAATTGGCCTGCGATCCTGTGAGACGACTTCCGGGCGGTGCGTCGGTTCGGACATGCCCGCGACGACAGCCAGGCCCAGTGCACCAAGGATCGCGGTTAACCAGAACAAGCCTGACAAGCCGAACAAGTTCGCCAGCGGTACCGACAGCATGATTGAGACCAGGAATGATGCGCCGATCGACATACCGATGATGGCCATGGCCGAGGCCCTTCGATCCGCATGAACACGATCGGCGGCGAACGCCAGCGCAACCCCTGCAATGGCGCCACAGCCCTGCAGCATTCGCCCTGC
Organism: Lysobacterales bacterium; assembly: GCA_013002505.1. GTDB lineage: Bacteria > Pseudomonadota > Gammaproteobacteria > Xanthomonadales > SZUA-36 > JABDJL01. Next base: position 2,281 of record JABDJL010000065.1, on the reverse strand, counting down.
AACCAGTACCAGCATGTGGTTGGCCAGCGCCGCAACCACGCTACCGGCAATGAACAGCAACAGCCCCATGATCATGACTTTGCGACGTCCCAGTCTGTCCGACAGGTGCCCGAAAGGTTGCTGCAGCACGGCCTGGCTGAGCCCATAAATGCCCACCGCCAACCCGGCCAGGGCGGGCGTGTATCCGGGCATCGACTCGGCCATCAGCACCAGCACGGGCAGCACCAGGAACAGGCCCAGCATGCGCAGCCCGATGACCCCGGCAAGGCGGCCTGAATGGTTGATTTCCTCGGCTGTCAGGTCTGTAAGAGACATTTATTTCCCGTCGGCGGACCGCAGGCCACACTAATCCGGTACCGGCCCAAATTCCAGCACTAATGCGTCATACGTGAGCCAAGTCAGTCATTCGGCTGCATTTTGCCCAATCACAATGACAAATCACCGTGATTCCGACCGTAATTCACCTATAATTGGCCCGCCCCAGAACGGAGCGCCCGGTTGAATACAGAACAAGCAGAATCAAGGCCAACAGCGCCACCACATCCGCTGCAGAATGTGCTGGAACTGTGCGCTCCCGACATGAAACTGGTCGATGGTCATATTCGTGACTGCCTTCGTTCCGAGGTGGTTCTGATCAACCAGGTGGCCAATTACATTATTTCAGGAGGCGGCAAGCGCCTGCGGCCGATGCTGCTGATCCTGTCTGCCCGCGGTTGTAATTACACCGGTCAGCAACATGTGCCGCTGGCCGCGATCATCGAGTTTATTCACACCGCCACATTGCTCCACGATGACGTGGTGGACGAATCGGATTTCCGGCGCGGTCGCGAGACGGCCCATGCGGTCTGGGGTAACGCTGCCAGCGTGCTGGTAGGAGACTTTCTCTATTCACGGAGCTTCCAGATGATGGTCGGCGTGGATTCGATGCGGGTCATGGACATCATGTCAGAAGCGACCAATACCATTGCCGAGGGCGAAGTGCTGCAATTGCTGAACCTGGGCGACCCGGAAATCACCGAGGAGGCCTATTTCCGGGTCATTCGCAACAAGACCGCCAAGCTGTTCGAGGCCGCATGCCGCCTGGGCGGGGTGATCGCCGGGTGCGACGAGCCGACCGAGCAGGTACTGGCTCGCTTCGGCAACTGCCTGGGCATGGCCTTCCAGGTGGCGGACGATGTGCTGGACTATGACGGTGACGGAACGACGATGGGCAAGAATGTCGGGGACGATCTCGCCGAGGGGAAACCTACCCTGCCCCTGATTCACGCGCGCAATCGTGCAGCATCAGCAGACCGGGCGTTAATCGACCGCGCCATTCGCGAGGGCGGAACAGAGAACATGCTCGGGGTCATCAGGGTCGTACACGAGTCAGGCGCACTCGAAAGCGCCATGCAATCCGCGCAGGCCCTCGCCGACGAGGCCGGGCAAGCCATTGCTGACCTGCCGGAATCACTCTGGTCCAGGGCCATGGCTCAACTGGCGGGCTACGCCTACCAGCGCGAGTCCTGATCCGGCCTAACGGCTGTCCAGCGCCAGGTTCCATTGCGCGACGCGCTCGGCCTGGCTTTCGAGCAGTTCATCTCCCCCTGAAACACGGACCGCCTCGATGGCATCTCCCCCCTTGATGGCGTTCACAACGTCCTGGTCGGCCTCGGATCGCACGCTGCCAAAAACCGTGTGACGGCCATCCAGCCAAGGAGTTTCGACGTGGGTAATGAAAAACTGGCTGCCATTGGTTCCCGGGCCCGCGTTGGCCATGGACAGGATTCCCGGCCGGTCATGGCTGAGGGCGCTGACGCACTCATCCTCGAAGCGGTAACCCGGGCCGCCCGTACCCGATCCCTGCGGGCAACCACCCTGGATCATGAAATTGTCGATAACACGGTGAAAGCTGAGGCCGTCGTAAAAACCGCGACGCGCGAGGTTGATGAAATTACTCACGGTCACAGGTGCCTGGTCCCCATATAGCTCGAGGTGGATAACGCCTTTGCTGGTGTGCATCTCGGCCTGGATCGCCGGGCTTGAATCACTCATCAATTTACTCCTGGTGTGTACAAATATTTTGAAACTTTTTTGCCCTCCGCCGGGTCTTATTAGTCAAGAGATCGCGGAACAAATTGGTCTCTCCCTCATACCAAAATGGGTTCTCTGCACTCCTCACCCTGTTCCGCGGTCTCTATTATTTTAGGAGGCTCAAAACGGGTGTGGGGCAGCCGCCCCCACTTCGTTTGCGCGGCTTTTCGTGCGCTGCATCGTTGCGCTTTTTGCCAAGGGCTAGGGC
>JABDJL010000189.1 GCA_013002505.1 Lysobacterales bacterium | reverse complement strand
GTTCCTCGATACCCCGGGCCACGCCGCCTTTACAGCGATGCGGGCGCGCGGCGCCCAGGCAACCGATATCGTGATCCTCGTGGTGGCGGCCGATGATGGTGTCATGCCCCAGACCAAGGAGGCGATTCAGCATGCTCGCGCCGCGGGTGTGCCGTTGATTGTCGCGGTCAACAAGATGGACAAGCCGGAAGCGGATATCGAAAAAGTAAAGTCCGAGCTGGCCAAGGAAGAGGTCATGCCGGAAGACTGGGGCGGCGAAGAATTATTCGTACCCGTTTCAGCCAAGACCGGTGACGGTATCGATGACTTGCTGGAAGGCATTTTGCTGCAGGCAGAGTTGCTGGAGCTGACTGCCATTGCCGATCGACGCGCCCGTGGCATGGTTATCGAGTCCAGCCTCGACAAGGGTCGCGGCCCCGTGGCCACCTTGCTGATCCAGGAAGGCACCCTGAAACACGGCGACATGGTGCTTGCCGGGCAAGAGTTTGGCCGGGTCCGTGCCATGTTCGACGAAACCGGTGAAAAAATTGAAGAGGCGGGTCCGTCGATGCCAGCTGTGGTGCTGGGTCTGAGCGGTGTACCGCTGGCAGGCGATGAAATGTTGGCAGTGGCCAATGAGCGCAAGGCGCGCGAAGCGGCCGGCCAGAGGCAGGACCGCACCCGCGAGGGCCGCCTGGCGCAGAAGCAGGCAGCCAAGCTACAGAACCTGTTCGACAACATGGGGCAGGACGAACAGCTGTCGGTTAACCTGCTGATCCGGGCGGATGTGCAGGGCAGTGTCGAGGCGCTCAAGGATGCGCTGGTCAAGCTCAGTAACGATGACGTTTCCGTCAACATCGTGGCATCGGGCGTGGGCGCCATCACCGAGTCAGATGCCTCCCTGGCGCAGGCTTCGAATGCCATTATTATTGGCTTCAATGTTCGTGCTGATGCATCTGCGCGCAAACTGATCCAGGAAAACGAGCTGGACCTGCATTATTACAGCGTCATCTACGATGCGATCGACGAGGTCAAGGCGGCCATTTCCGGCATGCTGGGCACCGAAACCCGTGAGCAGATAGTCGGCCTGGCCGAAGTGCGCGACGTGTTCCGTTCATCCAAGCTGGGCGCAATTGCCGGTTGCCTTGTCGTGGAAGGTGTCGTCAAGCGCAATAACCCGATCAGAGTCCTGCGTGACAGCGTCGTTATATTCGAGGGAGAGCTTGAGTCATTGCGCCGCTTCAAGGACGATGTTTCAGAGGTCCAGTCGGGTACCGAGTGTGGCATCGGCGTGAAAATGTACAACGACGTCAAGCCGGGTGACCAGATCGAATGCTTTGAGCGAATCGAAGTGGCGAGAACCCTGTAAGCGGGAAGCGGTCACCCGCAAGCCCAATAAGGATAATCATGCCCAGGGAATTCAACAGAGCGCAAAGGGTCTCCGGCCAGTTGAGGCGGGAGTTGGCGCAACTGATTCAATCGGAGCTGAAAGACCCTGAAGTGGGACTCATCAGCGTGTCCGACGTGGAAGTGTCCCGCGACCTTTCTCATGCCAAGGTTTTTGTTACCGTTTTCAACGAGGGTGACGCCGAAGCGAGTATCAAGGCCCTGAAGCGCGCTGCGGGTTTCCTGCGCTCACGCCTCGGCAGCGAACTGCGTATGCGCAGCATTCCGATGCTTCATTTCCTGCACGACGACTCTGTCGAAAAAGGTCAGCATATGGACGAGCTGATCGAGCGCGCCATAGGGTCTGACCGGCCTGACATCGAAGAGGACTGAGACGATCATGCCGCGCGGTAAGCGTGGAAAGCCGGTTCATGGAATGGTATTGCTGGACAAGCCGGCGGGCCTGAGTTCCAACCAGGCGCTGCAGCAAGTCAGGCGGCTATTTGACGCCGCAAAGGCCGGCCATACCGGCAACCTCGATCCATTTGCCACCGGCATGCTGCCGCTTTGTTTCGGTGAAGCGACCAAAACTGCAGCTTTCATGCTGGATGCTGACAAATCCTACCTGGCAACGGCCAAACTGGGCGTTTCGACAGTCACCGGCGATACCGAGGGTGAAACGCGCACACAAATGCCATTGCCGAAACTAAGCCAGGCAGAAGCCGAAAAGGTTCTCGCAGGATTTGCCGGGGAGATTCAGCAGGTTCCGCCCATGTATTCCGCCCTGAAGCACGAAGGTCAAGCCCTTTACAAGCTGGCCCGGCAAGGCAGGGTAGTGGAGCGCCAGCCACGGCGCGTCACGATTCACGAGATTGAATTGGTGGGCTGGGCGGCCGATGAATTCGTATTCAGGGTGCGTTGCTCGAAGGGCACCTACGTGAGAACACTGGCGGAGGATATCGCTGCCGAAATGGACAGTTGTGCACACCTGGTGGCACTGCGCAGGCTGAGCGTTTCGCCTTTTTCCGAGCGTCACATGGTGACCATGGAAACACTCGAAGAATCTTCAAAAAAAGGCATTCTGATCAATCACCTGCTGGCTTTAGACGCAGGCCTGTCTGGCTGGCCCAGCGTCACGTTGGAAAGTCCGGATGCTGACCGTTTTGTCCACGGCAACCCGGTCAGCCTCGAATTCGCTGGTCGCGGGGATGTGCGCGTTTTCGGGCCGGGAGAAAAGTTGCTGGGGCTGGGCAAGTACCAGGACACGGAACGGCTGGAGCCGAGGCGCGTATTCAACCTGGAGGGTGGGTTAATCGGCCGTGCCTTACCTGCAACATTGCCCCCCGGCGCCGGCGAAAGTATTGAAAAATAATCCCTTTGAAAGCTTGTTTGCGTGTGCTGGCAACTGTAAAATAGCCGGCTACCTGAAACCGGGGCTTCGAGGTTTTTGCAAAGACCCTGAAGCCGGACTGTTCGGTGATACTGACGGTTCGGCATTAAGGCGGGTTTTTACAAAGGCTTTGGGGCTCTAGATATGGAGAACTAACCATGTCTTTAAGTGCTGAAGTGAAAAGCAAGATCGTTGATGAATACAAGCGCTCTCCTGGCGATACCGGATCTCCGGAAGTCCAGGTGGCTTTGCTGACGTCGCGCATTCTACACCTGACCGATCATTTCAAGACCCATAAGGGCGATCATCACAGCCGTCGCGGACTGCTGCGGCTGGTTAATCAGCGTCGCAGCCTGTTGGAATACCTTCGCAAGAAGGATGTCCAGCGCTACCGTGACCTGATTGCCCGTCTCGGTCTGCGTCGTTAATTTCCTTCGCACGGTACAGCGTACGCTCTGGCAGATAAACAGTTCTGCCGGAGCGTATTCCTATAGCCAACCGATAACCCAGTGAGTAAAGCACAGTGCAAAAGATAAGCAAAACATTCAAATACGGAGACCACGACGTCACCCTGGAAACCGGGCAAATCGCTCGCCAGGCCGACGGTGCAGTGATGGTCCACATGGGCGACACGACCGTCATGGTGACGGTTGTAGGCCGGAAGGAAGCTGATCCGGGCCGTCCCTTTTTTCCCTTGACCGTTAATTACCAGGAAAAATTCTACGCAGCCGGACGCATTCCCGGTGGTTTCTTCAAGCGCGAAGGCCGCCCGACTGAGAAGGAAGTATTGACCTGCCGCCTGATTGACCGGCCTATCCGTCCGCTGTTCCCGAAAGGCTTCATGAATGAAGTACAGGTCATCGCGACGCTGATGTCTTCGAATCCGGAACTGGACGGCGACATTCCAGCCCTGATCGGAACCTCGGCAGCGCTGGCCCTTTCCGGTATCCCCTTCGCCGGTCCCATCGGCGCAGCAAGGGTTGGATACATTGATGGCAATTATGTACTGAATCCAACCGGCACGCAGTTGAAAGAATCAAAGCTCGACCTTGTGGTCGCCGGAACGTCCAAGGCCGTGTTGATGGTTGAATCCGAGGCTGACCTGCTTAGCGAAGAGCAAATGTTGGGCGCGGTAACCTACGGTCACGATGCCATGCAGGCCGTGATCAAGGCCGTCCGCGAATTGGCAGACGAGGTAGGCGTGACGTCCTGGCAGTGGGAAGCGGATGCGGTAGATTCAGCGCTCGCGGCAAAGGTCGCCGAGGCTGCCACCGAAGGGCTCAAGTCCGCATACTCGATATCGGATAAGCTGGCGCGCCGTGATGCTATCACCGAACACAAGAGCAAGATCATTGAAACGCTGTGCGATGAAGATGATGAAAATGCGCCCGCCAAAGCTGATGTCAGCGCGGCCTTTTCCAAGCTGGAAAAAAGCCTGGTTCGTGAACATATCCTGTCTGGCAACCCCCGAATTGACGGTCGTGACCTGACGACGGTACGCCCCATCGCGGTCGAGTGTGGTGTTTTGCCCCGCGCGCACGGTTCAGCGCTGTTTACGCGCGGTGAAACCCAGGCCATCGTCGCGGCGACGTTGGGCACCACGCGTGACTCGCAGATCATTGATGCTGTGCAGGGCGAGTACAAGGACCCATTCATGTTGCACTATAACTTTCCGCCGTTCTGCGTCGGTGAGACGGGTTTCATGAGTGGACCGAAGCGCCGCGAAATCGGCCACGGCCGACTGGCCCGTCGCGGTATTGCGGCGGTTCTTCCGACCACCGAGGACTTTCCCTATGTGATACGCGTGGTTTCAGAAATCACCGAATCCAATGGTTCCAGTTCAATGGCTTCCGTGTGTGGCACTTCGCTGTCGTTGATGGACGCCGGTGTTCCGGTCAAGGCACCCGTAGCGGGTATTGCCATGGGCCTGATCAAGGAAGGCGATCGTTTTGCAGTCCTGTCGGACATCCTCGGTGATGAAGATCACCTGGGTGACATGGACTTCAAGGTTGCCGGTACCGAGGATGGTATCAGCGCATTGCAGATGGATATCAAGATCGAAGGTATCAACGAGGAAATCATGACCATCGCGCTGGCGCAGGCCCGCGACGGTCGTAATTTCATCCTCGGTGAAATGAACAAGGTCATTTCCGAGCCCCGCTCCGAGATGTCCGAGTTCGCCCCGCGCCTGGTTACGGTCAAGATTCATCCGGACAAAATCCGTGATGTCATCGGCAAGGGCGGTGTCACCATTCGTGGCATCACTGAAGAGACCGGCGCGACGATTGATATCGACGATGACGGTACCATCACGATCGGTTCGGTCAACAAGGAAGCGGGCGACGAAGCGCGCCGGCGGATCGAGCAGATCACGGCGGACATCGAGCCTGGCCAGATCTTCGAGGGCAAGGTCATCAAGATCATGAATTTCGGCGCCTTTGTGTCACTGACACCGGGTCGGGACGGACTGGTGCATATTTCACAGCTGTCCGATGAGCGTGTGGAAAACGTGACTGACGTGGTCAAAGAAGGCGACATGGTCAAGGTCAAGGTGCTGGAAGTGGACAAGCAGGGCCGTATCCGGCTCTCGATGAAAGCCGCCCAGGAAGATAAGGCCAAGCAAGACGATGGCCAGGCACCGCAGGAAGCCGAAGCCTGATAAGTGCGGCGAGGCCCTGGCCTCGCCGTATTTTACGGGCCTGTCAATCGAGGATTTCACATGACGCGTGACCGATCCGAGGCCATGAACCGGCGTAGCGGCTTGCTCGGCTGGTTTGATCATGTGCGTTACAAGGAAATTTACCGCCAGGCGCTGGGGCTGGTACTCATCGCGGTGTGCGCCTGGCTGGCTGAACCCGGTACCCAAAAAGCGGTTATAGGCCTCGTCCTTGCTGCCCTGGGTCAGATCTACCGCACCTATGCGGCAGGTTCTATCTTCAAGAACAGGCAATTGGCCACCAGCGGCGCCTATGCCATGGTGCGCCACCCCCTGTATCTTGGCAATATCCTGATTCTGGGTGGTTTTGCCCTTGCCGCCGGTAGTTTGGCCGTCGCCGCAATCATCGTGATTTTCTTCCTGGTCTGGTACCCGGCAGCGATTCGTTACGAAGATCAGAAGCTCGAGAAAATGTTTGGCGAAGACTGGCGAAAGTGGAGCCAGGGGACGCATGCGGTGCTTCCCCGAAGTTTCAGTTTCAAGTCATTTTCCGGCGTGGACTGGAGTGCCCACCAATCTTTGATTCGCAATGGTGAGCTTTATATCACCCTGTACCTGGCAGCCTGCGCCGCATGGCTGTGGTATGGAGTCCAGGCCTGAGTCATAGCTTCGCCAGGTTGCGCGTTTTCCCGCCGTTGCGGCCTTTACTACAATCAACTTTCCTGTTTTTGTTCAGTTGCCTGTTCACTGGGTCTGTTGAGTCATCTGTTTCGATTGACACCCGTTCAATGCGATTGGAATTTTCCGAATTCGGAGACCTCGTGTCGGTTCAGGCCTGCCTGCCGGGCTGTGAGGACTCCGAAGCGATCAGTCAGCAATTTAGCTCCTATCGCGGATTCGTCTCGATCAACCGGGATTCGGACAACCTGTTTACCTTTGAGCGCCATGACGGAGACCACTCGTTTCAGATTGAATTTCGAAACCTGGTCAGCGGCGAGTCACGGCGCTGGCGAATCCCGCACCGGGGATTTCTGCTGGGCCTGGAAATATCGCGGCCACAGGGCGTGAGCATGGCCTCCGGGGAAGACTTCAGGCCACGCGCGGTAAACGGTTTTAGTGCGTGGCTGGAGTCCCTGCGCTATGTACAGATAAAAGAGGGAACGGCGCACCTGTTCGATATCAACGAATCAGTATCTATGCCGCGCACCAGCAATGACTGGATGGGTTTCAAGAACCGGTTCTGGGTCGCGATGATCCGCCCAGAGCAGGCTACCAGGGTCACAACCCGGGATGGAAGCGAGCTGAACGAGTTGCAACTGGACCTGCATTCGACAGCAGCTGCCCCACATCGCTTCACCATCTATGCCGGCCCGGTTGAACAACACGCGCTAGAGGATGCCAACGCCGAACTCGGCGCCGTGGTTTATTCAGGCCTGTGGCAATGGTCCGGATGGTTATCCGGCGCTTTTCAATCTGCGCTCAAAACGATTGACTCAATGATTCATAACCTGGGGCTGGGCATCATCGTGTTGGCATTGCTGCTGCAGGTGGTCCTGTGGCCGGTCAGCATGAAAGCCATTGAGCTCTGGGCAGGCGTGCGAGAGACCAGGGCCAGGCTCGCCCCGCAATTCAGAAGCGTAGACAGCAGGTATCGCGGACAGCAGCGGGCAGAGCACATCACGGCCATTTACCGCCAGGAAAACGTCCACCCGTTGTATCAACTGAAGGGCTTCGCGGGCCTGCTGGTGCTCATACCGGTCCTGGTGTGTGCGTTCCAGGCGCTGGCTGAAAACATCTGGCTCTACGAGATGAAGTTCTTGTGGATTGCTGATCTGTCTTTGCCGGACGCGGCCATTGAGCTGCACTTTGGACTCCCGCTTTTTGGTAACCATGTCAACCTGTTACCGTTCATTGTGTTTGCTATTAGTCTTTCAGCAAGCTGGATGCTCCACCGGAGTCGGGCGCGTACATTATCGAACCCCATCCGTTGGCGAAAAGTTTACGGACTGCCGATCTTATTCTTGATATTGTTCTACACGGTTCCGGCGGGAATGGTACTTTTCCTGGCGGTTACAATTGCCATCATAACCTTACAATTGTTGATTCGCAGCAAGCGCGCGCCGGGTTAAATGATACGGGTATGACCCGCCTTGTGGTTCGTGGCGCGGTTGGCCAGATAATACTCACTACCAGGAACGAACATGGAGCAAATTCAAGTGCCGGTTTCACCCGGCGAAGTGTTGGATAAAATCACCATTCTCGAGATCAAGTCAGAAAGAATGACCGACCCGGACAAGCTCGCCAATGTCAGGCTGGAACTGGAATTGCTTAACCAAACCTGGGCGGCCTCGGTTCAGGCTGACGAAACGATCTCAAGCATTCACGCGCAATTGAAAAAAATTAACGAAGCGCTGTGGGAAATCGAGGATGACATTCGCGACAAGGAACGCCTCAGGGAGTTCGACGAAGAGTTTATTCGTCTCGCTCGCAGTGTTTATTTCACCAATGACAAGCGGGCCGCGGCGAAGAAAGAACTGAATCTGCACCTCGGGTCCGCCATTGTCGAGGAAAAATCCTACCAGGACTACAGCTGAGCGCTGCTCAGCTTATTTTGCCTCCGCTCAAGCGCAGCAAGTTCATGAATTCACGGCGGGTTTTGGGACCATAGGTCTGAAAATGCGGGCGCGGAGCTTCCTGGTAGGCTATTTTTGCCCTCGTTAATTCATCCGCTGAGGCCCGTTCGCGCGCTTCATCAATGTTGATGTTGTAGGGCCGGAGTGCGTTCAGTCCAAACACCTTGGCCCTGAGTTGCGGGGTCATCTCCGGGTATCCGTGCTGTTCGCGGATTGATTCGTCAATCTGGAAACTGCGAAACGCCTGGATCTGGTCCTGTGGCGAGCCATACCAGACCGAGTCAGTGCCCCACAGGACATTGTTTTCGCCAATATGCTTGAATAGCTTGCCGAGCGTGTGCGCAGCGCTGCCCGGGTCCCGCATGGACAGGAATCGCCAGGTACTGCCCAATTCGGCGTAAACGTTACTGTTGCGCGGCACATCATTTTCGATCACCGTTTTAACCAGCGAATCTACGCCCTCATTGCGATCCGGGTCATACGGGCCTTCGGCTTGTCCGGGTACGAACCCGGAGTGATAAATGAGGAAATTGACATCGGGATAAGCCTTCGCAACGACGCCGATATCGTCGCATAAAGAATGCTCGTAGGACTGGCGCCCGAAAGGAATGCCCTTGTGTACGCAGATGTTGTGCACGCCGAGCTTGCGGGCTTTTTCAATAAATGGAATTCCACTGTCTTCGTCACTGAGGAAAAAGCCACGCTGGCCGGGGCCATACTGCGTGTAGCACTTCCAGGCGGAAACCTTCCATTTCTCAGCCAGCTCATCCATGAATTCAAGGTCACCTGGCTGATTGGGGTTACACCGGCCATGCAGCAACAGACGGTGATTACCGTCCAGGCGTTCGACCATTTCCCGGGTAGCGTGGGCTTCTTCGATCGACAACGGTTCATCCGCCCTGGATGAGGGAATAAACGACAGGGCCATCATGTCCGTGTCGCTGTCGAGAAACACATCCTTGATAAAATTATCCGCACCCAGGCAGGTCATGTACTCGCGGCCCAACAGGTCATGATCGTCAATACACTGCGGTTTCAGGGTTCGCGCCAGGTTGGGTGGCAGGTAGTGCCCCTGGACATCGAAAATAAACTCTTTACCTTCAAGGGTGGCGGCAGCCAGTTGTGCATCGTGGGCAGCATCTTGCGGTATTTCGAAGCGGCCTGCCGGTTGTTGAAGCGCGTGCGCCTGGTTGAAAGCCAGCAACGTGGCCGCAGCGCCGCAGGTCGAGGCCAGGAAGGCTCTCCGGCTGGCGCCACTGTGCCTGGCAGCGGTAATACTGTTTTCCATCGCCAGCTTGTTGGCGGCCTGTTCGAGGGGAGAAAGGGCAATCGGCACGTACTCGCCGTTCGAGGTGCTGTCCAGCTTGATCGGTAAGCGGGGGGAAGATTCGGGTTTCAAATTGCTCATTACGGCCTCCTCATCCTGCAATATCAAAGCGTCTTTCGGGTCTCAGTCCAAGTGTCAGAAGTCCCGGTTTCAGCGTCCGGCGCGTGTCGACTCCAGTTTTTCAATAACATCTTCTGTTTTCACAAGGTCCATCACCCCGGGTACCTCGATTCGTGTTCCCCAGCGCAGTTGCTCAGGTTCCTTGTGGCGAAATTTTCGCGCCGCTTCCGCGAAGCGGTCAACGCACAAATCAAGACTCCGGAATGGTCCCGAGCGGCGTGACCAGGTCGCCGCATATAGGCCAATGACCGGTGTACCCAGGGCCGACGCAATATGCACAGGACCTGAGTCAGGGGAGATGACCACGTCTGCCCGCTGCAACAGCGCCAGGGACTGCCGGATCGTGTCTTTGCCGACCAGGTTGATGGCCGCATTCTTCATTGACGATTCAATGGCCGCGGCAGTCTCTTGTTCCAGCTGACCCGGGCCACCACTGAGCACAACTTTCATGCCCAAAGCCGAAATGGCATGATCGGCAACCGTTGCATATCGTTCTGGCGCCCAGTTCCGCTGGGTGTGGCTTGAGCACGGACTGATCAGCAGCACTGGCTGGCCAGGCTCCCATTGCAATTCTGCCCACTTGCGGTCCTGTTCGGCAATTGGCAGGTTCCAGACCGGTTCACCAACAGATGCGCCAATAAAACGGGCGAATTCCAGGAATCCTTGCACCTGGTGCTGGAAAGGATGCGCAGGAATCTGGTGGTTGATGAACCAGTGATGCCGATCGCGTGACCGGGCTCGGTCCCAGCCCAGCCTGATGGGAGAATTCACGAACCGGGACAGGACGTTTGCCCGCAGGGCGACCTGCATATGCAGCAAAGCGTCAAATTTCCGCCCTGACAACTCGCTCCGCAAAGCTTTGACGGCCGCCAGTCCGCCACGCTTGTCAAAGGGGATGAACTCGACACCCGGCAAGCTCATGAGCATGGCGTGTTCCAGTTTGCCAATAATCCAGCTGATCCTGGTTTGAGGCCAGTGGTTCGAGATGGCGCGAATCACCGGAACGACGTGCGTGGCGTCGCCCAGCGCGGACAGCCTCAATATGCACAGGTCGCGAGGGGCGTCTTTGAAAGGCAGCGCGTCAGGCATGGAAGTGACCAAAAATCAGCGCTGTTGTTGACGCAACCGTTTGACGATGCGCCGGGGCATCCCCAGAATAGCCCCCTTGCTTATGAAACCTGAAATCTACACCCATCATCACGCTCGCATTGTATATGATGCCGATCGCATCACCGAGGTACATGACGCATTGCTGTGTCCGCAATATTGGCAGCAGCAACAAGCCGTGTTCGGGCAGGCGCGCGGGCGTGGCAACACGGTTTTCGTGGCGACGCCTTTCGGAAGAGCGGCATTACGCGAATATCGCAGGGGAGGCTGGCCGGCACGAGTAAGCCGTGATCGTTACCTGTTCCTGGGATTTCAAAGAAGCCGGCCGTTTCGCGAGTTCCATTTGCTGGCCCGGTTGTTCGTGGACGGACTCCCGGTACCTGCTCCGTTGGCTGCTCGTTGCGAACGGCATGGAATGTACTATCGTGGTGCACTGATGACGCGGTTGCTGCCAGACACCACCACCCTGGCTGAGTGGTTGTTGAATCCGCACCACCACGGCGAGGCGTTGCTCGAGTGCGTCGGCCGCGTGATTCGCACTTTCCATGCTGGCGGAGTGGACCATGCCGACCTTAACGTGCGCAATATCCTGGTCAATGCCGACGATCAAGCCGTTTACCTGGTGGATTTTGACCGTTCCACGTACCGCCCGGGTCACCGGGTCAATGGAGATAAGAACATCAGGCGCCTTGAGCGGTCGGTTCAGAAGCTGAATTTGTCCCTTCCGGGCATCAATGCCGGAACTGCATGGGCGGCGATCATGCGGGGGTATCATGGCGCGTCCTGAATGGCCCCCGATTAGATACCTGGATTCGAGGCGCTTGAGATTGATCGCTGCCAACGGGTTCCTTGTTTCATGTGACCTCGAGGGTCGCGGGGCGCTGGCGGATGCAATCGAGGCCGAGGTGCCTGAGAACTGGCCGCCGGAACTCTACGATCACAAGGCCATGGCCTTTGCCGGAAGGCAATTACGAGATCCGGATGAGGCTGGCTGGTCGTTCTGGTACGTGCTCGAGCGGACCGACGACGGGCAGGTGCTGGTTGGTATTTGCGGATTCAAAGGACGTCCGGACAAGCAGGGAATGATTGAAATCGGGTATTCCGTCCTGGAACAATTCAGAAACAGGGGGTTTGCCAGCGAAGCGGTGGCCAGGCTGGTTGAGTGGGCGTTCAGTCACGGTTTGGTCAGGGAAATCAGGGCCGAAACATTTCCACACCTCAAACAGTCGATCAGGGTTCTTGAGAAAAACGGTTTCAGCCATCGCGGCGCCGGATCAGAGCACGGCGTCGTTTGCTACGCAGTGGACCGGTCAAATTTGATTTAAGGCTCGGCGCTGGTCGAGTGGACCGACAAATCACCTGAAGACTGGGATTCGCATAAAACAGGCAACCTGAGTTCGGGGGTCGGGCGCAGCTCGAGGTGCGCGTATTGCGATTGCAGGAGCGGTTCTTCATCGATGGTGTACATGTCTGGTTGATTCCGATAATCATCACAATATGTCATCAGCCGTGTCTTCATGTGTGGATAAAGCAGCCTGTCATAATGGTTGGTGTTCAGCGCCTCATCCCAGTAAGCGTTGACATGGTCGGCCCAGTCAAAGGGTCGTTGTATTTCCCAGTGATCTTCTTTCCAGACCAGGATGGCCGGTTTATCCTCGACAACATTGTCCTCGAACAGGCTGTGGTAAAACCGGAAACCTTCATAGTTCGCGACCAGGTCCGCATTCGAGTATGAACCGGTAGCCATCTGGCCAAAAATGGCACGCTCAGTAAAAGCCGACCATTCCCCGGCGCGTGTTTCATCGTGGTAGCGTAGATAACGGCGGTAAAACTTACGCCCCTGCGATATAAAATGGCCGATCTTGTCGGAGCCTATCAGCGTTTCATTAAGCTTGATGGTCGGCCCCACGCCAAACAGGGCGGCGACCCGTGAAGCCCACAGCGGATGGCCCGAATAAATCGAGTTTCGCCGGGGTGTGCGCAGACGGTCTACGTCCGGTGATTTCATTGCCCATCGCTCAAGCTTGTCGACCCAGTGGTGGCCGCCAATATCGTGGTAAATACGATTGACGACTCGACGATCATTACGATCACCACTCCAGTCGCTGATTGCTTTGCGAATCGACTGGTTGACCTGTTCGTTGAGCAGCTTGGTGGAATCTTCTATGGGCTCCAGCCGGTTGCTGAACTGATCGGTTTCGTAGGCCACGCCCGGTGATGGGACGGCCCAAGCCAAAAGAACCACGAGCAGCCGTTTAATGGCTGTACCCCCGGTCAGAACCGGTAGTTGAAGTTGAACAATGTGTGTTCCCGGTCTCCAAAGCCCAACTCGAGGGTGACGGCGGCGTGTTCGCTGAACTCGTGGCGTACACCAAGGGCGGTGTTCCAGTCATCCGCTCCGCCAAGAATCACATCGAAGGGAACCGGGCCAAGTACCGGCAGGTCAGCGGTACCGGTGTGGGTTTCCTCCGTATCGAGGTACAAGCCTCCCACCCAAGCCTGCCACGGGCCACGAACGATGCCGATTCGAGGCTGGATGGTGGTTGAGTCAACGTTTGAATCAAAATTGCCACTAAGGTCTGTCTCGGTGCGGGTTGCCGTGACCGATGTGAACCAGTCATCCCCGCCATAAGCGAGCGTGAAACCCAGGCCGATCACCGTACCGTCGGTCTCCACCGGCAGGGTTTTCAACGGAAACGGCAGGCCCTGGACGGGCGCCTTGCTGAGGTCTATCGTCGTTTCTGACTCGATGTGTCCCACCACCGCGAAAACATTCAAAAAGGGCAATATCCATGCATCGATCTTGACATCAAAATGCTGCACGTCATTGGTTACGGACAGCAGCGAGGGATCATCCAACGAAATTCCTGGCAGGTCGAAGCGCAGAAAGTCGATGTCATACTGCTGGTCCATGGTGTAAAAATCGACACCGATTCCCCACGGCCGGGGTAACTCCGTTCCCTCGGGAACACGGTCCTTCCAGAAAGGCAGCCTGGACTCTGCGTGAGTGGATAATGGAGCAAGAAGAGCAAGGG
>JABDJL010000127.1 GCA_013002505.1 Lysobacterales bacterium | reverse complement strand
GCATCAACATCACTTTCGAGGTAAATGATCAGGTCCGGCTCCGGTTTTTTATCCATGACCAGGTTGAACAGGCGTTGATATTTCCGGTAGTCGCGGTCGGTGATGTACTCGTTGTTGTTCGAGTTCTTGGTGAAAATCTTGTCTTCGTAAATGCTGCGGTCCTGGGCCACGGACTGGCCTTCACGCAACATCTCGCAGAGTACGCCCAGGTCCAGTAGGCGGGTCAGAAAATAGGTTTCCTGGATCTTGTAGCCCCAGTATTCGGCTTCTTCCTTGATCCTCAGAAACTCCGCCCGGTCACCCCCCCGCAGCTTCTTCCCCTTGAGCTTGTCGTAGGCGGTGACGGCCTGGTAATACTTTTCCAGGTAGCCATGTTTCTTGACGTAATCGACCTGCTCAAGGAACGACACGATCCTTCCGTTTGAGCGCCGCTCGAGCGCTCGCGTCAATGTTGATTTGCCGGCGGCAATATTGCCGGCGACGGACAGCAGGTAGCTTTTCATGAAATCCAGGGCGAATTGTTGGCAAACGCAGCCGTGATTCTAAATGCTTTTAATCCCGACCCAAAGCCCCGCTGTTCTGAGCGCAGGTTCCGGCGGCATCAGGCGCCAATTCCGGCCACGTCCAAAACCAGCTTTACCTCCATCGCGATAAACAGGCCGAGCAATATACGATTGAAAACCTGCTCACTGATTCGGTGCGCGAGACGGATGCCAAGTTGCGTGAACAGCAATGTTGGCACAATAGCCAGCAGCCCGATGGTCAGCCTATCGGGCGTGAACAACGCGGTTTGTGAGACCCCGGCGCCCTGTGCCGCGTAGAACAGCAGGAACGAGGTTGCGACCAGGAAGGCGTAGTCGCTGCGCGTGTGGCCGGTCAGATGATAATAAGGGCCGACTATCGAGGCAGAAATTCCCATCGCACCCTGGGAGGCGCCTGACGTGACCCCGAAAAGCGCACCCGCCCATCGTGGAAGGGATCGTGAACCACTGTCATTGGCGCCCATGAAGTGCCGAACGAGATAGATGGCCAGCCATGCGGCCAGCATCCCTTTCAACGCGCGGTCACCGAGTATCGTCAAGAGGCCGACGCCCAAGACCGCGCCCAAACAACCGGCCACCAGAAATGGGAGGTGTCTTTGCAGCAGTTTCCACTTGCGGTGAGAAAGCACGATCAATGCGTTGGAGGCAAGCCCTGGAATGATCATGATGACGACCGCGTCGGCAACGCTTGTAAAGGAAGCGATCATGGGAACGGCAAGCACCGGCAGCCCGACACCGGTGATGCCCTTGCACACAGAGCCCAGCACTATGGCAGCCAGGGCCAGCGTGACGAACAGCGCATTGTCCAGTGCCCATTCCATTCGACCCTAATCATAAGGCAGTCGCACACGAATAGTTCAGATGGCTGTTTGGGCTGCACAAGACGCACACGAAATTGTCCGTACGGGTTATGATTAAGCGATCACCAACACGCCCGGCAGCAGGAGCGGAATTCCTTTGAATTCAGTGCCATTCAAGCATCAAAAGGCGCGATCCAAATCGTATGCCTGTCATTTCCGGTATTTCCTGACCGCGACCCTGGCAAGTGTATTTGTTTTTTCGTGGTCCATGACCGCCCTGGCCCAGCTGCCGGTGCAGTTGCCGCAACAGCCGCAGGAAGAAAGCGCCGCCCCGAAGTGGCAGCCGCCGGACCTCGTCGAGTTACCGGCAGAGTGGTGGGACGAGTTTGACACGATTTCAGCAGACGTTGCACGCCAGCGCTTTGACATGTTTCTCACGGCGGTTGAACAGCGGATCGACGGGCTGGATGCCGAGTCGCTGGTCGCCGCCCAGAACGCCAGGGGCAACCTGGAAAACCTGATAGACCTGTTGCAGGTTGCCAAGCAGGCCGATGCTGAAATCGAATTTGAACCGGTTCTGACCCAGGAAACCTATGATCTGGATGCCCTGCTGGCCTTGCAATCCCAGTTGCGCGATGCCGAAAATGAGCGCGCACAGCTTTCCCTGCAGATCGCGCAAACCGAACGCCAGCAGGAACTGCTGATACAACAGCGAAACAACCTGCTCAGGCAATACCAATCCACTGCCAAGGAGTCGCCGCAGCGCATCATCGCGGGCTTAAGAAGGGTTGCGGCGCGGGTTGAATACGAGCTTTCCCTGAAACGCGTTGAGAATCTCGAGCAAGAACTTGAATCCATCCGTGATTACCAGCAAAGGGTTACGGAGCAAAAAGAGTATGCGCTTGAAAACCTGGACGGTTCCGGGGCTGACCTCGAGGACCTGGCGGCCCGCGTGGAGGCAGCCTATACGCGAATTTCAGACACTTCCCAGAACGTGGCAGCCGTTCAGAAGCAGTTGCTGAACGCGCTGTCTGCAGAGTCGGTGAAGTCAAGCCTGGAATTGTTGCGCAAACAACAGCTCACGCGTGCTTCGGTCGAGGCCTCGCTGGCCCAGCTTGAAGCGGCCCTGATCGAGCGCCAGTCAAGCTGGTACCAATTTCGTGCCGGCGAGCTCGAATCATCTTATGACCAGGACAAGGCGGCAACCGATGCCCAGGGCTTGATTGAAGAGACGCTTGAGCAGATCGATGTGTGGTCGGCACAAAGCCAGTCCACGCTTGTTTCCCGGCCTTCAGACAACAGCCTCAATACGATAAAGAACTTTGAACTGGCGCAGACGGTGGCGCGCGAGACGCTTGAGTCGATTGAACAGATCAGGGCCATCAGCGATGACTTGAGGCTGATCCAGGAAGTACTGACCACGGAGCTGATTAATTCCCGCAGTGGCTTGAGCAAGGCGTGGGCCAAGTTCAAGCTCACGACAGCTTCAGGCTGGAGGGCTATCAAGGGCGCCATTGATTACGAGCTGTTCAGCATCGGTGAAGTGCCGGTTACGCCCGGAGGCCTGT
Source organism: Lysobacterales bacterium (assembly GCA_013002505.1). GTDB lineage: Bacteria > Pseudomonadota > Gammaproteobacteria > Xanthomonadales > SZUA-36 > JABDJL01. Next base: position 10,597 of record JABDJL010000127.1, on the reverse strand, counting down.
TCAAGGCATTTCTGATTATCCTGATTGCCTACGCGATTTCACGCGTCATCCGCCACCTGCTGGATCACGCGACCGGCCAGGCGAAGTTCTCGAACAGCCCGGCAATCTACACGCTCGGCCGATTGTTGCACTACATCATCATGCTGATCGGTGTCTTTGCGGCACTCGGTTCGATCGGCATGGACTTCACCAATTTCGCGTTGATTGCCGGTGCCTTGTCGGTCGGTATTGGTTTTGGCCTGCAGGCCATCGTCAACAACTTCGTGTCCGGCCTGATCCTGTTATTCGAAGGCTCATTGCGTATCGGTGACTACATTGAGCTGGACAGCGGGCTTGCCGGTGTCGTCAAGGAGATCAATACACGTGCAACGATCGTCAATTCAAACGACGGTGTGGACGTGGTAGTACCCAACTCGGAGCTCGTGACAACCAAGCTGACCAACTGGACCTTGCGTGAAAACATGGGGCGTTTGCGCATTCCATTTGGTGTTGCGTATGGCACAGACAAGGAATTGGTCAAGGAAGCCGCCCTCGAGGCCGCCAACGACATGGAATTTATACTGCTGCACGATAAAGGGCGTGAACCGCAGGTGAGGCTGGTCAATTTCGGGGACAGTGCGCTCGAATTCGAATTACTGGCCTGGGTCAGCCGCCCGGGCATCCGCAGGCCCCACCGCGTCAGGGCCAGCTTCTTGTGGGCGCTTGAGACCAAGCTGACAGAGGCCGGTATCGAGATTCCATTCCCGCAACGCGATGTTCATATCAAGAGAAAAGCGCGCCTGCTGGCCAAGGTTAAGCTTGAATCGGAGGACATGGACGATGACGGGGAATCGGCCGGAGACGCCAAGCCCGGCGAGCCAAAGCCCGCCTCGACCTGAGGTGGCGTAATCGGTTTTCTCGATATTCCGGCAGCGGGTTGCTGGCCGCGCGCGTGAGCGGAACTTGAGTCAAACACGACATTCTTCGTAACCATTGGCCGCCACCGCGCGTCATATCCTGTGATGCTGCATCACAGGGAGATGCCATGTTGAGGTTGCTGCTCGTTATGCTCGCCATGCCGGTTTGCGCCCTGGCGTCACCGGCTCTCGGCGGTGGCCTTGCCGGCCTGACGTTTGGCGAGACGCTGGAACAGAGCCTTGCCCGGCTCGATTCGCGGTGCAGTTCGACGCGCAGCGTTTCAGTTGATCCCCCCAGCTTTCCACTCGCCAATGAACAGGAGTTGCATCTCGTTTGCAAAGGCTTTGTCGACAGCCGGCGCCCGCTTGAAAGCCTGGTCCTGACGTTCGCGGACAATCGGTTGTCCTTGGTCTATGCCGAGGGCGGCGCAATAAAATTGGCCGGGCTGGGCAGTGCTCCACTGCAGCCGTACCTGCATTATTTGGCGTCCTTCGATGACCTGCTGGTGATCGATCGAGCTGCGGACAAAGCGTGGGTAATGTCGCCCGGGGCGGCACATGCCAACCTCTTCATGTGGTCCAACCCCTATGTCTCGAATGGCTCGCAAGACTACGAGCAATCCGCTGAGATTCCTGGAATGCTTCAGTTTGGCGCCAGTATCGAAAAACTGCAGCCACTGATGGAAACGGCCTGCCGGTTCTCCCACCTCGACAGCTACCAGGTGTGGTTACTGACTCAGCCCGAAGTTCAGCAGCAGCTGGATTGTTTCGGGTTTGAGTTTGCCGGGTTTCCAAGAAAAATCGAGGCCGTTTTTGGCGACGGCATACTCGAACAGGCGTGGATCCTGACCGGGAAGGGTGAAGAAGACCGTGTTCGGGCGGCACTGATTGCCGCCCACGGGGAACCCATTTTCGTCACTGAACAATGGGAGGTTTTCGATCAGAACCGCGTCCTGCTTCGCAAAGACAAAGCCGAAGTGCTGATGCTGTCAGAACGCCTGGCGCCGATTTATCGCGCCCGGGAAATCGATGGTAAATAGTGCCGGCGGTCGGGCTGTCGCTTATTCGACCAGAAAATTCTGCAGGAAAAGATAGGTCACTTTCTGAAAAAGATCCTTGTTTTCCTTTTTCTCGTAGCTGTGACCCTCATTCAGCGCATTCATGTACCAAACGGGAAGGCCGCGTGAGCGCAGCGCATTGACGATCTGCTCAGATTCTGAAACCGGTACGACCGGGTCATTTTGGCCCTGAACAATCAGCATCGGGGTCTCGATTCGATCAACGTGGTTCAATGGCGATATCTGTTGCAGAAAAGCGCGCATCTCCGGGTCCCGCTCATCGCCATACTCGACGCGCCGCAAATCCCGGCGATAGCCCTGGGTGTTTTCAAGGTAGGACACGAAATTGCTGATGCCGGCGCGGTTAACCACCGCCTTGATCCGGTCGCCAAAATGTACACTGCTGGCCAGCGCCATGTAGCCGCCATAACTTGCGCCGTACACGGCGATTCTCGAGGCATCAAACTCCTTCTGCCCGGCGATCCATTCTATGAGCGCACCGATGTCCTGGACGGAGTTTTCGCGCAGGACGCCATCATCCATGGACAGGTATCGTTCGCCGTAACCCAGCGAGCCCCTCACATTGGGCGCAATGACGGCGACTTTCAACGTACTGAGCCACATCTGGATCGTGCTGTTGAATGATGGCCGGAACTGGCCCTCTGGACCTCCGTGAATGTAGATGACGACCGGGTGCGGCCCACGCCCGCGTGGGCGATATACGAAGGCCGGCATCAGGATCGTCCGCTCGCTGGTCAGCATCGGCGCCGGGTAATGCACCAGGTCCGGTTCGACATAGCGCCTTGGATTCAGCCCATCTTCGTCTTGTGTCCAGCGCTTGATGCGCCCTGACTTCAGGGGTTTCTTACCCAGCCGGAGAACAAATGCATCGTTGGGGTTTCTCGCTGAGGACAGGGTCAGGCCCAGCCTGTTGCCCGAGGGGCTGAAGCCGAGCGATGAAATGACCCCGTCGGGCACTTTACGGGCACTGGCGGCGCTCATGGTCGCGGGGTCGAACAGGTAGAGGCGGCTTATTCCTTCCTCGTTGGTGATGAATGCACCTCGGCTACGGTCAGGACTGAGCCTGAACTCGGTCACATCCCAGGTGATGGTTTGGCGCATGTACGCTACCGGTTCAGTACCGCTCAGGGGCGCCCGCCCTATCTCAGCGGCGCCACCACGCTGATTGGTGACAAACAGCACGCTTTCGTCCTGGTGATCGAACCCCGACGCCACGTTGCTGGTGGCGTTAACCTCGTCCCCGACCAGCAGCCTGAGCGCGCCACTCTCAAGGTTGAGCAGGTAAATACGAGAGTCGGTGATACCGGCGTAGTACTGAACGAGGAGCGTTTTGCCGTCACGGCTGAAGTCAACTGGTTTCCACAGGGCTCCATCCCGGGCTTTAAACACGAGTCTCGCCTGCCCGGGCTGCTTGGGATCCATGATCCATATGTCATTTGACTTGCCATTGCGCCGGGTTGAACGGTAAGCGAGCAACCGACCCTGCCTGTCCCAGACCATTCGGTTATTGAGTGATTTCCCATCGGTCAGGCGTTGCACCGATCCCTGCTCGGGATTTAACAGGAAAATGTGATCGAATCCGCTGCCACCTTCATCCATGGCAAAAGCAATCAAGGACCCACCTGGCTGGCGAGTCACCTCGCCAATGGGCTCTTCCATGAAGGTCAGTTGCTTCTTTTTGCCCTCGGCCTGCGTGATCAAATGCAACTGGTTAATGCCGCCAAACCGGGTTTTGACCAGGATGCCTTTGCCATCGGGCGCCCAACCAGAAAACAGCGTCGAACGGGTGTCGTGAAAGCGGGAAAGCGTATCGTCGAGGCTTTCTGGAATGGGCGGTGCACCCTCAAGTATCAATTGCCGGTCGGAGCCCAGCACCTGGCGCTCAACCGTGGCGCCAGCGGAAATGGACAGGGTCGCGAGAAAGACCAGCGATACGAGCGCCCGGATCACCCGCCTGACCCGCCCCGAAGGCATGAATGACGGCAGTAAAACACCCCTGGAAAGCCATAATTCGGGCACCAAACCCGATAGAGTGCGCAGGAGCTTACCGCTATACTGTCTGGCCTTGTCACAATCTGTATGTCCATGAGTCCAGGATATTCATGAGCCTGCCGTTACACATCATTATATTGGCTGCCGGTGACGGCACCCGTATGAAGTCTGACCTGCCCAAGGTATTGCACCCGGTGGGCGGTCTTTCCATGTTGGCACACGTCTTCAACACAGCGGCACGTCTCGACGCGGCTCAGGTGCATATCGTCTATAACCCCGAGCACGAAGCACTTCCCGGGACGCTGGATCATCCGGATATCAACTGGGTGGCGCAACACGAGAGACTTGGAACCGGTCACGCCGTGCAACAGGCCATGCCTGAACTGCCGGAAGATTGCCGCGTACTGGTGCTTTACGGTGACCTGCCATTGCTGAGGCCCGGATCACTGGAAGGTCTGTTGGGGCTGCCGGATACGGCACTGGGCGTTTTGACCATGGAAATGCTTCAGCCGCGAGGCTATGGACGGATCATTCGTGGAGACGACAGCACGGTAAGCGCAATCGTCGAAGAAAAAGATGCAAGCGAGCGGCAACGGGCCATCACCGAGGTCAACACCGGGATCATCATCGCCGCTGCGACCCGGCTCCGTGCCTGGCTTGAAACACTGCGTAACGACAACGCCCAGGGCGAGTACTACCTGACAGACGTGGTGGCGGCGGCACGTGCCGACGGCACGGTGATCGAGGGTGTAATGGCCGGCGAGCCCGGTGATTTCGCCGGTGCCAACGACAGGGCCCAGCTTGCCCAGCTCGAGGCCCGTTTGCGCCAGCGCAGGGCCGATGAACTCATGCAGAAAGGGGTTCGCCTCGCAGACCCGGCGCGCATCGAGATTCGCGGCGCAGTCGAGCCGGGCCGGGATGTCTTTATCGACATCAATGTAGTGCTGGAAGGCAATGTCATCCTCGGGGATGGAACCACGATTGGCCCGGGTTGTGTATTACGTGACTGCCAGCTGGCACCAGGAACGCGCGTGCATGCGTACAGCGTGCTCGAGGGTGTTCGCACCCATGGCGCCTGCGATATTGGCCCATTTGCACGCGTCAGGCCGGGCACCGAACTGGGTGCGGCATCCCGGGTTGGTAATTTTGTCGAAATCAAGAACACGTCGCTGGGGGAGGGCAGCAAGGCAAGCCACCTGAGTTACCTGGGCGACAGCAACATCGGCCGGAACGTCAATATTGGCGCCGGCACCATCACCTGTAATTACGACGGCGTCAACAAGCACCGCACCGAAATTGGTGACGGGGTGTTCATAGGGTCGGATACGCAGCTGGTTGCGCCGGTAAAGATTGGCGACGGCGCCAATATCGGTGCAGGCTCCACCATCACCAAGGATGCACCGAAAGACAAGTTGACCTTGAGTCGCTCAAAGCAGGTGACCATCGATGGCTGGAAAAGGCCCAGGAAGGTGACGCGTGACAAGTGACAGGCGATGGAAGGTAAGGGGCTAAAGGCAGTGGTGATTACAGTACGAACAGAAAACAGGAACGCGAAGCGAAGCAGGAATTTTTTGAATGACTGAACATCAGCAAGTGGTTTGTGATTTGGCGTTGTGCTTCGCCCGCCTTGGCGAGCCCCCCGTCACCCGTCACCTGTCGCCCGGGATCGCGTAGCGATATGTGCGGCATTGTTGCAGCCAGTGCGCACCGCGAGGTGCAGGACATCCTGATTTCGGGATTGCGGGCGCTCGAATACCGCGGCTATGACTCTGCCGGCATCGCCATGCAGGCCAACGGCATCCTTGACCGGCAGAGGACCATGGGCAAGGTTCGCGACCTCGAGTCCCTGCTGGAAAAACACCCGGTCAAGGGGGTCTGCGGGATCGCGCATACCCGCTGGGCCACGCATGGCGTGCCCAGCGACCGCAATGCCCACCCCATGTCAGCCGGTGACCAGGTTGCGCTGGTTCACAACGGAATCATTGAAAACCACGAAGAACTGCGCGCCGAGTTGATCGCCCAGGGCCGGGAGTTCACGTCTGAGACCGACACCGAGGTTATGGTGCACCTCGTCGCGCACCTGATGGATGAGGGCCACGACCTGTATAACGCGGTTCAACGCGCTGTACGTCGACTGAAGGGTGCTTATGGCATAGCCGTGGTGTGCGCCGCCGAGCCTGGAGTGGTGGTTGGCGCCCGTCAGGGCAGCCCGATGGTATTGGGTATCGGTGACCGGGAGCACTTCCTGGCATCGGATATTTACCCGCTGCTGCCGGTGACACGCCAGTTTGTTTATCTCGAAGAGGGCGATGTTGTTCGCCTGGACAGCGAGTCCTACTCGGTCAGCGATAAGGAAGGTCAACCGGTTGAACGGCCGGTCAAGACCGCCGACCTCAATGCCGACGCGGTGCAGCGCGGTGACTACCCGCACTACATGCTGAAGGAAATCTTCGAGCAGCCTCAAGCGGTCGCCGAGACACTGGAAGGCCGCATCAGCGCAACGCGCGTGCTGCCCAACATTTTCGGAGTCAACGCTGGTGAGATGCTGCGTGAAGTTCGTCATGTGCATATCGTGGCCTGTGGTACCTCATACCACGCGGGTGCGGTTGCCCGGTATCAACTTGAACAGCTGGCCGGCATTCCCTGCATGGCCGAAGTCGCCAGTGAATACCGCTACCGCCGGCCGGTGGTGCCGGATAAGACCTTGTTTGTTTGCGTTTCGCAGTCCGGTGAAACGGCAGACACGCTGGCCGCGTTGAAACACGCCCGCAGCGCGGGTTACCTGACGACGCTGGCGATTTGCAACGTGCCGGAAAGCTCGATTGTTCGCGAGGCAGACCTGGTGCTGATGACACGGGCCGGTCCCGAAATCGGGGTTGCCTCGACCAAGGCGTTCACGACACAACTGGTAGCCCTGCAGTTGCTGGTCCTCGAGCTTGCACAGGCCAACGGCCTGGAGGACGAGCTTTACGAGGAATATGTGGGTGACCTGAACCATCTGCCCGAGCTGCTTAACCGTGCGCTGGACCTGGATGATGATTTTGCCCAACTGTCGGAGCACTTTGTCAACAAGCATCACGCCCTGTTCCTGGGCCGTGGCAGCCACTACCCGATTGCCATGGAAGGTGCGCTGAAGCTGAAAGAGATTTCCTATATTCACGCGGAGGCATACCCGGCCGGTGAGCTCAAGCATGGCCCATTGGCATTGGTCGATGACGATATGCCGGTCGTGGCGGTAGCGCCAAACAACAACCTGCTGAAAAAGCTGGTCAGCAATATTGAGGAAGTACACGCCAGGGGCGGAGAACTGTACGTCATTGCGGACCATGGCGCCGGCGCCAGTTTTAGTGAACGCCACGGCCGCATCCTGCAACTTGATACGGGCGGACCCTTCCTGGCCCCGGTGGTGCTGACTATTCCATTGCAGTTGCTGGCCTATCATGCCGCCGTGGCGCGAGGAACCGATGTCGATCAGCCCCGTAACCTGGCCAAGTCAGTGACCGTCGAATAGCCAGACACTGGTCAAACCCGCACGGAATCAGTATTCTGTGCCCCCGGCTTCGTAGTTTTCAGGGCGAAGCACAGAAGAGACAAAGTTATGCGCAGAAAACACAGAGGCGACGACGAGGCGGAAATCAACATCACACCGATGCTCGACATCGTGTTTATCATGTTGATTTTCTTCATCGTGACCACTTCTTTTATCAAGGAAAAGGGTCTCGAGGTATCACGGCCGTCCAACGCTCCACCCAAGCAGGTCGAGCAGAAGAAGGGCCCCATCGTCCTCAAGATCGACGGTAGCGGGAACATCACGCTCAAGGGCCGCTTGTTGGAGCGCAAGGCTGTACAGGCCAACCTCGAACGGGAAAAGGCTGAGAAACCCGATTCAACCCTGATCGTAGCAGCTCACCCGGATGCGGAAACCGATGCGCTGGTGACGATACTGGATGCCGCAGAGGCCGTCGGCGTGGCGGGTGTCAGCGTGGCCACCGTTTCGCGTTGACCGGCCGGTCAATGATTGAAGAGGGCCGCATTGCGGCCCTTTTTTGTTGGCGCGGTAGAATCCTGCTTGCACTTCAGTTACCGGAGCATTACGGAACAGATCATGTCGCTGGAACCTGGTGTTTTTCTTGATATCGGCTCAGTGGACCAGGGAGACCTGGACCGTGTGAGGCTCGAAACTGCAATTTCTGCATGGCAATGGCACGATCGTACAAGCCGGGACCAGGCAGCAGCGCGTATCAAAGACGCGCAGGTCGTAGTCAGCAACAAGTGTTTTGTCGGGGATGCCGAGATGTCCTCGGCGCCGGAACTGAAGCTGATCGTGATCGCAGCCACGGGGACCAACGTGGTTGACCTGGAAGCGGCGCGACGCAACCGGGTCACGGTCTGCAACTCGGTTGACTACGGGACGGCTTCGGTAACGCAACATGTCATCACGCTGATGCTGAACCTGCTCACATCGCAACCGTTTTACAGGGATCGTGTCATGGCCGGCGACTGGAGCCGGGCCGAACAGTTCTGCCTGATGGACATGCCGATTCGCGAGGTCGCGGGCCTGAACCTCGGCGTGATTGGTTACGGCGTGCTGGGCAAGAGCGTGGCGCGCATGGCGAAGGCGCTGGGCATGAACGTGCTGGTCGCCGAGCGCAGGGGGCGTAAGCCGCGGCCCGATCACCTGGCATTCGAGGACGTCGTCGCTCATGCCGATGTGCTGACCATTCACTGCCCTTTGACTGATGAAACCCGGGGGCTGTTCGACCGGGCCATGATGCAGCGCATGAAGCGCAACGCGGTATTGATTAACACGGCCCGCGGAGGAATTGTTGTCGAGGAGGACCTCGTATCCTGCCTGCATGACGGTATTATCGCCGGCGCGGCGGTCGATGTGCTGACGGTTGAACCGCCACCGGAAGATCACGTGTTGCTGGCAAAAGACATTCCCAACCTCATCGTGACACCGCACAATGCCTGGGCCAGCAAATCAGCGCGCCAGGCCTTGCTGGACCAGATTGCCGCGACGATCAGGGCTTTCGAAAGGGGGCAGCCGGTCAACCGGGTGATTTGACCCGGGCTGGCATCACGATTTCTCGCCGCAGCGCACGGTCCGGCTGTAGGTCAGAAAGGCGCCCTCGAGGTCGGCATTTTCAACGTAAATTTCCATGTCCACGAAGCGCCAGCCGCGGGCGTTCATTTCATCGTGTTTCCTGGTGATGTTGGACGCCAGGCGGTCTTTTCGCCCAATCATCGAAACGTCCTGGAAAACCGTGATGGTTTCTTCGCAAAGGGCTTCCTGGCGGTCATCTTCGTGCGCCTCAAGCGGTTCGATGGCGAACATGGTGTAGACGAGTAAGCATGAAAGGATGTGATTCACAGTAAATCTCCCTTGTCCTCGCCGGGCGGCATTTGCAGGTGAAACCCCTGGTCCTCCAGGTTCCTGATGACCTGTTCCACGTCTTCCTGCGCCAAGGGCCGTTGTGGTGATAATTCAAGATCAATGACAAACTGCGGCTCGCCAAACACCCTGGCCAGTTCCGTTGGAATATCTTCCAGCGCGGCTTCCTCCTTCAGGTACAGGTAAAGATATTCCCTGCGGGGTGATTTATAAACGGAGCAGTGCATGGTTATTGTCGGCCGGGTCTGGTGAGACGCTATTATGAATCAGTTTCAATCCGGCCTGAAGCTTGGCAACTCCTGGCCGGCCAGGATTGCTTCGATTATTAACATCGCTGCTGGTATATTTGCCGCAGGGGGCTGGACCACGGAACAGCGACCGGGTGCCTTGCAGGGCCGCACGACCGGGTCGTGAAACTGAATCTCGTGACAAAGGAGCATTAAGGCCGCCCCCGGTTCCGACCGGATGCGCCACGGTTTTAAAACATGACCGGATTTCGATACAAGGCGTTCATCAGCTACAGCCATCGCGATGAAAAATGGGCCAGTTGGCTGCACAAGGCACTGGAGTCCTACCGGCTGCCCCGTCAGCTGGTCGGCCGCACAACACGCTACGGCGAGGTTCCGGCCAGGTTTTACCCTGTTTTTCGTGATCGCGACGAGCTCTCTTCCGGCGCCAGCCTCAGCGATCGCGTGTCCGAAGCACTGGATGAATCGGAGTCGCTGATCGTCGTGTGCTCTCCGGCTGCGGCCGCGTCGAAGTGGGTCAATGAAGAAATCCGGGTGTTCCGTGCGCTTGGCCGGGGTGAACGGATCTATTGCATGATCGTTGATGGGGACCCCCAGGCCAGGAACCCGGAAGAGTCCTGTTTTCCGCCCGCCTTGTTCGAATCCGGAACCGAAGAGATTGCCGAACCGCTGGCTGCCGATCCCCGCGACTGGGCCGATGGGAAAACGCTGGCCAGGTTGAAGCTGGTTTCGGGCATTCTCGGTGTCCGGCTGGATGAATTAAGGCAGCGGGAAATGAAGCGCCGTCGTATCCGCCAGGTGCTGTTTGGCGCAGCCGCGGCGGTGATTTTGGGACTGGGCGTCGCCACCATAATCCTGCAAGTCAAGGAAAAAGCACGCCGCGAAAACGCCGAGGCGCTGGTTTCCCAGATGGTCGACATCAGCAAGGAACTCAACTCCATAGTCGACCTGAAGACCCAGCGCTCAATTGCTGAACGCCTCCAGGGC
>JABDJL010000182.1 GCA_013002505.1 Lysobacterales bacterium | reverse complement strand
GTCCAAAATCCCGTGTAAACGGTTGCATCCGAGGAGATGGCTTCTGGTATTGCCTCGAACAGCCGCTCCGCATTGGCCAGGTAGAAATTGATGCTTGACGTGATGAATGAGCCGGGATCGTCGCCTTCGGCCTTGACGGCAGCCAGGGTTTCATAGACTTCCGGCTCGCGGGAGGGGTTTTCACGCGCGTCGATGACCCGGGCAAACACCCGCTTGAAAGGATCGTACTGCACGACTTCGAGCGAGTCCCGTGCGGCGTCAAAATCATTGTTGTCCAGGTAAATGTGGGCAAGCGTCAAGAATGCGGCCCAACGGCCCAGTTCTATGGCACGAGAGGCCAGCTCCTCGGCGCGTTCCTGGTTGCCCTGGATAAACACGACACGGGAAAGCCAGTCCGCATTCAGGCCTGACACCGGATCGTCCTTCATGGCCTGCTCGAATTGCGCCCGGGATTCTTCGAGGTAGCCTCCTTCAAACAAGGTAATCCCCCACCAGGTGCGAGCGAGTGCATTGTTTGGTTGCTTCAGGGTCGCCTGTTCCATCTGTTTGAACTGGGCGAGCAGCTTGCCACGCTTAGCGGCCAGGTTGGCACGTACCATCAGCGGCTCGGCCAGATTCAAGTCCAGCGATTCCGCCTTCTGCGCGGCCTCGAGGGCCAGGGGCTCCACCTCTTCCAGTGCTGCTCCGAGGTAATTGGGTTTCATCACGTATACCAGTGCCAACGTCGCCCAGGCTTCTGCGAATTCGGGGTCCAGCTCCACGGCCTGCTTCAGGTATTCTTCTGCCCTGGCCAGGGCCGGCCCGCGTTGCTGGAAGTGGTAGCGGCCCTGCAGGTACAGGTTGTAGGCAGCCATGTTTTCGGTGGGAGCGGCTGAATCCAGCGCGCCGGCCAGCGTCAGGTGCAGGGCATCCACGATCTCGTTCGCGATTTCGTCCTGGATGGCGAAAATATTCTTCAGCTCACGATCATAGGTTTCCGACCAAAGGTGCGTGTCAGTGGTGACGTCGATCAGCTGCGCGGTGATGCGCACCTGGTTTCCGGCCTTGCGTACGCTGCCTTCGAGGATGTGGTTGACGTTCAGTTGCCGGGCGATCTCCCGGATATCCGTGCTCTGGCCCTTGAAGGCAAAACTGGACGTGCGTGATGGCACCCGCAAGCCGTCAATGTCCACCAGCAGGTTCAGCAATTCCTCGGAAATGCCGTCGGAGAAATATTCATTCTCCTCGTCGGAGCTCATGTTGACGAATGGCAGCACGGCGACGGATGGCGTGTCGGTAGGTGTCGGAGTCCTTGTCTTTTCCGCCGGTTCTCTAGCTGGCTCGCTTGCTTCTTGAGAAAAGGGCTCTGACCCCTTTTCCCCTTCTTCCGGCACAAAGCGATCGACGACCACCATCACTGCAACCGCGATAAGGAGCACGATCGTCGTTCGGTTCAGCCTCGCAGAGGTTTCCTGGGTAACCGACTGGGCACGATCCACCTCGGACTCACGCTTGATGCCCTCGGGTGTGACCTCGTAGGCCCAGGCGAACACCAGCACCGGGATAAATCCGATCACCAGCAACAGGAATACGAACTTTCCGGCAAACCCGGGCAGGCCCAGCAGTGACATCAGCACATCGGTGATTTGCAGCACCAGCCACGAGGCCACCAGGTAGGCCAGCGCGACCTTGATGACGTTGCGGCGTTTCAGTTCAGTGTAGAGACTCATGGTACTGTTTCGCCGAAGCCCGGCACGTGCGGGTCCAGGCCGTTGCGCCGGCGAATTTTGGCCAGGCGCTGTGGACCGGGCTGTGACCAGAACTCCTGCCAGGGCTCGCTCTCCGGGGCTTGCTCCGGAAGCCTTACAAAAAATGGATATGTCCAGGTGCCGTCGTTTTGCTCAAGCGCCATCAACAGCATTTCACCTGCGGTATCGAAGTCCTTGAACAACACGGCATTGAATGCCACGGAAATGGGCGAGTATTCGCCGGTCATCACCAGGTTTTTGAGCTCGTCAAGCTTTAGGCGTGCCGCCTCCGTTCGCCCGTGAGCGATATCAAGGTTCAGTGCCACGCCCAGTGGGTGCAGACGTACATTTTCCGTGCCTGGGGGCAGGTTACTATTCACACTCTCGAGGGACTCGATGTCCCCAAGGGCAAACCAGGCAATCAACTGGATGCGTGTGGCCTGGCCGAATCCGGGGTTCAGCTCCAACGCACGCTCCGCCATTTCGAGTACGCGGGTGAAGTCGTGCTTCAGCGCGTACAGGTTGCCCAGGTCGGTGAGGTGAACGGCGCTGAGCGGGTCAAGTTCCACGGCCTTGGATTCGTAGATAAGTGCCGTTTCCAGGTCGCCGGTTCTCAGCGCGAGATCGCCGTAGAAATTGTTGGCTGCAATATCGCCCGGGTTGGCTTCGACGGCGCGACGCACCAGTTCCAGCGCCGCTTCCGGGTTCATGTCGGACTCGCTGGTCACGATGGCCAGCGCAGCAAGGGCGTCCGGGTTGTTCGGCTCTATGGCCAGTGCCCGTTCAGCCCAGGTCCTGGCATTCTCGCGCGATTCGCCGGTGGCCACCTGGGTCGAAAACCACGGCAGCACCATGTAGGCCTTGGCCAGTGTGCCCATCGCCGAGGCGTAGTCCGGTTCGATCGCGATGGCTTGTTGCAGCAGGTCGATGGCCTGAAAAAGTCCGGCCTGGTCGCGTGTCGCCACCAGGCCGCGTGCCCGCAGGTACAGGTCGTAGGCGGCGAGGTCCACGGTTGCGCTGGCCGGCAGTGCTTCCCCGGCAAGCCGTGACCGCAGTTCGACGGCAATGGCGTTGGCGATTTCGTCCTGGATGGCGAACACGTCCTTCAATTCACGATCGAAGGTCTCCGACCACAGGTGAAACCCGGATTCGGCTTTGATCAGCTGGGCGGTGATGCGCAGTTGGTTGCCGGCCTTGCGTACGCTGCCCTCGAGAATGTGGTTCACATTCAATTTCATGGCGATTTCGTCAACATCCAGATTCTGGCCCTTGAACTGGAAACTGGAGGTGCGCGCGGCGACCTTCAGGTTGGGGATGCGGGTGAGGACGTTGAGAATCTCTTCTGAAATCCCGTCCGAGAAAAACTCCTGTTCCGGGTCGGAACTCATGTTGACGAAGGGCAGCACGGCAACCGATTTTTCGGGCGCGGGGTCGGGGGAGGCCCGGGTCCCTGTCGCCTCTTTCGGCTCATCCGTCTTATCAGCGGTTTGTTGAGAAAAGGGTTCTGACCCCGGTACTCCCTCTTCCGGAATCAACCGGTCAGCGGCCACCACCGCGATGCCGACGATGACCAGCGCGATCGTGAGACGGTCCAGCTTGTGGGCGGTCTGGTTCGTGATTGATTCGTCGCGCGTTACATCTTTCTCCCGCTTGATGCCTTCGGGCGTGACCTCGTAGGCCCAGGCCACGATGACAGCCGCGACAAAGCCGAGCGTGGCCAGCAGTACAGTGCCTGCAACACCCAGTCTGGCGCTTTGATGGCGTCCAGCACCAGGTCGGCCACCTGCAG
>JABDJL010000099.1 GCA_013002505.1 Lysobacterales bacterium | reverse complement strand
GGCCTCCACAGGCCCTCGCCGGCCATTGTCCGCTGAAACCGGACGACCCGTTGACGCTGCAATTTGATCCGGCTCAGCAGAAAATGGCCCCTTGCGGCGGTGATCATCACCGCCGCATTTTTATTGCTGCAGGCATTGTGGATACCGGCCAAGGCGGAACTGGCGCAATGGCTGATGGCACGCGCGTGGCAACGCTCACTGGAAGGATCAACAGATGTAAGACCATGGCCCTGGGCCGACACTCGGCCGGTGGCGGTGCTCGAAGCACCGCGCCTCGGTATCCGGCAATTCGTGCTCGAGGGTGCTTCCGGGCGCAACCTGGCTTTCGGGCCGGCCACACTGACCGAAATTTCCTCGCCGGACCTCATTCTGAGCGGACATCGCGACACGCATTTCAACTGGATCAGGCACCTGCAGGATGGCGACTTGCTGCGCCTGGCGACTCGCGACGAAACCCGCGTGTTCCGGGCCGGGTACTCCGAAGTAATCGATTCGCGCACACAGGAAATGTCACTGGACCCGCGTTGGGCTCGAATCAGCCTGGTGACCTGTTATCCGTTTGATTCACCGACGGCCGGAGGGCCACTGCGCTACGTTGTTACTGCCATCGGAAACCCGCTTCCGGATGAGAGGCTTTGAGCGGCCCACAGGGGTACGCCGGTTTACACCATCCGGGTCAGCGCCATCAGCCAGGGAAGACCAGGGAATTCTGAGCCACACACAACAAGGGGCGGATTGGCCCGCCCCTGTGTTGTTCGTTTCGCCGGCAACAAATGCCGGTCGCTGGTTTGTTAAGCGTCGAGCGCCTTCTGGATCAGCTTCTCGGCCTGCAATGGCGTTTTCTTCAAAGCTCGCGCCAGTTCTTCAATCAGCAGATCGCGGGACTGCTGGAGGTTGGACCGGTCACGCAGACGCAGTTCTTCATCCTCGGCCATCCGGCTGAGCTCTGTAAATGCCTTGGCATACTGGAACGGGTCGCCGCCTTCGATGGTCGCCAGGTGCGCATCGGCACGTGCCTTCCACTGCTTCTTGGGCTTGCCTTTCCAGGTTTCGATGAGCTGTAAAAGCTCTTTGGCTTCAACGGTGGTGATCAAACTGCGGACGGTGTCCGGCATGTCGTTTTTCAGCATCGTCAGCGTCAATTCGTCGCGCTCGAAATAAACCTCAGCATAAGTCGCCTCGTCGCGGCCGCAGAAGCTGCGCTTGCGAATGGACTCTACTTTGCCGATACCGTGGTGGGGGTGGTGTATGTGTTCGCCAGTCTGAATATCGATGAGGGAATTCCTTTATTTGGTGTTTAACGAATAATTAAGCAGAATCAGCATGTTACACTAAAATCGACTTTATGTCAAAGTTTGCATGAACTAATCCATACTTATCAGTCACTTACCTTGATCTGGGGTTCAAGGTGGCGTTTGCGTTTGAGCCACAGGTAGGCCGGCGCCGATATGGCCACCAGTGCCAGGCTGTAAAGGCTGGACCTGGGGTCGGTAATCGCCACGAATAACGATACGGCCACCCAGAACAAGGCACAAACCACGCCACTGGCCGGGAATCCCCACGCCCGGTAGGGGCGATTTGCAGCGGGTTCGGTCGCGCGCAGACGAAACACCCCGACAATGATGGCCACGTACATGATCATCCACAGCAGGGTTGCCATACTTAACAGGAAGGCCCAGCCGCCCGCCATGATCAGCACGCAGGTCAGTAACCAGCTGAATAACAGGGCGCCAACCGGCGTACCGCCATTGCTGATTGCCGTCGCGCTAGACGCGCCCATGCCATCGACAGACAAGGCATACAGGATTCGGGTACCCACCATGTACTGGATATTCTGGTGGGCGAGCAGAATCAGGATCGCGGTCAGGATGATCCACAGGCCCGCGCCGGGGCCAAACACGAGTTCCAGCGCACCCGCCAGCGCCAGGTCATGTCCCTGTAGCGAGGCCAGTGGCACGCTGAAGACAAGCGCTGCGTTAAGCCCCAGGTAAATGGCAATGACCACCAGCAATCCCCGAATACTGCCAATTGCCGCCATGCGTCCGCCACCACGAATTTCGCCCCCGAAATAACTGGCGCCGAGCCAGCCGTCATAGGTGAACACCACGGCTGCGGCAACCAAGCCCCAGCTCGTAATTCCACCGGGCACAGCGGCACTCCTTAGCGGAGCTGGTACATCAATGGTCAGCCCCCCGTAAAAAAGGCTGCCCGCCAGGCACAGCATCAGAAAACCGACAATCGCGGCGCCGGCCTGGAGGACACCGCCCCCGAGGCGGACACCGCCAAGTTGCAACAGGGCGAAGCAGGTCGTCACCAACAATGCGCCTTCCATCGTATAAGTTGAAATTGCCGGATTCAGCAGCGCCAGGTATTCCACCACGACCACCGCCTTGAGCGCGCCTGAAGCCGCATTGGCCACCCAGTCTGTCCAGCCGATCAGGAAACCCGGGTAGCGACCGTAGGCATGAGCGATCAAGGCATAGATGCCGCCAGAGCGGGGTGTAAGGGCGATCAACTCGGCCGCCACGGCCAGGCTCAACAGCACCATAACACCGCCACCCACCCACAGGGCCATGTAGACCAGTGGATCCTGGACCGAGGTCGCGATCTCGCCAGGGGTTCTGAGAATGCCAAGGCCAATGATGAGCCCGGCACAGGCCGCCATGGAAAACCCTTTTCCAAGCACGCGCTTCAATTCATGGCCGGCCACAACAGTTCTCCCTGTTTTTGGATCGTTAGCGGGCCTGCCCGCATGCGCAGCCGCCCCCGGCCGGAAAATGTTGTGGCGCCGCTACCCGCCCGAGTTGGCGCGCATTGCAGCGATGGTCTTCGCGTAATCCTCGCTGCCGAATATCGCCGATCCTGCGACAAAGGTGTCGGCGCCGGCTGCATGTATACGGGCAATGTTGTCCACCTTGACGCCACCATCCACCTCGAGCCGCACACGGCGCTCTGACGCGTCAATCATGGCCCTGACTTTCTCGACTTTCTGCAGCACATACTCGATGAATTCCTGTCCGCCGAAACCGGGATTTACCGACATCAACAGCACCAGGTCCAGTTCGTCGAGCACCCATTTCAGTGCTTGCACCGGGGTTGCCGGATTCAGCACCAGGCCGGGCTGGCATCCGCGGTCACGGATTAACTGCACGGTCCGGTCCACGTGCCTGGATGCTTCGGGGTGAAAGCTGATCAGCGTGGCGCCGGCGTCTGCAAAATGCGCCACCAGGTCATCTACCGGCTCAACCATCAGGTGAACGTCAATCGGGGCGGTAATGCCATAGTCCCGAAGCGCCTTGCAGACCATCGGTCCGATGGTCAGGTTGGGCACGAAATGATTGTCCATGACATCGAAGTGCACCCAGTCGGCGCCGGCATCGAGCACCGCCTGGGTGTCCTCACCGAGGCGCGCGAAATCTGCGGACAGTATTGAAGGGGCGATCACGGTTTTTTGTTTCATGTTCTGATCTCAGCGCTGGGCAATCGTTAAGGGGTCAGAGCCAGGTGCCAGAGTAAAGCAAGAATGGGGTCCGAGTAAAAATAACTGCGCGCTTCGTGCGTGATTGACCTGGATGGGCATTTCTTTCGCCCCCGCCTATTTGAAACCCCTGGAAGATTTGATCTGTTCGTAGGCGCCATTGATCTCGCGAACGCGGTCCTTGGCCTTTTCCATCATTTCTTCCGGCAGGCCCTGTGACACCAGCTTGTCGGGATGATATTGGCGTACCAGCTTGCGATAAGCGCGTTTGACCTCGGCGTCACTGGCCGACTCTGCAATACCCAGCGAAGCATAGGCCTGCTGCAGGGGCATTTGGCGCTTGCCAGGCTGTGCGCGTCGATAGGGGCCGCCGCCGCGGCGCGCATTGATCATGGCTGCAAACAGCTCGGCCGGTATGTGAAGAATACTGCAGATACGGGCCAGCACAGCCTGCTCAGCACCGCTGATCGTGGCGTCGGCCGCCGCGCCATCGAGCAGTATTTCGACAAACATCTGGCGCAAGTCAGGCCGAATCATGGTGTGCTGAACAAAGGGCCGCAGTTCACTCTCGATGCGGAAATCTCGCGACTTGCCCTGCTCGAAACAACGAATCGCCATCTGGCGCTCATCATCGGTCAACTGAAGGCGTTGCATCAGCGCCTCGGCGGCCTCGATCTCGGCCTGCGTGACCCGCCCATCGGCCTTGCTGACGTGGCCCAACGCGGAGAACAATGCGCGAAAAAACACGTGCCGCGTGCTGTGAGTTCCGGAAAGCCCCTGCACGGCCCGGTCAATGAAGTGGCCGATGAAACCGCCGAGTATCGCACCCGAAAGTCCGCCTCTCAGCAGCCCCAGGAAGGCACCAATAATCTTGCCCCACCAGTGGCGGGGTATGCCTGGAAACGTATCGCTCATCGCTTGCCTGCGCCCTGCATCTCTTTGCCCAACCCTGATCATTCAAATTTGCCGGGGCAAGTATATAATTGCGCCTTCGCAAAATCCGCAGCCATAAGTCCTGCATCTAACCGAGGATAAAAAATGCCAGCCAGCTACCATTCGGACCTAGTCACTGAACTTCCGTTGATTTACCAGGGCAAGGTAAGAGACTGTTTCGCCGTGGGTGAAGACCACATGATGGTCGTGGCTTCGGATCGTCTATCTGCGTTTGACGTGGTCCTGCCTGACCCGATCCCGGACAAGGGCGCACTGCTGACGCGGATTTCAAACTTCTGGTTCGAGCGCACGCAACATATCGTTGCCAATCACATGTCCGACATCAAGGTCAAAGACGTCATTTCGGACCCGCACCTGGCTGCGCTGCTCGAACCGCGCGCGGTGGTGGTCAAAAAGCTCAAGCCGCTGCCGCTGGAAGCCATTGTACGTGGCTATATCATCGGGTCGGGCTGGAAGGAATATCAACGCGACGGTTCGGTCTGCGGTATTTCGCTGCCTGCCGGCCTGCAGCAGGCTGACCGCTTGCCCGAGGTGATTTTCACACCGTCCACCAAGGCGGCGCTTGGCGAGCACGATGAAAACGTGGATTTTGAAACCATTGTCGGACTGGTTGGTGAAGAGATGGCCAACCGCGTACGCGACATCAGCATTCGCATCTTCAGCGAGGCCGGGGATTACGCCCGCGAACGCGGTATTATCATTGCCGATACCAAGTTCGAATTTGGGCTCGATGAGAACGGCGAACTGCGCCTGATGGACGAAGTCCTGACCCCTGAC
>JABDJL010000090.1 GCA_013002505.1 Lysobacterales bacterium | reverse complement strand
AAAAAGACAGCAACTTGGGTTCGAGTATCGCGCTCGGCGGGGCCCTGCCGGCAGGTCAATTCAGCTGTTTCGTTCGCCGTCCCGCATGTCTGCAATCTCGATACGCATTTCCATCAGACGCGCAGATACCCTCGAACGCTCGTAGTAATCAAGGTCTTCCTTTTGCGTCAGGCGTTCCAGTTGCTCGATCGCTTCCTTGATGCCGCCCCTTTGGTAATAGGATTCGGCAATCGCCTCGGTGGCGCGCACCTTGTCGCCGGCGATGTTGGCTGAGCGGGCATACAAGGCGAACAGTGCGGGGTCTTCATCCCGGTAAAGAATTTGCTGACGTAGAATGATGCTCGCCGTTTCGGCGCGTTGCGGATCTTCGTTGGCCAACAGTGCCTTGGCGTACTGCATCGCAATGGCGTGATTACCTGGGAAGCTGTGATACAGGCTGCCCAGTATTTCGATCGCGTATTCGTCGCGATCCTCGTCCAGGTACAAGTCCGACATCTGTAATTGATAGGCCAGGCGGTCCGGCTCCTCGGCCAATAGCTCCTGCAGAAGCGCACGGGCTTCGTCGTACTCGGTGTGACGCTGCAGGGCAATGGCCAGCCCGTACTTCAGCGCCTTGTCGCGGGCTTGAGTGTGCCCCTGGTCCAGCTGGTCCCGGAACCAGGCAATGGCGTCAACCGGCTTGGATTCGGCCATGGCCCGCAGCCGTGATTGCATTATCAGGAAATCGAGCCCGTTGCCAGGTTGTACGCGCGGCATATTCTGGGCACGGTTACGCGCCTCTGCGATCCGGTTGACGCTGACCGGGTGCGTACGCAGGAATTCCGGCGGGCCTTCCCCGTTGGGGCGCGTCAGGCGCTGCAGCTTCGAAAAGAAACCAGCCATGCCCTCCGGGTCGTAACCGGCCAGCGAAAGGGTCGTGATGCCGATTCGATCAGCTTCATATTCGTTGTGACGGGTGAAGTTAATTTGCATTTGCTGCGACATGGCGGTTCCGCCCATTAGTGCGCCTTGCACCGCTTCGCCACTGCCCCCGCCGGCCAGGATCAGCCCGAGCATCGCCAGCGCAATGGGAACGGTCATTCTTTGCGAGCTTTCGAGGGCGCGGTAAAGGTGCAGCTGGGTAATATGAGCGACTTCGTGTGCCAGCACGCCGGCAACCTCGTGCTCGTTGTCGGCCGCCAGAATCAGGCCCGAATGCAATGCGATGACGCCACCCGGAGCTGCGAATGCATTGATGCGGGATTCGTCTAGCACGACGAAGTGGAATTCCTTGTCGGGCTTGTCGCTTTGCGCCACAAGCCTGAAGCCCATGGACTGGAAATAGTCATTAATCAGCGGGTCGTCAACCAGTACGTCCAAAGCGCGCATCTGGCGCAGCAGCGCCTGGGCATATTGCCGTTCCTCCTTCTGGGACAGGATTCCGCTGGCGGAATTGCCCATATCCGGCAGCGGTATGCGGTCCGTTTGCGCCACGCTCGCGAGACTGCAAAGGGCAATGGCCATGGCGAGCAGCGTGCGCAACAGGATGGATTGTGTGTGCTTGACCGTGATCATGCTTTCCTTGAGACTTGCCTGACCCAGCTTGAGACAGTTTTTTCACGGGCCGGTTCTTAAAAACTCCGGATAGTCTAACCCGTCAATGTTGCAACAGGCATCAATGCCCGCGGGCGAGGTACCATTTTACCCGCTAAACCGGGTATTCCGATTGAAGAATTATGAACATTATTATCATGGTCAACGCCAGCCCCTGGGGTTCGTCGCTTGCAACGACAGCGCTGCGATTCGTCGAAGCGGCCGGTTCTGCCGGGCATGACATATCAGCCGTCTACTTCCGCGGCGACGGCATTTACAACATGCTTGAGGGCCCGCTATCGGATGACTCCCTGCCACCAATGAAGCAGGCCTGGGCCGAGTTGGCCGAACGCCGGGGTTTCAAATTGCTGCTGTGCTCGTCTGACTGCGCAAGGCGGGTTCCGGAGGCGGTATTTGACAACACTGTTGCAAGCCAGGCCGGCCTGGCCAGGTGGTGGCAACTGGCTGGCGAAAGTGACCGCATGGTGAGCTTCTGATGGCCGCTTCAAAAACCCTCGGCTGCCTGGTGCGGTCAGCACCGTACGCGGAACGCTCGGGCCGCGACGCGCTCGACCTGGTGATGGCAGCCCTGCTCGATGGCTGGCACCTGGAGCTATTTTTCATTGGAGATGGCGCGCTGCACCTGGTTGGCGCCAAGCAGCCATCCAGTGCCGGATTACCGGGTACCTGGAAGGGCTGGAAAAGCCTGCCTGAGCTGGGGCCGGTTCGCGCCTGGGTTGAAGCGAGTGATGCGGTCCCGGGCTCTCTGGACACGCATGATTCGCTGCTGGCTTGTCGCGAAACCAACGCCGGTGACATGGCCAAACGGCTTACGGCTTGCGACCGCGTGGTGGTGCTCTGATGGACAGCAATTTGCACCTCGTGCTTGGATCTGCCGGCAGCTTTGATGCCTGCCGTCAATTTGTCCGGCAGGGTGATGCCGTGTTGCTGGCCGATGCCGGCGTCATGGCGTTGGCGGGCGACCTAACTGGCTTCAGTTCTGAAGTTCGACTGCTGGCCCTGCACGCGGATGTCGACGCGCGAGGCTTGCTGCAGCGGGCACAAACCCTGCCCGTGCAACTGGTGGATGATGCGCAATGGACAGAGCTGGTTACCGCCCATACCCACACGCTGAGCTGGAAATGAACGACAGCCTGGAAGTGGGCAATGGTGATGTGCTGCCGCTCGACGAATACGGACATCTCCGGAACCGGGATGACTGGTCACCAGTGGTCGCAGACCGCATGGCCGAGCAGGATGGAATCGAGCTCAGCAATCAACACTGGCTGGTGATTGAGATCTTGCGTGAATATTTCGATGAATTTGGCATCGAGTCACCGATGCGGGTTTTGGTCTCGCGCCTCAAAATGCGCGGCAGTGGTGCCTGGGCCAACAGCCGGGCCCTGTACCAGCTGTTTCCGGAAGGCCCTGTCCGCCAGGGCAGCCGCTATGGCGGCTTGCCCATCCCGCTCAGTTGCATCTAGAAAGCCCGGTAAATTTCACCACCAGTTCGTGCCGCTGATGTTGCAAGGCTCTATAATGCGCCGTTCGAGCAATGCACGGCGGCGAGGCCGGAAAAATGAGCACAATCATCAGCGTCATTCCAGGTGACGGAATCGGGCCAGAAATCATGACAGCGACGTTGAGGGTGCTCGATGCGCTTGACGCAGGACTCGAATACGAATTTGTGGAGGCCGGCCTGGCTGCGCTGGAAAATACCGGGGAGTTGATTCCACAGGAGACCCTCGATTCCATCACCAACAGGCGAGTCTTGCTCAAGGGCCCGCTGACTACCCCGGTCGGTAAGGGCTTTCGTTCGATCAACGTGACCTTACGCAAGCAGTTCGACCTGTATGCCAATGTCCGGCCGGTCATTTCCATGGCTGGAACGAAGTCGCATTTTGAAAATATCGACATCATCACGGTTCGCGAAAACACCCAGGGTGCCTACCTGGCCGCTGATTCAAAAATTTCCGATGACGGAGAGACCGCGGAGTCGAAAATGGTCGTGACCCGGCACGGATGTGAACGGATCACCCGCTATGCTTTTGAGCTGGCGCGCCGCGAAGGCCGCAAGAAGGTCACCATTGTGCACAAGGCCAACATCCTGAAAACTGTGTCCGGCATGTTCCTGGATGTTTCCAGGGAAGTGGCCAAGAAATATGATGACATTGAATGCGAAGAGATGATTGTTGATGCCTGCTGTATGAAGCTGGTGATGAATCCCTGGCAATTCGATGTCATCGTGACCACCAACCTGTTCGGGGACATTATTTCTGACCTGTGTGCCGGACTGGTCGGCGGGCTGGGCCTGGCGCCAGGCGCCAACATTGGTAAAAACGCAGCGATGTTCGAGGCGGTTCATGGTTCAGCCCCGGATATTGCGGGTCAGAAAATTGCCAACCCATGTGCCCTGTTGCTGGCCGCGGCGCAAATGCTGTCGCACCTCGGTATGGAAGACAAGGCGAAGCGTTTGCGTGAAGCGATTCGTGCGACCCTGGCGGCCGCCGATCGGGTCACACCCGACGTCGGTGGCAGCGGCTCCACGGAAAGCATGGCGGACGCCATCATCGAGCGGCTGTAAGGCAATACAGCACCACGACAGTTGATTTTCACCGGGGGTTGTTGCGTCAATACAACGCGGCAACGGCAGGTATACACAGTGCTGGCACGGCACATATGCCTGGAATATCGGGCTAAAATAACAATTAGTATAATAAAAACAATTAGATATAATTTTTTTACTGGTCATTTCTCCGGCTTGTTCTGATTGGACGCAAAACCTTGATTTCATTGACACGGTGTTGTTTTCCTGCCATATTTGAGCCTGTGAAACTGCGGGTACTGTGGGAGCAGAGGCTACAGGGATGAAAATGCGGCTGTTCAAGGCTTCTTTGTTGGTGACGGGAATTCTTCCCGGGCTCGCCGCTGCCCAGCCTTCAGGCCTTCCGATGGCTCACTTCACCGCCGGCGGGACCGGGCTGACACCGTTTTATGTGCTCGGTTTCGAGCTCGGTCCGTGGCAGGATTACCTGGCGCGCGAACTGACGCCTGAATTCCTTGTTGATACCACTGTCCAGCCGATGAATGTCAGCTGGATGGACTACGAGTCGGTGATTATCCTCCCGGCATTCGCAGAAGAATTGATGGGGCTGCCGGCGCGTTCATCTTTGAAATTCGAGCTGGAATGGAATTTCACCAACGAATTTGGAAACCTCAACGCGGGGCAGGAAACCCTGACCCAGCGTTTTGGCCTGGAGCGTCAGCTGTTCGCCCCCGGCCTCGTGCATGACCTTAATGACTACCACGTTTTGGGCGTTTCCGCGGTATTCGCGCAACAAAGTTTCGGTGTGTCCAGCCTGGGCATGCGCACCTTTGACAGCGAGTTGCCAAACTACCTGCAGTCGCCCACATACTCGCCATACCAGGAATCCGGTTTCGGCACCGGTGTGCGATTGGCCGTGCGCAGTGAGTTGGCGCCCGGAATGGCCATCGACGCCGGCTTCCAGTCACGCATTGACATGGAAGAGTTCGCCAATTTCCGCGGCGTGTATTCACAGCCTGCGGACCTGGATATACCCGCGCGGGCAAGCCTGGGCCTCGCGCTACAGGCGAGCAGCAATTCGTGGCTGAACTTTTCAGTGGAACGAGTGCTTTACAGCGATGTAAGTGCTTTTGCCAGCCGCACCTTGCCCGACCGCTTCCTTTCCCAGCTGGGTGACTCGACAAGTCCGACGTTTTCCTGGGATGACCTGACCGTTTACTCGGTTGGCTGGTCCTGGAGCAATGGTAGCAACACCGAATGGTTCGTGGACCTCAGTTCACGATCTCAACCATTGCCAACCTCGCGTTCCCTGAGCCAGGCACTGGACAGCGACCTGGCGGACAATGCCATGACGCTCGGCTTCAGCCGGCAGCTTAGCGACAGCGGCAGGTTCAACATCAATGCCGCTTATGCGCCGTCCGAATACGCGTTCGGCGGAAACGTACTAGGCGTAACGACGAATGACCTCGACCAGAACTTCGAACTTGAAGCATTCTGGACCTGGGATTTCTGATCTGCCAGGAAGCCCCGATTCTGATCATTGCACGGGGCGGACTGCCGCCAGGGATTGATGCGTGGAGTTGCTGAGGGCCTGGTTCAAACGTACTTTTTCAGACCCCCAGGTAGTCATCCTGGGTGTTTTCCTGCTGTTTTTCGTCATCGTGGTATTTGGCCTCGGCGCCTATCTCGCGCCGGTGTTTGTCAGCCTGGTTATTGCCTACCTGCTGGAAGCAGCCGTTTACAGGCTGGAAAAAATCCGCATGCCGAGGCTGCCTGCGGTCATTATCGTGTTCTTGTTTTTCCTCGCCACGCTGATTTTCCTGTTATTCGTTTTGGTACCGATGCTGACTTCGCAATTGTCGGCACTGGTGCAGCAATTCCCGAACTACATCAACCAGGGCCTGGCGCTGCTTGAGCAGCTTCCCGAGCGATACCCTCAGATGGTTAACGAGGAGCAGATCGAACGCATTACCCGAAGCGTGGGAAGTGAACTCGCCGGGCTGGGCCAGTCGCTCGTCAGTTGGTCGTTGGCGTCCGTCGCCAGTGCCGTCGGGCTTCTGATTTTCCTGGTGCTGGTCCCGGTGCTGGTATTTTTCTTTTTGAAAGACAAGCAAAAGCTGATCCAGTGGTTTGTCAATTACTTGCCCAATGAGCGCGGCCTGGTCACTTCGGTGTGGGTCGAGGTCGAGGGTCAGATTGCCAATTATGTACGTGGCAAGGCGGGCGAAATCGTGATTGTCGGCGCGGTCAGCTATGTGACATTCGTGGCCCTGGGCCTGCAGTACGCCGCACTGCTGGCAACGCTGGTCGGGTTTTCCGTGCTGATACCCTATGTCGGTGCGGCGGTCGTAACCTTGCCGATTGCACTGGTTGGGTTCTTCCAGTGGGGATGGGGCTGGGATTTTGGCCAGATCATGATCGCCTACGCCATCATCCAGGCACTGGATGGCAATGTGCTGGTGCCGCTGATGTTTTCCGAAGCGGTCAACCTTCACCCGGTGGCAATCATCGTCGCCATCCTGGTGTTTGGCGGGTTATGGGGTTTCTGGGGTGTGTTTTTCGCCATTCCACTGGCGACTGTCGTGCAGGCTGTCCTGAAGGCATGGCCCCGAGCTGGCGCCACGGGTAACGAGCAAGCTGCCGAACCGGGAGCGGCCGAAGCGTCCTAATACCTTGTAGCGTTTTACAGGGCGTCTGACGCGAAGTCTGCAAGGCGCGAGCGCTCACCGCGCCGCAGGGTGATGTGCCCACCATGATCCCATTGTTTGAACCGGTCCACTGCAAAAGTCAGGCCTGATGTGGTTTCGGTCAGGTACGGGGTGTCAATCTGCTCGACATTTCCCAGGCAGACCATCTTGGTGCCGGGGCCGGCCCGCGTCACCAGCGCCTTCATTTGCTTGGGCGTGATGTTCTGCGCCTCGTCAATAATGACCAGTCTGTTCAGAAAAGTGCGCCCGCGCATGAAGCTCAGGGAGCGCATCTTGATGCGGCTGGTCAACCAGTCATTGGTTGCAGCGCGGCCCCACTCGCCGCCTTCCTCGGGCTGGATCAGCACTTCGAGGTTGTCGGTCAGGGCGCCCATCCAGGGCGTCATCTTTTCCTCTTCCGTACCCGGCAGGTATCCGATGTCATCGCCAATCGAAACCGTCGCCCGGGTGACGATAATCTCGCTGTAGCGCTTATCCTCCAGCGTCTGCGCGAGCCCGGTCGCCAGCGTCAGCAGGGTCTTACCGGTTCCGGCTGTACCCATCAGTGTGACGAAATCGATGTCCGGATCCATCAGCAGGTTCATGGCGAAGTTCTGCTCCCGGTTACGGGCGTGGATGCCCCACACCGCGTGTTTCCCGGACAGGTAATCCGTGACCAGGCGCAGCACCACCTCTTCACCGGTAACACTGGTGACCAGCGCCTCGATTCCTTCGCCATCGCCGATCACCAGGCATTGGTTCGGGTACCAGTCGTCACCCGGCCGGCGCTGCAGGCGGTAGAAAGTCCGCCCGTTATCGCTCCAGGATTCGACCTGCGGATAACGCTCCCAAAACGAATCGTCTTCGATGGTCATGCCCTGGTAAAGGAGGCTCAGATCGTCCAGCGCCCGGTCATTGAAATAGTCTTCGGCTGTAACGCCGAGGATGGCGGCCTTGATGCGCAGGTTGATGTCCTTGGAGACCAGGATCACATCCTGGGTGTCTAGCGTCTCTTTAAGCGCCAGTGCGGTACTGAGAATTTCATTATCGGCGAAGGACCCGTCACGCAACAGGCTGGAGTGGGAGTCGGGCATGCTGGTCTGGAAATATAATTTACCCCTGGCGTTGGCCAGTTCGAGTCCTTCGGGGACCTGCAATTCGAGGCCTTCATCGAGGCTCGTGGCATGTTGCCGGCTCATCATCTCACCGATGAACCGGCTGACCTGCCGCACATTACGCGCAACCTCGGACAGGCCCTTTTTGGCCGCATCGAGTTCTTCCAGCACCATCATCGGAATGAAGACATCATGTTCTTCGAAGCGAAACAGCGATGTCGGATCGTGCATCAGCACGTTTGTGTCAACGACGTACAGCCGTTTGTTCTTGCCCATAGAGTTTACGGCTTCCTTGTGATTTGACCGGGACGGGTTCAGCCCAGCGAACGGACGGCCTCGAGCACCTCGTCAACATGTCCGGGAACCCGAACCTTGCGCCATTCCTGGCGCAAAACCCCTTTTTCATCGATCAGAAACGTGCTTCGCTCAATGCCCATGTATTTTCGCCCGTACATGTTTTTTTCCTTGATGACATCGAATTGCCCGCACAGTTTTTCATCTGTGTCAGAAAGCAGATGGAATGGAAAGGAATGCTTGGTGCAGAAATTTTCATGCGTTCGGACACTGTCGCGGGATACGCCTAGAATATCGGCGCCGGACTTTTGAAATGCCGGGTAAGCATCTCGAAATTCCTGGCCTTCGCGTGTGCAGCCCGGCGTGTTGTCCTTGGGGTAAAAATACAAGACGAGCTTCGTGCCTCGAAAATCGTCCAGGGAAAGTGCTTTGTCGCCGGTGGCGGGTAGTGTGAAGTTTGCAACGCGCTTACCGACGCTGACCATGGACACTCCTTTTTCAAACCTAAAAACCGTGCTGCGATGGCACTCGGCAGCGGGCCTGCCTCTGCCAGCAGGATACTTGTCAGTCCCGGGGTCCGCAAGTACTATTGCGCCTCGATTTCACCGCAAGGTTCCTTATGCTCGCAGGCAGTATTGTCGCGCTGGTCACCCCGATGGATGAACAGGGCCGGATCGATGTCGGCGCTTTCAAGCGCTTGCTCGACCTGCACTGCGGTAATGGTACGTCGGCAGTCGTCGTTGCGGGCACAACCGGCGAGTCGCCGGCGATTGAAAAGTCCGAATTTCAGCACCTGCTCTCGACGGCGGTGTCGCATCTCGATGGCGCCATACCGGTGGTGGCGGGTACCGGGTCTGCCGATACAGCCAAAACGACCGAGATGACCCGCCTGGCGGCCGAACTCGGTGCCGATGCGGCATTGGTGGTCACGCCGTATTACAATCGCCCGCCACAGGCAGGCCTGCGGGCACACTTTGAATCAGTCGCCGATGCGGTGGAAATTCCCGTGGTGCTGTATAACGTGCCTGCACGAACAGGCGTAGACCTTTCGTTGGAAACGGTCATCGCATTGGCTGCGCACGAGAATATCGTTGGCATCAAGGAGGCACTGGCGGACATCGACAAGATCAAGCAGTTGGTCGAAGGATGTCCCGGTAACTTCGCAATTCTGAGCGGTGATGACGGGAGTTGTTGCGAGGCCATGTTCAATGGTGCTGATGGCGTAATTTCGGTGGCTGCAAACGTCGTGCCTGGTAAATTTTCGGCGTTGTGCCGGTATGCCACGAGCGGGGACACGCAAAACGCCACACAGCTGAATGACGAATTGCGGGAACTGAATGCCGCTTTGGCACTCGAATCCAACCCTATTCCGGTAAAATGGATGCTGCACGAGATGGGTCTGATTGGCACAGGCATCCGCCTGCCCCTCGTACCGCTCGATGCCGGGCATCATGAACGCGCCAGATCGAGCCTGGCCCGTTTGCACTTGATTTGAACAGGCGATCACGAAACACATGAAGAAAATGATAAAACTTGTGGGAGCAGCAATACTCTCGATGGCCGCATTGCAGGCCTGCAGCTTGTTTGGAGATCGCGAACCGGACTATATGGCGGGCCGTGAGGGCGAGCCGTTGAAAGTTCCTGATGACCTCGACGCGCCCCGGCAGGTCAGCCCGATTCTGATTCGGGTCGAGCCCATGGAATTGCCGCCTCCGAGCCAAATTGATTTCATGCCGCCCAGAGCAGCAGTGACGGCGGGTGGCGGCGAAGCAAATGCTTACATAGCCTGGTCATCGTCCGGTGCGTACCTGGCGGTCAAGGACAGTCCTGAAAGCGTGATGCGCCGCTTGCGTTTTGCAATCCCGAGAAGCGGCATGGAGTTGCTTGAGCGTGATGACGAATCGGGCCACGTGTTCAGTTACCGGCATGTTCGCCTGCCCAGGGAGAAAGGATTCTTTGGCAAGTTAATGTTCTGGCGCGAAGAATTCGGCCCCGATTATTCCGGCACTTATCGTGTTCGCCTGCAGGAAGACGATGATGAAACGCGCGTGTATCTCGACGCCAGGGGTGGCGGACAGGCACCCAGTAATGCCGCGGAACACATCCTGGGGATTTTCATGGAACGGCTGGGCTAACGTTTTTCAGCGTTCCAGCAATTCCAGCTTGCCCGGCTTTCCATCCCATTCGGTGGCATCCGGCGGCGGTTCTTCAGCTTCGGTGATGACCGGCCAGAGCAGTGACAATTCGGCGTTCAATTCAATGAAATGCTCCTGGCCAGAGGGCAGGTCGTCCTCGGGATAGATGGCTTCAGCTGGACATTCCGGCTCGCAAAGTGTGCAGTCAATACATTCTTCCGGGTCGATGACCAGGAAGTTGGGGCCGGCATGGAAACAGTCTACGGGGCACACTTCCACGCAATCGGTGTACTTGCACTTGATGCAGTTTTCGGTCACTACAAATGTCATAAAATGATGTCCGCCTGGGTATCGCGATCCGGTCTGGCGCTCCCTACGAGAATCGAACTCGTGTTTCCGCCTTGAGAGGGCGGCGTCCTGACCGCTAGACGAAGGGAGCAGCATGTAAAACGGAGGCACATGTTAAACTAGCGCCGGCTTTGCGTTCAACAAGAGTGAGTAGCTGTCCCC
The DNA here is from genome assembly GCA_013002505.1 of Lysobacterales bacterium. Lineage (GTDB taxonomy): Bacteria > Pseudomonadota > Gammaproteobacteria > Xanthomonadales > SZUA-36 > JABDJL01. The sequence goes on along the minus strand of JABDJL010000090.1, from coordinate 10,734 downwards.
CGGCAAAACGACCATTCCACAATAGCAGGTTATAAGATCATCAAACCCCTGACGATAAGCGCTGACCAGCACGGTGTGCCGGTTCAGCAATTTTGCCCCAATGCGACCGAGGTGGTGCGCCGTCTGCAGCAGGCAGGCTACGAAGCCTATATCGTGGGCGGCAGCGTGCGCGACCTTCTGCTCGGCAAGGTACCAAAGGATTTTGATGTCGCGACGGATGCCACGCCCGAAGAAGTCAAGGTCGTATTTCCACGAGCACACCTGATTGGCCGCAGATTCCGGCTGGCGCATGTGCGCCTCGGCGGTGTGCTGGTTGAAGTGGCGACTTTTCGCGCTGAACAGGCGAAGTCTTCAGATACCCACGAAAGCGGCCGAATACTGCGGGATAACGTCTGGGGAACGCTTGAAGAGGATGCCGCCCGGCGGGATTTCACCATTAACGCGCTGTTCATGGACCCGGTCAGCGGTGACATCAGGGATTTCACCGGAGGTTACGAGGACCTGTCGAACCGTTGCCTGAGGTTGATTGGCGATCCGCTAACCCGCTACCGCGAGGATGCCGTTCGCCTGCTTCGCGCTGCACGTTTCGTAGCCAAGCTGGGCGTGGAACCTCATCCCGACACTGGTGCGCCCATTGCGGAGCTTGCACCCTTACTGGAAGACATCCCCCCGGCCCGCTTATTCGAGGAAATGTGCAAGTTGTTTCTTACTGGCCACGGCACGCGGACTCTCGAAGCATTGCAACGATTTGGACTGACGCGGGTAATGTTGCCCCTGTTGCGGGCAACCCAGGATGGCAAGGCGGAAACCGGCACTTTGCTGTGGGCGGCTCTGAAAAACACGGATCAACGCGTCGAGGAAGAAAAGTCCGTGACCCCGGCATTCCTGTTTGCGGCCCTGCTCTGGCAGCCGGTAGAGGAACGTGCGGCCAAGTACATGGAAGGCGACATGACGCCGCTGCAGGCGCTCGAACGCGCCGGCGATGAAGTGATCGGCCTGCAGGTCAGGCGTACGGCGATTCCGCGGCGATTCAGTGCAGTGACTCGCCAAATTTGGGAAATACAGGCTCGCTTCACCCGCACACGCGGTAAGCGGGTTTACAGCGTGTTGCGCCAGCCGCGTTTCCGGGCCGCTTATGATTTCCTTCTATTGCGCGCCGAGCAGGATGAATCACTGCATCCACTGGCTGAATTCTGGACCGAGGCGCAAAAAGGTCAGCCGGCGCCGGCTCATCATTCGCGGCGCAAACGCAGGCCTCGAAGGCGTTCCCGAAACCGCAAACCGGCGGCCGGCAACAACTAGGAGCCCGGGTGGGCCAATGCATGAATACCTGGATCGGCCTCGGCAGTAATCTCGGCAACAGCAGGTCCTTGATTGTTTCTGCCCTGGCTGAATTAGGCATCCATCCCGGGATACGGGTGGTACGCTGCAGCGCCATGTACCGCACCAGTCCCTGGGGTGTTTCTGAACAGCCGGATTTCCTCAACGCTGTCGCAGAACTCGAGACAACGCTCAGTGCTCAAGACACCCTTACCGTGCTTCTGAAGGCCGAATCGGCCCTGGGCCGAACCCGGAAAGAACGCCGGTGGGGGCCGCGGAACATCGATATTGATCTGTTATTGTACGGTTCAGAAATTTACGTGTTGCCGGAACTGAGGGTTCCGCATCCACGTATGCACCGGCGACGGTTCGTTCTCATTCCGTTGGCCGAGTTGGAGCCGGATTTGGTGATTCCCGGCCGCGGAACCGTCGCTGGCTGCCTGCGGCGCCTGGACCGTGAATCAAGCCGGGATAAGCATGATGTTATTGAGAAACTGGGCCCTTGAATCCACCAATTGAGCAGTGCTGTGATATTGAAAATATTCGTGGTAAAAGGTTGGCATTTGTGAAAAGTAGTGGTATTATTACAACCATCCTTGGTAAAACTGCAACGAATACCAAGGTCGCAGGGCGCGAAAGACGGGTACATCACTCCAAAAGCCTGCCTCTCCTCCTAACGGGGGAGAGGCTTTTTTTTAGGCCTCTCAAAAGCACTTCTTCTCAATACTTACTTCAATTAAATCATATAGATAGATTTGTTTATCTGGCGTTGACAATTCATGTTTCATAGATAACGGCTTTCCATTGAGCGAACCATTGACAGGGAGTTTCCAAATCTCATGAGCGATAAAACCACCTCGGACGGGCCAAAGGCTGATGTTGATTCCCTGCAACAACAACTGGCAATGTTGCAAAAATACAACATAAATTTGTCCCGTGCGGGTCTAGCTGCGTTGATTGAAGACACGGCGCGATTCGGGCAGTTCAGCGCCAATGCCTGTGGCATCCTGTACGACTACTCACGGGTGCGCATTGACCAGAATGCAATGGACATGCTGCTCGACCTGGCCAGCAGTTCCGGTGTTGCGGCATGGCGCGCCAGTCTTTTTGCAGGGGAACGCGTCAACATCACCGAAAATCGGCCGGCAATGCACATGGCCCTGCGCACACCTGAGTTGCATCAACACCTTCCAGGTGACGATGCAAGTCGGCTGCAAAAGGCGCAGGAGGCAATGCTTGAACTGGCCGCTACTCTGCACCGTGGTCAACTGCCCAACGGCGGCGAGGTGACCAATATCATCCATGTCGGAATTGGCGGTTCGTTGCTGGGAACCCGCCTGGTTTACGAGGCGCTGGGCCCCGGCGCCGGGCCGGCCATTCACTTTGTCGGCTCGGTGGACGCCCATCTCAGGGAACGGCTGATGCGCGAGCTGGACCCGGCAAGCACCGTGGTCATACTGGTTTCGAAAAGCTTTGGCACGCCGGACACTCTGATTCACGGAAAGCGCCTGCGCAGATGGCTTGAAGACGCGCTCGGCGAAGGCGCCAGGGAGCGGATGTTCGCGGTCAGCGGCAGCGTCGAGCGCGCCGAGCAACAAGGTGTTCCTGGAAAGAACGTCTTGTACCTACCGGACTGGGTTGGCGGTCGCTACTCACTGTGGTCGCCGGTCAGCCTTTCCGTGGCAGCCTGCCTTGGGCCTGAGCAATTTACGCAGATGTTGCAGGGCGCCAGGGACATGGACCTGCATTTCCAGCAAGCGCCCAAGCAGGAAAATCTGCCGGTGTTGGTCGCCCTGATCGGGATCTGGCACCGCAATGTCTGTGGCTACCCGGCGCAGGGCGTCATTCCATACGATTTGCGGCTTGGCCTGCTGCCATCGCACCTGCAACAGGTGATCATGGAATCCACCGGTAAGTGCACAACGCTGGGCGGCGAACCGGTGTCTTGTGCAACTGCGGCACTGGTATTTGGCGAGATCGGCACCGACGCGCAACACTCCCTGTTCCAGGCTTTTCACCAGGGCACCGACATTGTGCCGTTGAATCTGATAGGCGTGGTTCGACCGGACCATGATGATGCCGAAGCACACGAGGAGCTGTTGGCCAACATGCTTTCCCAGGCATCGGCCCTGGCCAGGGGCAGGTCGCAGGATCAAACCCGCCGGGAACTGAATGCCAGCGAGAATGACCCGCTGGTTCAGCACCGAAGTTTTGCCGGTGACCGGCCGACCGAAGTCATGTTGCTGGACCAGCTTGGTGCCCGGCAACTGGGTTCATTGCTGGCGCTTTACGAGCACAAGGTCTTCGTCGAAAGCGTCATCTGGCGCGTCAATGCGTTCGATCAATGGGGCGTTGAGCTGGGTAAGACGATGGCTGCGGATGTTCGACTGGCTTTACGGGGCGAAAGCGAGCCGGATATCGCCATTGCCGGCCTTGTTCGCGAAATTCGCAAGCGCAATTAGGCCCCGGTGCTTTAGAAACCATTTTTTTAGCACACCCATCACGCCGCGCACGAATCGGACGCCCCATTCAGTATTGGATGGATGTCTGTCATGCTGATTCCATTGTATCGAAAGCCGATAGAGGGCAGCATGGTCATCGGATTGGCTGAATTCCAGTGGAGGCACTGAGGTCAGGTTTTTACCCTGGTGGTGTGACAAACAGTAAAACCGTGCCAATCGAAGGGCGAGTCGCGATAGAATGGTAGGCAGGTCACTGGGCCGGTGGATCACCACAGCACCGGTCCGACACCGAAACTGTAATTGGAAGTATTTGATAGTTCACCTGACAGGGAGACACGAAATGAAGTTTAAGTACCTGATAATGGCGATGTTGATTTCATCAGTCATGCTGCTCGGCGCATGCAGTCGCAGCGACGAAGACCAGAGCATGGCAGAATCCATTTCCGAAACTGCTGAAAACGCCGGCGATGCCGCAGCTGACATGGCGGATGACGCGGGAGACGCGCTTGAAGATGCAGCAGATGCGATGGGTGACATGGCAGATGATGCGATGGATTCCGTCGAAGATATGGCTGATGACGCCCAGGACGCCGTGGAAGACATGATGGACGATACGGATGGCGCTGTTGACGATGCCATGGACGAAGCTGAAGACGCTGCTGATGACGCCATGGACGAGGCAGAAGATGCGGCCGAGGAGCTGAAGAAGAAGGCCGAGGGTGATGGAGACGGAGACGGTTAATCTCTACCAACCTGGTTGAACAAAACAAGAAGGCAGGCCTGGCGCCTGCCTTTTTGCTTTTATGTGGCTTGCGACGGCCAGGTGGACTTCTATAAAACGTGGTGGTCGGTTAAGCTTCCGGTTTGACAGGTGCCCGGTGATCTACCGGCACGAAAATTATGGCTCAGCAACCCTATAATCCGGCAGAAATAGAACCCCGGATCCAGCGACGGTGGAATCGCGACCAGGTATTCCAGGTCAGCGAAGATCCGGCCATGGAAAAGTTTTACTGCCTGTCAATGCTGCCCTACCCATCGGGAGCATTGCACATGGGACACGTGCGCAATTACACGATCGGCGACGTCATCAGCCGATATCACCGGATGTTGGGGAAGAATGTCCTGCAACCCATGGGCTGGGACGCATTCGGCCTTCCGGCTGAGAACGCCGCCATCAAGAACAACACCGCACCGGCAGCGTGGACTTACGACAATATTGAAAAGATGAAAGGGCAGCTCAAAGGGTTGGGGTTTGCCTACGACTGGTCGCGGGAGGTCACCACTTGCGAGCCGGACTATTACCGCTGGGAACAGCTGATGTTTACCCGCCTGATGAAACGCGGCTTGGCCTACCGGAAAGACGCTGAGGTTAACTGGGACCCGGTTGATCAGACCGTGCTGGCCAACGAACAGGTCGTGGATGGCCGCGGCTGGCGTTCCGGAGCCGTTGTTGAGCGCAAGTCCATTCCGCAGTGGTTCCTTCGGATCACCGAATATGCCCAGGAACTGCTTGACGAACTGGACAGGCTGGAAGGCTGGCCGGATGCAGTGAAAACCATGCAGCGCAACTGGATTGGACGCTCAGAGGGCGTCGAATTCGACCTGAAAATCTGCAATTCTGATGGCCAGCCTGACGAGCACACACCGTCAATCCGTGTTTACACCACCCGTCCGGATACCAGTTTTGGAATGACCTACGCCGTACTGTCGCCCGAGCATCCGTTGGTGGGTGACATCACCAGCGACGAACAGCGCGCGGCAGTCGAAGCGCTGGTCCAGCAAGTCAGGAATGAAACGGAACTCGAGCGCACCTCGGAAGGCGGCGACAAGCGCGGTGCATTTACTGGCGCCCACGTGCTTAATCCATTCAATGGCAAGGCGGTTCCGGTGTTCATCGCGGAATATGTGCTGATGGATTACGGCACCGGCGCCATCATGGCCGTGCCCGGGGAAGACCAGCGTGACTGGGATTTCGCCAGGCAACATGACCTGCCAATCATCCGCACCGTGCAACCGCCCGATGATTGGGAGGGTGAAGCCTTTACCGATGAAGGCCCGAAGATCAACAGCGATTGGCTGAACGGCCTTGACCACCGCGCCGCGATTGAAAAGTCAATAGACTGGCTCGAGAGCCAGGGACTTGGCGAGCGCAAGGTCAATTACCGCTTGCGCGACTGGGGTGTCAGCCGCCAGCGTTACTGGGGTTGTCCGATTCCCGTTATTTATTGCGAAGATTGTGGTGCCGTACCCGTTCCCGAAGAAGAGTTGCCGGTTATTTTGCCCGAGGACGTCAGTTTCATGGGTGTCCAGTCACCGATCAAGGCTGATCCTGAATGGCGGCAAACCGAATGTCCCGCCTGCGGGGCGGCGGCCGAGCGCGAGACTGATACCTTTGACACCTTCATGGAATCCTCGTGGTATTACGCCCGATATTGCTGTCCCGGCGCTGACGCCCAGGTTGATGAGCGGGCCAATTACTGGTTGCCCGTGGATCAATACATCGGCGGAATTGAGCACGCCATTTTGCACCTGATGTACTTCAGGTTTTATCACAAGCTGATGCGTGATCTGGGCATGGTCAATTCATCCGAGCCAGCGACCAACCTGCTTTGCCAGGGCATGGTGGTGGCCGAGACCTACTTCCGGGAACACGAGGACGGCGGCACCACGTGGATTAACCCGGCGGAAGTCAGGACTGAGCGCGGTGAGGATGGCAGACCGCTGGCCGCAGTCCATGCTGAAAACGGCGAGCCGGTTAAAATCGGCGGCGTCGAGAAGATGTCCAAGTCGCGCAATAACGGCATCGATCCGACTGGGTTGGTCAAGCGTTATGGCGCAGATACCGTGCGTTTGTTTTCGGTATCCAATTCATCGCCGATGCAATCTCTGGAATGGTCAGAGTCCGGCGTCGAGGGGGCTTACCGGTTCCTGAAGCGACTTTGGCACTCCGTTTCAGGGCACGCCTCAATCGGTCCGGTCGATGCGCTTGACAAGGAGTCTCTCGGTGACGGCCAACGTCGCATGAGGCGCCAGGTGCATGATTGTATCGCCAAGGTTTCGGACGACATTGAACGGCGCTACACCTTTAACACGGCCATAGCCGCGGTCATGGAATTGAGCAATCACCTGGCAAGGTTCGACGATGCGACCGCGCAGGGCAGGGCAGTGCTTGATGAAGGCTGGAAGGCAATTGTTCGCCTGATGGCGCCGATCACGCCGCATATCTGTGAAGAACTGTGGCTGGTGCTCGGGGAAACAACGCCATTGACCAGTACCGCCTGGCCTGTCGTGGATGAGTCTGCCCGGGTTCGCAGTTCCGTCACGCTGGTAGTTCAGGTCAACGGTAAACTGCGCGCGCGGCTCGATGTGCCGGCCGGGATCAGCAAGGAAGAAGCCCAGTCTCAGGCCTTGAGCGAGCCGAACATCATGCGCCATGTCGAAGGCAAAACGATTCGCAAGGTAATCCTGGTTCCCGACAAACTGCTCAACATCGTGGCCATAGAGTGAGTCCGGTGCGCCTGCATGCAACCATCCTGGTGGCCCTTGGCGCGGTGTTGCTGCAGGCCTGCGGCTTTCACCTCCAGGAGCCGACCGAGCTGCCCCGGCAGATGTCTGCCACGCAATTGGTCATTCAGAACCCTTACAGCCAGTTCGCCCGGCGTCTTTCCGGCATGCTGGAACAGCAGGGCATCAGCGTTGTCGAGCAGGACGCGCTGGCCGTCCTGGAGGTGCCTGAAAATGACGTGCGCAAAGAAATCCTGACCATTGGCGACAATGCCCGGGTGCGGGAATACCGGGTCCGGCACACGGTGCGGTTCCGGCTGCTCGACGCACAGGGCGTGGTGTTGGTGCCCGAGCACACCTTTGAACAGAGCAGGGTCATCAGTTTCGATGAGCAGGACATCCTGGGTGCAGCACAAGAAGAGGAGTTTTTGCGCCAAAACATGGCAGACAGCCTGGCACGGCTCGTCATCCGGCACCTGGCCGGCAGCGGAAGCTGATTCAGGTGCCGATTAAGGCTGATCAATTTCGGGGTTCGCTGGAACGCGGACTGGCATCGATATACCTGTTTGGTGGTCCGGAACCTTTGTTGGTCCAGGAATGCCGCGATCAGCTGTTTGATGCTGCAAAAGAGCAAGGGTTCATGGAGCGCGATATCGTGCACGCCGACGCCAGGTACGACTGGGATGCGCTAGGTGACACGGGCGGCACCGGTTCGCTGTTCTCCTCGCGTAAGATCATTGACCTGCGCCTGCCCGGCGGCAAACCCGGACAGAAGGGCGCCAAGGTATTGGCCAATTGGGCGGAGAGCGCCGATCCGGACACCATGCTGGTGATCAGCTGCGAGCAATGGGACGCCTCTGCGCGTAAATCGAAATGGGCCACGTCAATCGACAGGTCCGGCGTGCGCGTGGATATATGGCCGGTCGGTCCACGAGAATTGCCGGCCTGGATAGAGCGGCGAATGAAACAACGGGGATTGGCGCCGGACCGCGGTGCCGTGCTCCAGCTGGCGCGGCGCCTGGAGGGAAACCTGTTGGCGGCACAGCAGGAAATTGACAAGCTTGTTTTGCTCAAAGGCGAGGGCGCGGTTACCGAGAACGACATTCTCGAAGCGGTGGCCGACAGCGCACGCTTTGATGCATTCCTGCTGGTAGAGCGCATGTTTTCCGGCAAGCTGGCTGCGAGCTTGCGCGTCGTCAACGGCTTGCAGCGCATGGGCGTGGCCGTGCAACTGCTGATCGGCGCCCTTTACAGCGAATTGCGGACCCTGGCGGCTTACAAGCAGGCGATTGAGAATGGCAGGAGCGAATCGGACGCCTTCAGAAAACTGAATATCTGGCGCAGCCGGCAGCCATTATTCAAAGCCGCCGCGGCGCGGCTGGATTACGACACGCTGCTGGATGCTTTTTCAGCCTTGTCCCTGATTGACCGACAGGGCAAGGGCCGGGCCGAGGGCAATCCGTGGCATGGCATAGACCGGCTGGTCAGCAGGCTTTGCGGCTGAGGGCGATATGTCGGTGCCTTCCATCGTTATTCTTGGCGGGACTTTCGACCCCGTGCATTTCGGTCACCTGCGGGCTGCCGAGGAGATACGCGAAACCCTTGATATGGACGAGTTTCGTTTCCTGCCCTGCGGTCAGCCGCCGCATCGCGATGCGCCTCATGCCAGTGCGTCCCAAAGACTCGAAATGTTGAGACTTGCACTGGCCGACTGGCCGGATTTTACCGTGGATGACCGTGAAGTGTTACGCCAGGGGCCGTCATACATGGTTGATACGCTTAGTGATTTCAGGACCGAGTACCCCGATGCTGCGCTGGTGCTGGTGATCGGCCAGGATGCCGCGAATTCACTGGATCACTGGCACCGTTGGCGGGCGTTACCGGGCCTTGCGCACCTCGTCATCATGAGCCGGCATGGCGATACGGCGAGGTATCCGAAAGCGGTTGAGGATGTGTTGCTTGCCGGCAAGGCTGACCGCCCCCGGTCCCTGGCCGATTCACCCGCCGGCAGGGTGTTGAATGTCGCCATTGACAGCCTGCCTGTATCTGCATCCGCGATCCGGGCTTTGATCAGTTCGGGCCGGTCCGCACGATTCCTGGTGCCTGACCCGGTGTTGCGGTACATCCAGCAGCAAGGGCTCTACGGCTGAGATTCAGCCAATGCCGTTGGTCTGCCTCCCTTTTGCCGCCAGAAAGGCACTTTCGGGCTGAAATAGTATTGGCAGCCAGCCGGGCTTTTTGAAACAATAGGGGCGTGTGGGGCCGGACGACGACCGGCTGATTCCAAGGGAAAGAGATCATGTTAAATAAAGATCGGATACTCGGGGCGCTCCTGGGTTTGGTTTGCGCCTGTCCGGCAGTTGCGCAGGAAGTCGACGAAGATTCATTGCACAGTGACTCAGCTGCCATGAGCTTTATCGGGGACCAATACCGTATTGGCATCGGCTATGGCAGTGAAACCGACCTGACCGGAGAGTTTTTCTGGTCTTTTGCCGAGAAACCCGATTCCGCCTGGGTTGCTGAAGGCTGGTTCGGTGATGAAAGCGCCGGTGGTCTTAAACTTAACTACCACTGGCTGGCCGATGGCGTCGAGGCCGGCATGGATGAAAATGGCCAGCCGGTATATTCAGATGGCAAGGTACGCAAGTTTTTCCTTGCGGCGGACCGAAATGCATTCGATGACGGAAAAATCACATTTGGTGGTGGCAGCGAACGCGATAACCGTTTCTGGTCCGTGTATGGCTCCCTGGCAAGCACAGGTGAACGCTTTATCGGCCAGGATATAGACCTGCAGGAATTGCTCGTAACCGGAATGTTGAACAACCATTCTTTCACGCGCATAGATACGCTCCAGACCATAACCGATTTTTACGCGCATCCCTACGACTGGGGTGTGGGAGCGAGGGTTGGCCGTTACTTCGAGGACCCGCTGGTACGTCTCCGTGGCGGTATCGACTACGAAAAAGGCGACTATGACTCATCGCAGGTCACGGTATTCGCAAGCCTTGACAAGCGCTTTGAAGATTCAAAATTTGGTTTCGCGGTCAGGGCCGAAGTACTGCACAAGCAGGGACAATTCGAAATCGACGAAGACGACGCGCGCATCACCGCAATGCTGACCGGAGAATTTGGACGCAGTTTCAGGCCCGCCAGCACTTATCGCGACGTCGCGGTTGAACGGATTCCTGATGCTTCAGAATTGCCGCGCGAGGAAATCGTGGACGTGGTCGAAAACCGCGTGACGATGGACAACACTGCAAGCTTTGACCTCGACAGCGCGTTGCTGAATGACGGAGCGCGAGCGGCGCTGGATGGGGTGATCAGAACTATGGGCAATGTCGAAATTGCCGGGCACATCCAGATTCTCGGTCATACCTGCTCGCTGGGCACCGATGAATACAACCAGGTGCTATCTGAAAAGCGTGCCCGCTCAGTCTACGATTACCTG
>JABDJL010000046.1 GCA_013002505.1 Lysobacterales bacterium | reverse complement strand
GCATCAAGCAGCGCACCGTGCAGGCTGCGCGTGCTGTTGTCGACCTCGTAACGCTTGCACAGGGCATCCAGGTTATTACGCTGACCAGGGTGAAGGTCGCGGGCCAGTTCGAGCGTGTCCAGCACCGTGGCGGTGGCTGACAACGGCTCGCGGCTACGGTCCATCAGCGACAGTTCGTAGTCCAGGAAACCCATGTCGAACGGTGCGTTGTGAATCACCAGTTCGGAATCACCAATGAATTCCAGGAAGTCCTCGGCCACTTCTTCAAATCGAGGCTTGTCGGCAAGGAACTCGGTGGTGATGCCGTGAACCTCCATCGCACCTTCCTCGATATCACGCTGCGGGTTGACGTACTTGTGAAAATGGTTGCCGGTCAGGCGGCGGTCGAGCAATTCGACGGCTCCGATCTCGATGATGCGGTGGCCCTTTTCCGGCTCCAGGCCGGTGGTTTCAGTATCGAGGATGATTTGACGCAACTGGAGTCTCTGCAATTGTGGTGCAACGCCGGAATTTTAACTTATTTGAAAATGCTGAATAGGAAAGTTGAAAAAATTTCCCACGAATTTCGTGTTCTGCTTTTTATTGCCTACCTACGTGGAATCGCCAGGCGGGCCAGTTCATCGGCGCGTTCGTTTTCGGGCACGCCGCTGTGGCCCTTGACCCAGTGCCAGTGCACCGCGTGACCCTGAAGCACCTCGTCCATGCGTTTCCACAGGTCGACGTTCTTGACCGGTTTCTTGCCGGCCGTTTTCCAGCCGCGCTTTTTCCAGTTGGCCAGCCACTCCGTCATGCCTTTCATGACGTACACCGAGTCGGTGTGAACGTGCACCTCGCAGCGCTTTTTGAGCGCCTCGACCGCGCGGATAACGGCCATCATTTCCATGCGGTTATTGGTCGTGTCTTTCGCACCGCCCGACAATTCCTTGCGGCTGTGGTTGTAGATCAGGATTGCACCCCAGCCTCCCGGGCCCGGATTACCGCTGCACGCACCGTCGGTATAAATCACCACTTTTTTCATCGCGACGCCTAGACGGCTTCCCGGCTGACACTGTCGAGCGCGGTGCGAACGCCTGCCGAACGTGGCGCGCCAAAGCGCAGTGGCGTGACCACGGGAGAATCGTCGTGGTGCCGGGCCCTGATCAGCACCGAATGCGATAAGCCGGCAATCGGCCTCAGCCAGCGCCGCCCGGTGATGAAATTTCTGCCCAGCAGCCCGATGATGTCACAGCTGCGCACATCGAAATCCTGCTGCGCGAGGCGATGACACAGTTTTCGGGTTCTCAGCAATGGCAAACCAGGTGTTCGGTTCAAGCGGCCGCAGCCGCTGACCAGCAGTACGCCGCCGGGTTTGAGCACCCGCCCGGCTTCCAGCAGTTCCGCCTCGTTGCCATCGGCAAGGACATCACCGACAACCACTACGTCGAAAACGCCGTCACCAAAAGGCAGCGCAGCGGCAACGCAACGCACCGGTGTGTCTGGTTCAAGCGACCTCAGTTCAACCCAGCCCGCGGCCGGCGGAGCGGGCAGCGCGAGCGATCCCCTTGACCGAGACAACATCAGCAGGCGTCCGGGCCGGTCGCGGCTGAGCATTTCGGCCAGCCTGCGATTCAGCATGGCCGTTTTACCGGGCTTGCCCTCGCTTTGGGTTTGTGCAGATTGCGCGCTCATGGCTGATGATTTGACAGGCCCCGGAACAGCGGTAAGCATAAGCCGTCAATTGATACCCATTCAACATAAAACGGAGCCTGCGACGAAATGCCTGAAGCCGAATTGAAGATTGTCCCGATAGCGGCATTTTCGGACAACTACGTGTGGCTGATGCAGCGCGGAAGCCTGGCGGCCATCGTCGACCCGGGTGATCATGTCCCGGTATTGGCAGCGCTCAAGCGGCTCGGCCTCGACCTGGCAGCAATCCTGCTGACCCATCACCATGCTGACCATATCGGCGGCGTCGCAGAATTGAAGCGCCGCTACGACCCGCTGGTGTTTGGTCCTGACGATGCACGCATTCCTGAATACGCCGTGCGCGTTGGTGAGGGCGACCGGGCCAGGCTGGACAACATGGGCCTGTCGTTCGACGTGCTCGAAGTTCCGGCGCACACGCGCAGCCACATCGCGTTTTTCGGGCACGGTATGGTGTTTAGCGGCGACACCCTGTTCAGCATCGGCTGCGGGAAACTGTTCGAGGGGACGCCCGGGCAAATGCAGGCCGCAATGGACAAACTGGCGGCATTACCGGCCACCACAAAGGTCTATTGCGGCCACGAGTACACGGCTTCGAATTGCGTATTCGCCTTGAAGGTCGAACCGCAAAACGATGCCCTGAAAAAACGATATTCCGAAGTGCGGGAGCTGCGCTCGCGCGGAAAAGCAAGCCTGCCCAGCACCATTGGCGATGAAATTGCAGCCAATCCGTTCATGCGAACGCGTTGCGAAAGTGTCGTTCGCGCCGCGCAAAAAAGGTCCCCCGGCGTGCAGGCCGGCGCCGAAACTTTGGGCGTCATTCGCCACTGGAAAGATCAGGGCTGACTTGACCTGCGGTGCGTCAGCCGGATAATAACGAGTTGCCCTGCCGTATCTGGAGTTGCCGTGTCGCCCCGCTTGAGTGTCGCAATCCTCAGCTTGTTCATCGCCGCCTGTGCCAGCACCGGCCAGGAAGCGCCCGAAGCGCCTGAAGAAATCGTCGTCGCCGTGGACCAGGATCTGCCGCGCGGCAGCGGTGAGTCCATTGACGAACACCTGTTCGAACCCGAACCGGTTATACCGGAAATCATCCATGAATCTCCGCTTGAAGCGCCGCATGTTCATCCGAACGTGTGGGAACGCCTGGTGCACCGTTTTGAATTACCGGAATGCTCGGAGCAGGCCATCAGCCGCAACTGGGCGCAATGGTACGCAGACCGGCCTGAATACATGGCCCGTGTGCTTAAGCGCGCCCAACCATGGATTTTCTTCATTGCAGAGGAGCTGGAGCGGCGCGGCATGCCCGCCGAACTCGCACTTTTGCCGATCGTCGAGTCGGCCTACGATCCGTTCGCCTACTCCAGTGGTCGCGCCATGGGTGCATGGCAGTTCATCGCGTCCACCGGGCGCAGTTACGGTCTGAAACAGAATTGGTGGTACGACGGAAGGCGTGATGTGTGGGCCTCAACCCACGCAGCGCTGGATTACCTGGAAGATTTGCGCGATAAATTTGATGGCGACTGGTTACTGGCGCTGGCCGGATACAACTCGGGCGAGAACCGGGTGGCCCGGCGCGTCAAGCGGAATGTCGAGCAGGGTAAACCTGCCGATTTCTGGAACATTTCCCTGCCCCGCGAGACCCGGGGTTATGTACCCAAGCTGCTTGGACTGACCTGCCTGTTCCGCGACGCCGAGGACTATGGTTTCAAATTCCCGTCAACCGCCAACGCGCCGGTGATTGCCGCCGTGGACCCCGGTTTCCAGGCTGACCTGGTTTTGATCTCGCAGATCAGCGGCGTGGATATTGACGTGGTGTTTTCGCTGAACCCGGGGTTTAACCGCTGGGCTACCTCTCCCGAAGGCCCTCACCGCGTCGTATTGCCCATCAAGGGGGCTCAAAAGCTGCAGGCAACATTGCAACAAACCAAGCCCATGGCGCTGATGAAATGGGACCAGGTTACGGTTCAGCCGGGTGATACGCTGGGCAAGCTGGCCAATGTCCACCAGGTGCCGGTATCGGTTATCCGGACCGCCAACGGACTGGACGGGGACCTGATTCGCGCCGGCCAGAAACTGCGCCTGCCGCGCGACGAGCAGCTTTTGATTGATCCGCTGTACGCCACCGCGGCCAACGAATTGCAGCGCCTGCAATCGGGCCTGATCGCTTCGGACCGCATCACGCACCGGGTGCGCAGCGGCGAGAGCCTGTCGGTGATCGCGCGCCGTTACAAGGTCTCGCAGCGCGATCTGCAGGTCTGGAACAAGATCAGCGACCCACATAAGCTGCGCGCCGGCCAGGAACTGGTCGTGTTTCACAGCCCTGCCCCGGCAGCTACGAACAAGCCTTCAAGCGTGCAACATACCGTGCAGAGCGGAGATTCGCTGTGGAGCATCGCACGCAAGTACAAGGTCAGGCTCAAGGACCTGATGCGCTGGAATGGCCTCGATCAACGCACGGTGATTCGCCCCGGCCAGTCGATCAAGATCCTGTTTTAAGCCATGCGGGTCATTTTCATCCTGCTGTGCACGCTCGGCATGGCGATTCCGGCATGCGCCCTGGAGTTGCAGGGTGAGCCCGTCCAGGGTGGCCTGATGTTTGGACAGGTGCCGCCCGGCACCGAGGTCAGGCTGGATCTGCAGCAGGTCATCGTGTCGGACGATGGCAGGTTTGTGATTGGTTTTGGCCGCGATGAGACCGGTAGCCGCTCACTGTCCGTACACTACCCTGCCGATAACAGGACCGAGGTCCGGACCCTGCAGGTCATGCCCCGTGAATATGACATTGAGCACGTCGATGGGCTGCCGCCACGCACCGTGACGCCGGACCCCGAAGCTGCTGAACGGATTCGCGAGGAACGTCATTTGGTGGCCAACGCCAAGGCCCGGCGCGCGCGCCAGGCGGACTATGCTGCCGGCTTCGAATGGCCGGCCCATGGCCGGATCAGCGGCGTCTATGGTTCACAGCGCATCCTGAACGGCGAGCCGAGAAGCCCGCATTACGGCGTCGACGTAGCTGCCCCGACCGGAACGCTGGTCATGGCTCCGGCACCTGGCACCATCACGCTGGCACATCCCGATCTCTATTTCTCTGGCGGTACGATTATTCTTGACCATGGCCACGGCTTGTCGTCGAGCTTCCTGCATCTCAGCGAAATCCTGGTCGAGGTCGGTCAGCAGGTGAAGACCGGTGACCCCATTGCCCGCATTGGCATGACCGGCCGCGCCACAGGCCCCCACCTGGACTGGCGCATGAGCTGGCTCAACCGCCGCGTGGACCCGCAATTGCTGGTGGGTCCGATGCCGCAACCCTGACCGCAATATCTGCGACACATTCACACCTGCACGTGATCGGGCCGTACCGGTACCGGTTTTTTGTGGGCACGCTGCAAGTACATCCCTGTAAGCTCTTCGTCGACATCCTGTCTCCGAAGGCCCACAAAAAAGGTACCCGGAACGACCCGGTTTGGTGAATCGCGTCAGCAGGGTATCCCGGTTGTGCGATCGAGGGTCGTATGAAACAGGGATGTTTCATCCGAGCCCCCAGGGAGGGGTTCACGGCGTACCCGAGGGCGCACACCGGGGTGCCCCATGGGAATCAATCAGTCGCGCTTGTTATCGACCCTGACCGGGGCGCCGGCGCCGGCCACGTAGCCGCCTTCGACATCCTTGGTGATGACCGACACCGCGTTGTGCGGGTGCAGGCTCTCGTAATGCGTGCAGCGCGCCCAGTAGTCGAGAATGCGCTCGTCCGAATTCAATGCCGTTTTAATCCGGCGGCCGGAATCTTCGCAGAACATCAGGTTGCTGCCATTGAGCAATGCAAATTCCTGTTCGTCCTCGCGCTTGACGGTGGCCTGCACCGGCGTTTTCAGCGCGCCTTCAACGAGATCGATCAACTCGACAATCGGGAACATTGTGAAGGTCGGTAACAGGCGTACACGCAATTCTGCCGCGCTTCGCTGGCTGTGCGGCGTGGCCACGATGCCACTCTCGCTGCCCAGCCATTCATGGACGCGCCGGAAGCTGACCGCTTCATCCCCGGAAAAGTCTTTCTCGAACTGTTCCTGGATCAACTGGCGTGCCAGCGCTGCTGAGCAGGGGCAGGTGCTGGAGTACAGCACCTCGAGGCCCATCTCCAGGCTGAACTCCTGACCTTCGAGTATGCCGATCATTGAAACGGGATAGCGGCGCCAGCCCTCGTTGTCGCTGGTCAGGGCTTTGCGGCGCACGACGTAATCGAAGTCCACGCGTATCAGGGCGCGGTCCGACAGGCCTTCGTGCGAATCGAGGAATGAGCGCAGGATCTGTCGCAATGCACAGGGAGTCAGCGGCCGGTCGGCAAAGGCCTGGTCGAGGTGCAGGTAAAGGCGCGACATGTGAATGCCGCGAACATCCGGGTCTACCAGGTTGACATAGGCCGTGACGATGGCCGTGGACTGGATCAGGTTGCCGGCATCATCTTCGATGCGAACCGGTACCTCGATCTCGTTCATGCCCACCCATTCGAGTTGGCCGGCCACTTCCGGAAGCGCCTCGTTGGCGATATCCGGCATCTGGCGCAATACGTTGTCTATCGTTTTCATAAAATTCTCTTTACCCGGAACACATCAGATCAGTCCGCTAAGACCCGCTTTCAAGGCCATCCATTACATAAGCAGGTGAATTATCCTTGAATTGCAAGCATTTGGCCAAGATTTTGGCCAAGGAAGGTGTTTGATGGTCGGGGCGAGAGGATTTGAACCTCCGACCCCCACAACCCCATTGTGGTGCGCTACCAGGCTGCGCTACGCCCCGACGAATTCAAACAGGCGCGCATGGTAACGCAACCTGCCCCAGCTTGAAAGTCCGCCCTGCCCTGCAGGATTCACAACATCGCTAAGGCGATGCCAGCATTTCACACAACTCGGAGTCATCCACGGCGCGCACCAGCGTATCCGTTCCGGACAGGCCCACGGATGGGAAATCGTAGGTCATGATCGCTTCAACGCAGGTCAGAAACTCCAGCGTAATGGTGCCATAGTTGGTGTCTTGCGTGGCCACCGGGTCGTTATCGTTGAAAATACCGCCCGACGTGTTTTCCACAGTAAGCGTGGCCTTGTTGCCGTCAATGGCACCCAGCGCCGTGACCCAGCGCTGATCGTCGGCGCCAAAGGTTGCGGCCTGCTCCAGCTTGGTGCCCGGGCCTTCTGATTGCATCATGGCCTGGGCCTGGACCACTGAATCAAAGGTGAACCACGACTGGAATATCAATCCCGCATCCGGATACACCGTCAGGAAATGCCCCTGCAGCGGTGCGTTGGGGTTAACCCAGGCGCTGTTCATGCCGGCGTTGATCACAGGCTGGGCGATGCCGCAGCGGTATGCTGCCGGGATGCTGTTGTAGGCGATGACGGCACGATCGTACTGTGACCTGAGATTATCGAGCGCATTTGACTGCGTGTTGTTGGCCAGGTCGGCCTCGGCGATCGCCTGGACAAACGCCACGCAAGCAGTATGTCCGGATGACAGGTTTCCCAGGTCGGCCGAAACGCCAACTATCTTGTCGGTGAGAAGGCTGTCATTCATGCCGCCACGAAATGCGGAATTGGGATCCTGAAAGTAGTTCAGCAGCTTACCGGGGCTCTCCCGGAATGGATCGGGATCGTTTTCGTCGAAGAGTCCCAGGTGATAGCCCGGCGCATTGCCCTGGAAGTTGTCTGAGCTGCCCCACAAAAGCGCCTGCCCGGCCGTGGTGTTGCGTTGCGTCAGAATGCCATCGCGTTGGTAAACCATGCGTCGCGAGGCATCCCAGCCCATGCCCGAATCCGCCTCGGAGTCGCCGAGGTCCCAATCGATCAGGAACATGGCCTTGGCCACGTTGAACGGCAGTCCGGAAACATTCGTGATCTTCCAGACGTAAATAATGTATTGCTGGCTTTGCTCAGCAAAACTGCTTTGCTCGACCATGTATTTGTTGTTTGCTGTCGTGTTGAAGCTGACCGGCGTGTAGGGGTTGAAGGCACTACCGGTGACTGCGTCCACCAACCCGAAACCCACCGCGTTGGTGACAGATGTCATACCCGATTGCGTACCATTGAAGGCATCCTCGGCGCGCCCGTTGAACACAAACTGTCCGTCAGTCAGGATCAGGCTGCCTTCACCAAACTGGTCAATGCCGTTAAATATTATTCTGAAGCGGCCCAGGTCCGGTTGCGGCTCAGGCATAGGAATGCCGAAGCCACCATTATTGTCGATGTGCACGACCAGCGTGCCGTTGCCCAGGGTCTGTGTTTCCACCGCGTCGGCAGCGGCGGCGCTTTGTATACAGCTAAAAACCAGCAGGAATGAAACTGCAAGAATGCGCAAGGATGACATGGCGACCTGCCTCCTTTTTGAAGTTTGTGGTTATCTTCTTGAGTTTAGTACAGATTTCGATTTTTGCAGGGGCAACAAAAAAGCGGCCTTGCGGCCGCTACTTCAATTCTTTTGTGGGGGTGGTTTAACGTTTCAGGACCTGTAAGACCTGTTCCAGCTCCATGCGCACCTGGCGGATGATTTGCTGGCTGCGGTTGACATCGTCGTGGGCACTGTCGCCTTCGAGCCGTTGGCGGGCGCCACCGATGGTGAACCCCTGCTCGTACAGCAGGCTGCGGATCTGGCGGATCATGATGACGTCGCCGCGCTGGTAATAGCGACGATTACCGCGGCGCTTGACCGGCTTGAGTTGTTCGAACTCCTGTTCCCAGTATCTGAGAACGTGTGGCTTTACGCCACACAAATCACTCACTTCACCTATCGTGAAATATCGTTTCGCCGGGATCGGCGGTAAGTCTTTATCAATCCCCGGGTCCAACATAGGCTTCAACCCTCGCACGCAGTTTCTGGCCTGGGCGGAAGGTCACGACTCGCCGGGCGGAAATGGGAATTTCCTCTCCGGTCTTCGGGTTTCTCCCTGGGCGCTGGTTTTTGTCGCGCAGCTGAAAGTTACCAAATCCTGATAACTTGACGTTCTCACCAGATTCCAGGGCTACCCTGATTTCCTCGAAGTACGCATCTACGAATTCTTTTGCTTCCCGCTTGTTAAGTCCGACCTCATCGAACAGTCGGTTGGCGATATCTGCCTTGGTCAGTGACATGTTTAACCTCTGTGCTGAGCGTCCAGCCGTTCTGTCAACGCACGAATAATTCTGCTCATGACGGAATCAACGACTTCGTCTGTTAGAGTGCAGGAAACGTCTTGTAAAATCAAGCCAATAGCTAAACTTTTATATCCTTTTTCAACGTTTTGGCCTGAAAACACATCAAATATTAGCAAATCTTTGAGAAGTTCGCCTGCAATATTTTTGACACATTGCTTCACCTCGTCGTATTTCACCGATTCAGGCAGCAGGAAAGCCAGGTCCCGTCTGACTGATGGGAAATGCGAAATCTTTTTCACGTATGGTATTTCGCGAATTACTATTGCATCAAGATCCAGCTCAAAAGCCAGTACCTGTTGCTTGATATCGAGGTCCGCCAAGACGCCCGGGTGCATGACGCCCAGCCAGCCCACTTCCTGGCCGTTGCTGTAAATGAGCGCTGACTGGCCCGGGTGCAACCAGGGCAAATCGGCTGAACGGTATTCATAATCTGACGGGCCGCGCAGGGCCAGCAATGCTTCGACATCATTCTTCAGGTCAAAGAAGTCCATGGCCCGCTTGTCTGCGTCCCACTGCTCCGGCAAGGCGTTCCCGCAGGCCACCGCTGCCACGCGTGGATGTTCCTCCAGCGTTTCTTTCTGGATAAACGCGACACCCGTTTCAAACAGGCGCACGCGATGATGCTGGCGCCGCAGGTTGCGCCTCAGCGAGGTCAACAGGCCGGGCAACAGGGACGTGCGCATGACATCCATGTCGGAACTGATTGGATTGGCCAACGCCAGGACATGGTCATCCATGTGCAGCGCTGTCAGCAGGCGCCGGTCTACAAAGCTGTAATTGATGGCTTCGAAATAGCCATGAGCACACAATTCGTCTCGCATTTGCCCCATGGGCACTTCGCGCTCTGAAATTCCGCTGAGACTGATTTCGCCCCCGGGCAGGCTCGCCGGCAGGGTGTCGTAGCCGTGAACCCGGGCCACTTCCTCGATCAGGTCTTCTTCGATCTCAATATCGAATCGCGCGCTCGGCGCAATGACCGACCACTGGCCATCC
>JABDJL010000028.1 GCA_013002505.1 Lysobacterales bacterium | reverse complement strand
CCATCCGCAGACGTCATCGCAAAATGTGATTTCGACGATGACTCCCGCTGCGCGTTGCGACTTCCCTGTCGCAAAAATCCATCTGCGGAATGGGTCCCGGATAGCGCTATTCGCGCTTCCGGGATGACGCTCGCTTCAGGCAGGCCCTGCTGCGCGTTGCGACTTCCCCCCTGTCGAAAAAAAACCATTTGCAAAATGGGGCATCCTGCCACCATCCGCAGACGCCAGGCCGCAGTTCACTTAGAATGCACGCATGATTAATTGCATCAGAATCGGCATTTGCCGGGGCGCCCTGGCGCTCCTGTTCTCACAAGCGGCGCTGGCGTGGGGGCCTGAAGGCCACCGGGCCGTGGGCGCGCTGGCTCTCGACCACATGGATGATGCTGCCCGCGTGCGGCTTGAACAGATCATGGGCAACAATGACCGTGAAAATCTGACCGCGTGGTGCAACTGGCCGGATCAGTACAGGGAAACCGAAGAAGGCGCATGGACCACGCCGATGCACTATATCAACATGGTGCCAGGCGCCAGCGAGTATGACCGTGAGCGGGATTGTCCGGACGGCCTGTGCGCCACGGAGGCGATACGCCGGTACGCGGCAGAACTCGGCGACGTCACGCGGCCTGACCGATCACGCAAAGAGGCTTTTGGCTATCTGTGCCATTTCGTCGGTGACCTCCACCAAACGCTGCACGCCGGTTTTGGACATGACCGTGGTGGTAACGACTTCGTGATCCAGTTTGGGGGCGAGGAATCGAATCTGCACGAATTCTGGGACCATACCCTGATCGAATTGCACACGGATTCCTGGGAAGAGCTTTATCAATTCGTTCACCAGCAGCCTTTTGAGCTGCCTTCGCTGGCCTGGGAGCCAGCAGAAGTGAGCGCATGGACTAACCGCTCCCACGCGCTCGCCAAAAGCTGCGCTTACCCGGAAGACCCACAGATTACTGACGAATTTGCCGACCGGAGCTGGGCCATGATCAAGCGACAACTGTCGCTCGGCGGGGTCAACCTGGCCCGGGTCATGAATGCCGCTTTGGGAGCACCACCGGGCGCGGCCGACCGCGACTAGAGATCGCGCGCCACCCGAAAGCCGATTTGGGGGCCGTGTAACAAGGAGCTCGCCGATAGCCTGGACGACGAGCGGGCCTGGTCTGGCGCGCTGGCCCAGTACCCGCCGCGCAGCACCCGCCGCTCGCATCCCGGATTGACCCAGGCCGAGCCATCCGCCGGCGCCTGGACATAGGTCTGGTGCCAACAGTCTTCCACCCATTCGCTGACATTTCCGGCCATGTCATGCAGGCCCATCGGATTGGGAGGGAACGTCGCGCCGGGGGCGGGGCCCCAGAATCCATCGTCATAACGCCTGAAGCCGGTACTCCAATGGCGACCGCCCGGCGACTCGTCTTCCAGGCCAGTCAGGTTTTCAACCGGCTGATCCGGACGGTCGTCTCCCCACCAGTAGCGCGTGACCGTGCCGCCCCTGAGCGCGAATTCGAACTCCGCTTCGGTAGGTAGGCGATAGGCGCGTCCCGTCTGGTCGGCCAACCACGCCGCGTATGCCTGGGCGTCATGCCAACTCACGTGGATGACCGGCAGATTATCCGCCGCACGATTTCCAAGATAATCATGCGTCCAGTTGATGTTGGGGCGCTGCGTAATGCGACCGGACGCTTCGTCATACACCCGGGAGTCGCCATCCACATCTGCGGTGGTCTGGTATCCCGTCGCTTCGATGAATGCCCTGAACTGCCCAACGGTGACTTCCTGGAGGCCAAGTCCATAGCCGGTTTGCAGCGTCACGCGGTGCTGTGGACCCTCGTTTTCGGCACGCCCGTGTTCGTCTTCGGGTGACCCCATCAGAAAGCTGCCGGCCCTGATCACGACCAGTGCCGGCGCGGTTCCGGACGCGCCCAGGAAGGGGTCCTGTATCACCTGGCCGGGAGAATACTGGCCATAAACCCTGGCCTGCCGCAGGCGGTCCCGCAGGTTCTTGACGCGATCGTCATTGCCAAGCAGCGCAACCAGGTCTATCAGGATGAACTCCGCGTAGTCGAACCGCCCGGTCGCAATCGCCGCGATAACATCCTGCTCGATGCGGTCTGCCTGGCTCAAACGATAGCCGGCCACTTCCCGCCGCACACGTTCAACGTCCTGCTCGGACCCATCCAGAAGGGCGGCCTCGTAGAGCCATTCCTCCGCTGCTTCGAAATCCAGTTCCCGCGCAGCAGCCACGGCCCGCTCCAACAGGCTGTTCCTGACACTCGACATGCCCGCGACGGCCAGCGCATTGTCGGGATCAACCGCGAGTACCTGTTCGAGGAAATGCAGCGCACTCCGGCCTGAGGGCTCAACGATGTTTCCTGCGTCCAGGGCAGCCGATGCGGACGCCAACCAGTCGCCAACATTCTTCAGTTCCCGGTAGCGTTGGGACGCTTGCGCCAAGCCTGGCTTGCGCGGATTTACATTGCGCACAACGCGCAAAAGGCGGTTCATTTCCTCCAGTCGTCCCTGGTCAGCGAGCAAATTGGCCTGGAGTAAGACGGACGTCAGAAACTCTTCGAGTTGTTGAAGCGCCGCGCGGTTGCCGGGACGGGCCGCGAGCGTGGAAAGCAATCTCTGTAACTCGGCATTCTGTTCCGGGTCGGGCAAGTCGAATTCACCGCCTGCACCGCCTTCGCTGTCGGGAGCGGAGGGAGCGCTCAGGTCCATCTCCCACTCCTCTGTGCTGACATCCCCCAAGCGTTTCACCCGGCGAGATGGTTCTGTTTGCTCCAACGCAGGATCGGAACTTGGTTGGCGTGAGCTGTCCTGTGCCACTGCGGACACCGCCGACAGGCACATCACTACCACCACGACCCCCAGGGTCATGAATGTCATTCGGAACTCAGAGCGCATGCAATATCCCTTGCGAAATTCATTCGCATGGTATGGTTGCCGCTGAGGCTTCCCTGCGTACAGGGGCAAGCAATCACAATACCGTAGAAACCAAGCGGCAACAAGCGTGTTGAAAGCAGACAATTTCTTTTACAAACAATATGTACTGGCGGATATACAAACAAAAATATCGGCCATGGAATCGCCATGACCACCGTGATTGAATCCGCCCTCGGCGCGGCCGATGCCGCGTTGTTCCTGCAGTCTCCAGCTGACGTCTCGAGGGCGGCCAAAGCGTGGCGTAAGGCACCGGTCATTGGTATTGACACCGAGTTTGTTCGTGAACGGACTTACCGCGCAGACCTCGGCCTGGTGCAGCTTTCCGACGGACACACGGTCTGGCTGGTCGACCCCCTGGTCGATGAGAACCTTACACAGGTCAAGGCGCTGCTCGAGGACCATTCCGTCATCAAGCTCCTGCATAGCCCATCGGAAGACCTGGAGGTGTTCCGTAACGACATGGACGTCATCCCGCGACCGATGGTCGATACCCAGGCGGCCTGCGCCTTGCTTGGGCAGCCACTCCAGTTGGCCTATCACGCGGCGGCGAAATGGTTGCTGGATGTGGAGGTGGCAAAAGATCAGACGCGTTCCAACTGGCTGCGCAGGCCTCTGAGCCGTGGACAACTTCGTTATGCCGCTTTGGACGTATGCCTGTTGCCGGAAATGTGGCGCCGGCTGAAGCACAATCTCGAACAACGAGGTAGGCTGGACTGGCTGCACGAGGATTGTGAACGGCAATTGCGTGTTGCCGCGGACGGCGTGCCGGACGATCAGGCATGGGCTCGAATCCGCGGTGTCACCCGGTTGGATGGTTCCGGCCTGGCAGTCATCAGGCGCTTAGCGGCCTGGCGCGAGAATGAAGCGAGAATGCGAAACCTCCCACGGGGGTTTGTACTTCCTGATGCGGTATTGCTTCAGGTTGCCCTTGGACGGATTACTTCAGAAGCAAGGCTCAAAGAAGTGGATGGACTGCATCGGCGTATGCTCGAAAGGTATGGATCCAGTGTCGTCGCCATGGTCTCCGAAGTCATTGCCAGCGGGGAAACCATTCCGGAGATCAGGCCCCTGGATTCCAGCGCGAAGCAGGCACTCAATAAGCTCAGGGAATCAATCAAGAAACAGGCCAGCATTCTGGACATTGACCCTGCACTGCTCGCTTCACGCCGGGAACTCGAGTCTGCGCTTCGCGACTCTCCCGAGACTTGGCCGGACAAATTCGACGGCTGGCGGGGCAGGTATGTCACTGAGCCGCTGAAAGAGTGGGCCGCTTGACCGGGTTCTGTGCGCGCTCCTCGACCATATGCGCGGTACTGGCGAGTTCCGTGGCGTCGGCCCAGTCATTGCCGGAAACCCACCTGTGGTTGCTCGAACTTGGCTCAGCCAACCACTCCGCACCCGTTCGAATCACTTCATCGACCGGATACCACAATCAACCGGCATTTTCACCCGACGGCCAGGCGCTTTTTTACACCTGCGAGCGCACCGGCGGCCAGACCGATATCTGCCGATATGACATCGCCGAACAGCGCATACACGAAATTCATCAGAGCGCCGAAAGCGAGTACTCTCCCAC
Organism: Lysobacterales bacterium; assembly: GCA_013002505.1. Classification (GTDB taxonomy): domain Bacteria; phylum Pseudomonadota; class Gammaproteobacteria; order Xanthomonadales; family SZUA-36; genus JABDJL01. The sequence continues at coordinate 510 of JABDJL010000028.1, read as the reverse complement.
TCCGATCCCGGGCCAGCATGCCCTGTCAGTGATCCGCGTGGAAGCAGACGCACGGCAACGACTGTGGAGAATTCCCCTGGATGGAGGAAAAACCACGGTTCTGTGGCCCCAGGTTGCGCCGGTCGGCTACCACGCATGGCTCGATGAATCCACCGCCATGCTCTTTATTCTCGGCGAGACGTTCGACCTCCACCTGGCGGAAACCGGGACGCAGGGATCACGGCGGATCTACAGCAACATCGGGCGGACGCTCAGGAAGCACCCGCTCACCGGCGCCGGCCTGTTCGTAGACAAGAACCAGGAACCGTGGGCCATCACTTCGCTGGATGCCCAGAGCGGGCATACCGAAGTGGTCATCAAGCTGCTACCGGGCGTCGAAGACTTTGAAGTTGACTCATCGGGGCGGTTCTGGATCGGATATGGCAGCAAACTGTATCGCAGCGCGCCCACCGGCCATGGCTGGTTACTGGAAATGGACCTGAGTGAATGGGGTGTGTCGGGGATAACGAG
>JABDJL010000025.1 GCA_013002505.1 Lysobacterales bacterium | reverse complement strand
GTCATGCTGGTGGCGGACAAGCCTGAAACACAATTGCGCCGCAGGACGATTATCGGCAAGGTGGCCGGCGCTGATATCCTGCCAATATTCACCCCCGGTGATGCAACCGAGGTGGCTGCCGCTTACTGGCAAGACCTGGCCAGGGGCGGCCTCGAGCCGCGAGGCCGTCAAACGCTGGACGCGATGTGGACTTCGGCCCACATGTTGCCCAGCATCGCCGCGATTTTTCCGCGCAGCAAGGTCATCGTCGTTAATCGCGACCCTGCCGAGATGGTCCTGGACTGGTTGCGGGCAGGCTATGCCGAGCTGCCCGAAATGGCCGAATATTTTCGAGAGCAGCAACAGTTGCTGGCTGAATACCGGCAATGGGTGCCGCTGGAGTTTCTCGAAGCTGACGGCGATGCTTTACTCTCTGATCCGGAACCCGAACTGCAGCGCCTGGCTGAAATGTTGGGACTCGACTGGGATGAAGCTGCAGCGGAGCGGGTGAACAATATGCGCGTCGCAACCCGGCCTTTCAGAGGTACGGCCAGCGACTATGAAGACGTGCTGGAAGCGCCATTGGGCATACTGGGCGCCGGCACCAGGGACTGACGGGGATTTCATATGAAAACGGTTTTCAAGGTATTGCTGGGGCTGGTCCTTTTGCTGGTCGTGGCCGCGGTCGCAACGCGCTGGTTCCTGTCGGACAAGCTGGATGCTTATGTTCGGGACACCATCGTTGAAAGCGGGTCACGGGACCTGCAGACCGGATTCAATGTTGAGTCTGTATCCATCAGCCTGCGGCGCGCATCCGCGAAACTGGAAGGTATCCGGATCGACAATCCCGATGGATACTCTGACAGGCCGGTCTTGCAGGTCGCCAGCGTGCTGGTCGATTTCGAAATCACGACCATCGATGACCCGGTGCTGGTGATCGAAGAGGTCACGATTCTCAACCCGGTAGTGAACTACGAAATCAATGAGCAGGGGGTAGCCAATCTCGATGTGCTCGAAGAGCGCATTGCACGAAAATCCGCGGGTGCATCCAGTAGCCAGGGTGACAGGCTGTTGATTATCGATCGCCTTGATTTCCGTGGCGGCAGTATTACGGCCAGGGCATTGCGTGAGCCGGACCAGGAACTGGTATTCGATTTTCCGGTCGTGTTCATGACCGACCTGGGAAGCCCCAACGGCGCTTCGCCAGAGCAGTTGGGCCAGCAAGTCAGCACTGTCCTGGTGGAGCGCGTAATCAATGCCGCCAAAAAGGCAGGTGTCGAGAGCCTCGTTGAAACCCAGAAGGAAAGACTGTTGGAACGGGCTTCCGAAAAGCTCGGAGAAAAGCTGGATAAACTCATTGACCGCGACTGACAGCGCCGCGGTTGGAATTTCAGCTGGCGCTGATCAGCCTCTCGGCGTGCGCTTTCGATGCGCTGGCCAGGCCTTCGAGGTCGTAACCGCCCTCCAGCAGTGAAACAAGCCGGCCGCCGCAGCAGTCCTGTGCAAGCCCAGCCAGCTCATCGGTGATCCAGCGATAGTCATCATCGTGCAATTCAAGATGCCCCAGAGGGTCGCGAAAGTGCGCATCAAATCCGGCCGACACCAGGATTAGCTGGGGCTCGAAGCTGTGCACGGCGGGCAGTCCCAGCGTTGCCCAGGTTTTGCGGAATTCCGCGCTACCGGTCCCGGGCGCCAGGGGAAGGTTCAGAATGTTGCCCTGGCCGGTTTCATCGGCGTGACCGGTGCCCGGGTAAAGGGGCATCTGGTGGCTGGAAACGACCATTACACTGGAATCGTTCTCAAAAATTTCCTGGGTGCCGTTGCCGTGGTGCACGTCAAAATCGATGATCGCCACCCGTTCAACTTCGCCCAGGGCTTGTGCATGCCTGGCGCCCACCGCCACGTGGTTGAAAAAACAATATCCCATGGCCGTGACGGATTCGGCATGGTGACCCGGCGGGCGAACCACGCAGAACGCGTTTACGGCATTTCCGACCAGCACCTGCTCAATGGCAAAACAGATCGAGCCACTCCCGCGCAAGGCGGCATCCAGTGTGCCGTGGCTCATGATGTTGTCATCCTCATTAATCGCCACGTAGCCCTGTTCGGGAACATGGTCTGCAAGGTCCGACTGGAATGAAGCCGGGTGCACGCGTGACAGTTGTTCAGCTGTGGCCAACGGCGCCGGGAGGTATTCAAGGCCGGGCAGTTCGCCGAGGCCAACCATCACTGCTCCGATCCGTTGCGAACGCTCAGGACTGCGCGGCCCGGTATCGTGTTTCAGGCAGTCATCATGATGAATGATGGTGGTCATGCATTGTGCTCGTGGCTCAGCTTCGCAAAGGATACCCCTTATGCCTGTTTTTCACGACCACAAAAAATGAATGCCGGGAGAACCAGTCAGGCGGGCTGATCACGCGGCACAGCAACGGCGGCATGGAAAAACAGGAAAATCCAGCCTGATCGGATTTAGAGCATGTAAATCCTGACTTTGCGGACTAGAATAGTTCGTCCAGCGTCAGGAGCATGATTATGAAAATCGGGGTGCCCACGGAAATCAAGAATCACGAATATCGCGTCGGCATGGTGCCAGCATCGGTCATGGAACTGACCCAGCACAATCACGATGTCTTTGTGCAGTCCGGCGCAGGCGCGGGTATCGGCATGACCGATGATCACTATCGCAATGCAGGCGCGACAGTGCTGGATACGGCTGAAGAAGTGTTTCGTGAAAGCGAAATGATCGTCAAGGTGAAAGAACCCCAGGCGGTCGAGCGCGCCATGCTGCGCGAAGACCACACGCTGTTCACCTACCTGCACCTGGCGCCCGACCCTGATCAAACCGCTGACCTGGTAAAAAGCGGCGCAACCTGTATCGCCTATGAAACCGTGACTGACCGGGCAGGGCGTTTGCCGCTGCTCGCGCCGATGTCTGAGGTGGCCGGCAGGTTGTCCATCCAGGCCGGCGCGCACTGTCTTGAAAAAGCGCAAGGCGGTTCCGGCGTATTGCTCGGTGGCGTGCCGGGCGTTGAACCGGCCAAGGTATTGATCATCGGCGGCGGCATGGTGGGATTCAACGCGGCCCAGATGGCCGTCGGCATGGGTTCCCGTGTTGTCATCCTGGACCGCAGCCCGGATGTGTTGCGCTTCCTCGATGCCACTTTCGAAAGCCGAATCGAGGAAGTATTCTCGACCGCCGGCGCCATTGACCGTCATATCCGCAACGCGGACCTGGTTATCGGCGGTGTTTTGATTCCGGGTGCTGCCGCACCTAAGCTCGTGACGCGGGAACACCTGGCGACGATGCGCCAGGGTAGTGTGTTGGTGGACGTGGCCATCGACCAGGGTGGTTGTTTCGAGACTTCCCGGCCGACCACGCATGCGGATCCGACTTACGTGGTCGACGGTATCGTGCACTACTGTGTCGCCAATATGCCGGGCGCCGTACCGCGCACTTCCACTTTCGCGCTGAACAACGTGACCTTGCCCTTTATTCGTGCGCTGGCCGACAAGGGCAGCAAGAAAGCATTGCTGGATGATCCCCATTTACTCGAAGGGCTCAATGTTCACCGCGGCATGGTGACCTATGACGATGTGGCCCGCGACCTGGATTACGACTATGTCCCCGCGCGCGATGCCCTGAAGTCCTGAAAGCGAAGCGCCTGATATGATTATGGGCTGATTGCCCGGAGTCGACATGGAAACACTGACCCATTACATCAACGGACAGCGAAGCGAAAGCGCCAGTGGCCGATTTGGCGATGTTTATAACCCGGCCACCGGCAAGGTGCAACGCAAGGTTCCATTTGCGTCACGGGGCGAGGTGGACGCCGCCGTGCAGGCTGCCGCTGCTGCATTTCCCGATTGGGCCGCACAACCGGCACTGCGCCGCGCGCGCTGTATTTTCCGCTTCAAGCAACTGCTGGAAACCCATCACGAAGACCTGGCAGCGATATTGACCAACGAGCATGGCAAGGTCGCCGAGGATGCGCGCGGTGAAGTCACACGGGGAATCGAGGTTGTCGAATTTGCCTGTGGTGCGCCGCAGCTGCTTAAGGGCGAGTATTCCGACAGCGTGGGCAGTGGCGTCGACAGCTATTCGCTGCGCCAGCCGCTCGGAGTCGTGGCCGGCATCACGCCGTTCAACTTCCCGGCCATGGTGCCTTTGTGGATGATGCCAATGGCTTTGGTGTGCGGTAACACGTTTGTCCTGAAGCCCTCCGAACGTGATCCGTCCGCTTCGCTGATGCTGGCTGACCTGGCCAAAGAGGCGGGCATTCCGGATGGTGTTTTCAATGTCGTGCATGGCGACCGCGAGGCGGTCGATGCGATCTTGGAACACCCGGAGATCAAGGCCATCAGCTTTGTCGGCTCGACCCCGATCGCGAAGAAAATTTATGAAACCGGCACGGCGCACGGCAAGCGCGTGCAAGCCCTGGGTGGCGCCAAGAACCACATGGTCGTGATGCCCGACGCGCCCATCAAACAGGCCTGCGACGCTCTGATTGGTTCCGCTTACGGCTCAGCCGGCGAACGCTGCATGGCCATCTCTGTGGCCGTGGTGGTTGGCGACGAAACCGCCGACAAGCTGGTTGCGCAGCTTAAGGAAAAAGCCGCAGCACTGGTGATCGAACCCGGTACGATCCCCGGCGCGGAAATGGGCCCGCTGATTACCGGCGAGCACCGCGATAAGGTCAGGTCCTACGTGGACCTGGGTGTTGAAGAAGGCGCCGAACTGGTCGTGGATGGCCGTGATTTTGAACACCCCACGTCCAAGGATGGCTTCTTTTTCGGCGGCACGCTGTTCGACAAGGTGACGCCGGACATGCGAATTTACCAGGAGGAGATATTTGGTCCCGTGCTGTGCGTAGTCAGGGTGTACTCTTTCGAAGAGGCAGTGCGCCTGGTCAATGCCCATGTGTATGGTAATGGCGTGTCCATCTTTACCCGCGAGGGTGATGCGGCGCGCACCTTCGTGCAGCGCATCGAGGCCGGCATGGTTGGCGTCAACATTCCGATCCCGGTGCCAATGGCCTTCCACAGCTTCGGTGGCTGGAAGCAATCACTGTTCGGTGACCACCATATTTACGGGCCTGAGGGCATACGCTTTTACACGCGCCTGAAAACCGTTACCCAGCGCTGGCACTCAGGCATCAAGGAAGGCGCGGATTTCCATTTCCCGAAGCTCGGCTAACAAGGAGCCTAAACCCATGTCCAACAACAAGTTGATCGCAATTGTCCTGCTCGCCGTCGGCGCCGTGTTGCTCTATTTCGGCATCAATGCCACAGACTCGCCTGCTGAACAGGTCAGTGAAGCCGTGACCGGCAAGTATTCAGACAACACCATGTTGTACCTGGTCGGCGGTGGTGTCGCGGCCGTGGCTGGTGTGTTCATGCTGACCAAAAAGGGCTGAAATCCGTCGTTCATGTCGGTTGTGGGCCTGTGACTGATGGCTCATTTCAACGCAGGTCCCTGCCCTTAAGATCAAGTAAGGTCAGACATCGGGGCGGTTTATGAGAACCCGCGTTGCTGTTTTCTGTTTTCTCGCATGGACGTGCATTGCACCAGCTCAGGGTGTCGATGCGCCTCAAACTGGGCAGTTCAGCCCGGAAGACCAACTCAATTTCGAGTGGCTGAAAGAGCACACCCACCGCTTGCTGGAAAGCGATTTGCCGCTGGCCAGGGCAGCGGCATTGTCAGGACCCTACAATTCAACGGAACCAACCCGCGGTTTTGAACGGGTATTTACTGATTTACTCAATGATCAGCATCTGGATGCGCCTGCCCTGTGGAAACTGGCCTACGTGTGCCAGCGGCCTGCCCATAGGAATGCCTGTGAACAACACGAGGTATACGAGCGACTGGCCCGGTCTGATCCGGGTAATGCCGCAGTCTACCTGTGGCCGCGCGCGTGGCAATCAGTCGATGACCGGGAACTGGCGGTGTTATCAGACAAGCAAATTCTGCGGGCAAGCCGGGCTGAGCGATTCGACAGCTATTTCGGTCGCGATGCACATTTGCTCTACGACCTGTCGTTAGAACTGGTGACCCGTCATCCGCACCCCGACACCTTCACTGCCGGTGGCCTGGCCTGGCAGGCGTACTGGCTCGTGACGGGCATGATAATTTCCGACATGCAAAGGCTTGCACCCCTGTTTCGCCACTGCGAGGAAGGCGTTCGTGAAGTCAATGACACGCTGGAGACCGCCTGCTTCAGGATTGCTGGCCTGATGAAAGATCACGGCAACACCGTTCTGGGAACAATGTTTGGCCGCGCCCTGGAGCGAAGACTATTGATGCAAAAGGACCCTGAGTCCCCGGTATCACTGGCCCTTTATCGAAAGCAGAGGCTCGAAAGTAAAGCCTGGCAATGCTTGTACCAGACGCTTTGGCCAAATCCACTGGAGGACCCAGGCATGGCCGCTTCTGAATTTCGGGAGCGACTCCGCCTGTTGAGTGATTTGGGCGAGCGGGAGTGGTATGAGCGGCTTGCAGACATGGATTACGTGACCAATCCGCAAGATTGGGAGCGCAGCCCGCAGGAATGTCGCGCTCTGCGGGATCTCGAAGGCGAGGCGCTGATTGCCGAGTTGGATGAACTGGACCCTTATGAC
>JABDJL010000016.1 GCA_013002505.1 Lysobacterales bacterium | reverse complement strand
AACAAGTGTTTTTCTGAGCGATACCTGGTGGGTCATCCTGATCTTACCCCTTCGTCCATTGAGTGGAGAGAGAGCAGATTTTACGTCAAATCCGGAATCATGTTCAGGCGGGAATTTGAGCCTCAGTTACCGTCGAGTTTGGCCGCGTAGGCATCGAGTTGCGCGAGCAGATCCTCTGCGCGGCTCAGCCTGATACCGTTCATCAGGATTTGTTCGACCTGTATGCCGCGAGTGCGCGGTATCCAAGCCCGTAACGCTTCATCAGCCATGAATCGTTGAAGCGTGGCGTCAAAGCCAGCAAGGTCGGGAGTCGTTGCACGCACCTCGTCCAGGTCTTTGGCCCTGACGACAAACCAGTTATTTTGCACCCATCGGTATTGCACCGCGTCGAGCACGTTCGCAGCCAGTTCGAAATAGCGCATCTCGATCATCAGGTTGAGCTGTACGTATTGCTGCTGCGCATGGTGAAAGCCGTAATAGGCGTACAGCGAACGCTTGATTTCAGAATCGTTAATCAGGCCCATACCGCCGGTCGAGCGTAGTTCCTCGAAGGTATGCGAAGTCAGGCTCGGCGAATAAGTGAACGCCGCTTGTGCAATGGCTGCCAGAAACATGGCCGGCTGCTGCCCGGCTGCCGCGGGATCGTCGGCCACCTCGAGCAATAAATCACCAAAGCCCTTACGCACCTCCGCCAGCTTGCGTGCATGACTGACCAGCTCAAGGTCTTCCTTTACCTCTGTGATCAGGCGCTCAATGTATGCACGCTCCTGGGCCCGTTCCCCGCGCTCCTCCCACCAGCGATCCGCCTGGAAGGCCAAAACCAGGCCGACGATGACCACGATCAGCTCAACAAACAGGACCGACCAGTTTTGCTTGCGCAGGTTTGAGGCGATGGATTGCAGAATCATTATTGAATTATAGCCATTGCGTTGCCGGTCGCTTTGTAGACGTCGCCTGCAATGGAAAAAATTGAATACGTATGATTATGGTACTATATTGGTACCATTATTTTATATAACACTATAATTTATTATTTAACAATGCCTTACCAAGTAACCAATTTGCCCTATAGAAATTCTACGGTCCATGTTGTGCCCGTTGTGCAGCGGCCATGAGCCACGGCGATAGATACATCAAGCTGGTTTACTGGTCCGAGGAAGACCAGGCTTACATCGGCCGTTCGCCCGGCTTGTTCGAAGGCGATGTGCGGGGCCTCGACGAGGCCGAGGTGTTTATCGAGTTGTGCCGCGAGATCGAATCCTGCGTGGAGGCGATTGAAGAAGATGGATTCGAGCCACCACCGCCCACCGCCCAGCGCAGTTACTCGGGTAAGTTCAACCTGCGGGTTGGAAAAGAACTACACGAACAACTGTCGCTTGAAGCGCTGCGCGGTAAGGAGAGCCTGAATGCATTGTGTGTGCGGCTGCTCGGTGACGGGCTCTCCAGGACCTGACAGCCGCAGCGATCAACATCCCCTGCCGGTCGTTTAGCGAGGCGTATAACCCGTCATCTCCAGGTAGCCGACACCACGATTGCCCGGGCCTTCACCGCTGACGGTGACGACACCTTCCCAATAGGCGAAATCCACGTCCATCCACTGGTCCGGATGCAGGGCACGGACTTCCAGTTCTCGACCCAACTCGCCCAAACTGATACGCCAGTACAGCGGCAGCTCCCGACCCGCCACCGTGCTTCGCGAAATCTCGCGGAACCCGATCGTTTCCGGGTCGAGCTGCCGCTTCGCTCCCGACGGTTCAATCAGGACACCGTGTTTAAAGTCACCCCTGTTCGAGCCTGGAACCCCTCGAAGGCGAAACAGCATCAGTTTTTCGCCCGATTCCAGGTGCAAGGCAAACCAGTCCCACCCAAGCTGGTCTGCCTTCAGGAACTGGCTCGACCATTCCCTGTCCAGCCACGCAGAACCCTGGACCGCAACCACTTGCCCGTTGAACTTAATGTCGCCACGGGCCTCCAGGAACGGCTGGCTGTAATAGTACGAACCGCCACCGTCTGGATGTTTCTGAGAAAACCCGTCCTCGCCCTGCAATACCTTCGGGCGTGAACTGTCCAATTGCAGATCAATTGCGTACCCATCCTCGGCCGCCCGTAGCTGCAGTGGCAGCCAGTGCTCACCCGTGCTGCGTAAAACCCAGTCATCCAGCCATGCTTCGAAGGGCTCCGCGGTGGCTCCGGCGCGCGCCTCGCCATCGTGTACACCGCCTCGCGCATAGCGCTGGAAAGCAACATGACCGTCAGGCGTGGTAATTGCCAGGTGCGCCATGTACACCTGCGGATCCTGCCAGGGGTTTGCTGGCGGCAGTTCTCCGGGCGGCCGGGTAGCACTGCGAAACAAGGTCCACTGCGCCCCGTATTCCAGGCCGTCAGAGCCCTGCAGATTGGCCGTCAGGTACCACCATTCGATGCGGTAAGCGGGGTGTGCCCCGTGATCGCGGGAAAAAACCAGCGGTACGCCGGGCCGTGCCTGGGCGAAACCTTCAGCGCCCTGCGCAAGCACCGCAAAATCACCGCGATCTTCAGGCCCGGCGTCCGGCGTGCAGGCTTGCGCCATTACCAGCAACACCGCCATCACCACGCGCGTCATGCCTGCACAGCCTCGGTGCGAAGCAAAGTCGCCGGCGACGTTCGCAACAGGCGTACAGCGGGCAAGGTCACCGCAACCATCATCGCGCTCGCTGCCAATACCGCCAGGTTTGCATAATGCTGCCACTCGGGCACCAGCGCGAAGCTCCAGCCAAATGCGACCGGCGTGACGACGCCTGCGAGATAGCCGGCCAGGACCGTGCCGAAGGGCCACACCAGCACCATGCACAGCAAGCCGAGCAAACCCCACTGGATCAACAGCAATGCGCCTCTTTCGCGACGGGAAATGCCAAGGCTGGCGAGCAGTGCCTGCTGCACGATGCGGTGGTGATGAATGGCGCTGACAGCGCAGAAAATTCCGATACCCGCGACCAGCAGGGTCAACGCGTTAAGCGCGTTGGTCACCAGGAAGGTACGGTCGAAAACAGCGATTCCAATGGACTTCAGTTCGGCCTGGTCAACCAGGTCGTCTGCCTGCAACTGGAACTGTAAGGACAGCGCGTCGCGCAAGCCGGCCCAGTCAACCGTGTCCGGGCCGGTCAGGGCCAGTGAGGCCGGCTCCCGGTCCGGCCAGCAATGCCTGAACAGCGTCTCGTGCATCATCCACTGCGGCTGCGGGTTGCCATAATCGTGGTAAACGCCGAGCACCGGCAGCGGTGAGCGGCCCGGGCAGGCCGCAACCAGGTCCCCGGGTTGCCAGCCTTCGAGCCGCCATGCGCGTTCACTGATGTAAACCCCCTGGCCGTCCTCGAAGCGATCCCGCGCCCCGCCAGTCGTTCGAATCAGGTCTATCGTCGCCGCAAATTGCGCTTCAGCTTGCAGGCTGACCAACTCGACCTGGGCCGTTTTGCCTTCCGGGTCCGGCCGTTCCAGCATGACGCGATAACGCTCGGAAAGCGCCACCCCGGGCGCCTGCTGGTCCAGCCACTCCTGCAGGCCGCGCGGCGCCTCGGCACTGCGGAAATACAGTTGCGCAGCAAGGCGCTGGTTTAACCAGTCGTCGGTGGCCTGGCGAAAGCTGGATATCATCGTGTTCAGGCCACTGTTGGCCACCAGCGCCAGGGTCATCGCCATCAGCGCCAGCGATGCGGGGCCCAGCAACCAGCGGCTGTCGGCCAGCAACCACCCGGCCCTTGCATTTTGAGACGGCACAAGGCGCATCAGGAGCGTCAATATCGCCCGCAAAACCAGCGGCAGGCACAAGGCTGCACCAAGCAGCAAACAAGCCATGCCCGCCAGGGCCGTCCACGTGGTGGTGGCCTGCACCGACGCCACGGCAGCCAGCAGTAACAGCACGAGGCCTGCGAGTAACATCAGCCTGTCCCGCCTCAACACGGCCTGCCCTTGCCAGCCCGAGGTGCCGCGTTCCAGCAGTGGCGCCTGCAGCGATTGGCGCATCGGGACCATGATGCACAGCGCCGCGGCGATGGCCGTCATCAACAACGGCATCAGCATGCCGGCCAGCGAAAATGAATCGGGATAGGCGATGTAAACGCCATAAAGCTGGGCCAGCGTTTGCCCGACACCCGGCAGCAGGCTTGCCGCCAGGCGCGCCCCGAGCCAGGCGCCCACCATGCCGCCAACACCGAGATACAAAGCCAGCTCCAGCAATAGCGCGCCCCGCAGCTGCCTCCGGGTGACGCCCGCAAGGCGCAATTTGCGCAACAGCTCATGGCGGTCGGTGTAACTGAACGACAGCGCGTTATAGGCCAGGAAAATGCCCACCACGAATGACAACAGGCCCATGGCGGCGAGGTTAAGGTGAAAGCTGCGGGTCAGTTCGGCAGGGTCCGGGCCCTGCTCCACGGCGGTATATACCAGCCCTGCGGGCAAGGCCGCGAGCAAGCTGCCGATGGCTGCCGGGTCTGCCTCGAAAACCATGATTGAGCTCAATTGGCCGCGGCTGTCTGTCAGCTCCTGCAAGACGCCTATGTCCACCAGCAGCCGGTGGCCCAGGCCGGCGTCCGGCACCGCGCGTACCAGCGGAAGCTGATCACCGCTGCGAAGCGAGACACGCTCGCCAGGCAGCCAGCCCAGTTGTTCAAGGCGTCCCGGCGAGCCCCAAACTTCGTAAGGCGCAAAGGAAAAGCCGGCAAAGCCCTGGCTGCCGTACACGGCATCTCCCTGCGTTTGCGCGCCCTGCCTCGGAAACGCCAGTGCGTCGATGCCCAGCAGTTCCACCGGGTCACCCTCACCGGTCAATACCAGCCGCCTCAAGACCGGTGCCAGCATGTCGAACCCCTGTCGCCGCAGCTGCACATAATCGGACTCATTAACCGGCATGTTGCTTTCCCGTGACCGCAGGTACGCGATCGGCCCCGCCGTGAGCACCTGTTCGCCGTCGGCGTAGCTGGCCCGGGATTGTGCATTGATCAACTGCGTGCCAACCAGTAATGCGTTGGCCATGACGATGCTGAGCAGCAAAAACAGCGCCTGCACCGGGTGGCGGCGGTAATGGGAAAGCAGCGCCGAAAAAATCATGTCCGGGAGCGGTCTTCCGGCAGTTCATCGGGCACCGCGTGCACCAGGCCCTTCGAGAGCCTCACGCGACGATGAGCAAAGCGCGCCATCTCTTGATTGTGCGTAACCAGCAACAAGGCAGATTGTGCTTCTTCAACGAGCCGGATCAGAAGGCCCATGACCTGCCGGCTGAGCGTGTCATGGAGGTTGCCGGTGGGCTCATCGGCAAACACCAGTTGCGGCCGGTGAGCCAGGGCGCGGGCGATCGCCACGCGCTGCTGCTGACCGCCAGACAATACTTCGACCGGCCGTTGCCACAATGCCGCCAGGCGCAAGCCGTCAACCAGTTCATCAACCCAGTCACTGGCACCCTGCATGCGGTTAAGGCGGCGCTGAAACAGCACGTTGTCGCGCACGTTCAGGCCAGGCAGAAGGTTGAAGCCCTGGAAAACGAAACCCAGCTGGCTTCTCCTCAGCCGGGCCAGTGCGCGCTCATCCATGTCCTGCAGTGAATCACCGAGAAAGCGCACGTCACCGCGGTCTGGAGACTCAAGCCCGGCGGCAATCTGCAGCAATGTGCTCTTGCCGCTCCCGCTGACTCCGACCAATGCGATGCTGTCGCCCGCTGGCAAGGACAGGTTTACACCCCGCAGGACTTCGAGTTCATTTTCGCCATCGTGAAATGACTTGTGGATATCGAACAGTTCAAGCATTGCTGGGGCCAGGCGATGTTTTGCTAGGTTAGCATGCACAGCGATGTCCGGCGCCGACGTCTCCGACCTCCCGACGCAGTGACCAGGCTAAGTTACAGAAAAGCCTTGTACGAACAGCAGCAATCCGGCTTCAGGTCAACGGCAGGGACCCGTACCAGGTAGCAAAGCTTTGCCACCAGGCCATCTCGGTCATGCCAAACAACGCCGGAATCTGTGCGAGCAGAAACAGTACCAACATGGCCGGAAACACTTTGAATCCACCATCGTCGGGGCGGCCGCCGCGGCGTTCTGCCCAAATCAGGGCCAGCAGCACGAGGTCCGTCAGGCCGAAGGTGATCCACTGGTAGTTGAATGGCGGCGGCATCTGAATCCAGAACAGGATGCGAATCACGACCGGGTCGATCAGCGTCAGGCCGGTGCAGACCATGAACCGCGCATGCATCGGCGTGGCTTTGCGCTTGATGATCGCCGCCACCCAGGAAATGGTGAACAGCGTAACGATGGATGATTGCAGCCACAGGATATAGGTCTGCAGGCCATAAGCCGGACCGGGCGCGGCAATTTTCAATCGGTGATGGGCGAGCAGAATGACCGATAGTATAAATAGCGGCGCGAGCAAGAATGAAAGCTTCCCCACAGCGCGGTGGCGCGCGAGCTTTCCCCTGCGAACCGCCATCGGCTGGATGATCAGCATCAACATCCACAATGTCGCCATCGTGGCGTGGAAGTGGATGTAGAAATTGCTGCCCAACGGCCCTTTCGAAATGTACGAGGGCCAGAAGGCCACCAGCGCCAACAGCAGCAAACCGATAAAAAATGGCCCGCTACGGGCCAGGAAAAAATCACGCGGCGAAATGCCCATGCCAGGCTCTCCGAAATGTGCTGTTCTTATTGCAAGCAGTCTAGTGCAAGACTGCTGATTTTGCAGCCAAACGCTATGGACGATTCTGACTTTCGCGTTACACTTGAGGCTGGGACCGGGTATGGGGAACCGATATGAAATCATATGTTTTCGTACTTTTCTGCGTGACCCTGGCGAGCAACACCCAGGCCAATGACAGCCCCTCAGCGTTGCAGGAATCCTTCATGGAGGCCCTGCGCGCCGGGGATGCGGACGCCATTGCGGCGCACTATGCGAATGACGCGGTCAGTTACGACGTCACCGCTCAGGATGTCTCGCGAAATTTTAACGGCACATGGCTGTATGTCATGGATCACGTTTCCATGCCCCTGCCGCCTCCGCCGCAAGAATGAGCCGCAATTTCAACTGCAGAACCGGCGAAACTGCTCAACATGATCTAAACTGGCTTTAGGGGTCTGCCCCGGCACAAGGAGGTGCACACCAACATGTTTTCCATTCCAAACAATAAACTGAAAGGGGCATTAAACATGCGCGCGATAAATCATTCTCTCAAATTACTCACCATAGTCGTTGTCACGGCGTTACTGATCGGCTTGCCCGCATTGCAGGCCCATGACGACTCGATGCCCGGTAACGGCCGCGTGCCGCCCCATGCGCGCGATACCATGCGCGCTTTTGCCGACGAGCATCACCACAACGAACACCTGCCCGCGCAGAGCATTACCTCCTGCGCCGGGGGCATGGCGGGCGGCTATCCGTGCTCCAATATCGGCCTGATGGCCTTCCTGCCGCTGTCACAGATCGGTGGCGGCAACGGCAATGACATCTGGGGCTGGACCGACCCATTAAATGGCAACGAGTACGCCATCATGGGCCTGACCAATGGCACGGCCTTCGTCGACATCACCGACCCGGTCAACCCGGTTTACCTGGGTCATTTACCACCGCACAGCGGCGTCAACAATTCCAGTTGGCGCGACGTCAAGGTTTACAACAACCATGTCTTTATCGGCTCCGAGGCACTCGGCAGCGGATTACAGGTTATGGACCTGACCGTGCTGCGCAACGTGGTAACACCGCCGGTAACCTTTGCCGAAACGCACCATTCGACGCCCTTTTCCCGCTCTCACAACGTGGTCATCAATGAAGACAGCGGTTTCCTGTATGGCGTCGGCGCCAATAACTGCAGCGGCGGCCTGAGCATCGTCGACATCTCGACGCCTGCGAGCCCGGTATTTGCCGGTTGCTTCAGCTCGGACGGCTACACCCATGATGCGCAGTGCGTCAATTACACCGGCCCGGACGCCACCCATTTTGGCAAGGAGATTTGCTTCGCCTACAACGAAGACACGCTGACGATAGTCGATGTCACCAACAAGGGCGCTCCGGTCCAGATCTCAAGGACCGGCTACACCAACAGCGAGTACAGCCACCAGGGCTGGCTGACCGAAGACCAGGCTTTTGTCCTGATGGATGATGAACTCGACGAATCGCGCGGAACAACCAGCAATACCCGCACCCTGATCTGGGATGTGTCCGACCTGGATAACCCGGTATACATGAACGACTACATCGGCCCGTCCACATCAATCGACCACAACCAGTACATCGTCGGCAACCACGCCTTCCAGGCCAATTACCGTTCCGGCCTGCGCATCCTGGACATCTCCGATATCGCCAACGGCAATCTCGTCGAGGTCGGTTTTTTCGATATCTACCCGTCCTCCGACAGTGCGAACTTTAACGGTGCCTGGAGCGTTTACCCGTACTTTGCCAGTGGCAACGTGATTGTCAGTGGTATCGAACAAGGTCTGTACATCCTGCGGCCTGACCTGGGCACAAGCAATTCACCACCCACCGCGACGATACTCGAGCCGGCAGACGGAGGCCCCGCGCTTTCCGGGAATGTGCCGATCCGTATCGATGCCTCGGATGCCGACGACGCCCCGGGCAGTCTTGATGTCGAATGGAATATCGACGGTGGCGGCTGGCAAAGTGCGTCCTGGGACGGTCTTGAATATACCGCCACCTGGGACTCGACAACCGTGCTGGACGGCAGCCACACACTTAATGCGCGTGCCATCGACAGCAACCTTGCCGAGGGCAGTGATGCCATTTCTGTCACAACTGCCAACGGGTCGCCCGAATTCACCGTGGACGCGGTGAACGTCAGCATCGTCAATGGCAAGGGCAATCGCAACCAGGGTTTTGCCGTCGTCATGGTCAGCGACGGCAGCGCAGCACTGGATGGCGTGGCGATCAGCGGTACTTTTTCCGGTGGCTGGGACGGTTCGCGCAGCGGCACCACTGACAGTAGCGGTGAAGTTTCCGTCAACACGCCAAAGGTGAAAAACCTGTCATTCATACAGTTCTGTGTGGACAGTGCCAGCAAGGCAGGTTGGACCTTTAATGCGGCCGGCAGCACCTTGTGCGGCGACAGTGACGGCGGTGGCAGCGCCTTTGGCAGCGTCGGTGGCAATGTCAGCGATGAGGTGACCGCCGCGGGCATCCCTAACGCCTCGGTCAGCACCGACACCGGCCAGTCAGCCAACACCGATTCGTTCGGTGATTACCTGATTTCCGACGTTCCGGTTGGTAACCGGACGATCTCGGTCACCGCCAGCGGTTACCAGTCGGAAAATGCCAGTACCACGGTCAACGAGGGCGCGATGAGCATCGTCGACTTCGCGCTGACCGAGACGGCGACCGGCGGCTCCGGCTCAATCAAGGGCACGGTCACCGCCCAGGGCGGCGGCAAGCTTTCCGGGGTGACCGTGCAGGTCGTTGGAGGCTCCTCGTCGCAGACCAACAAGGGCGGCAAGTACAACATCCAGAACGTGCCGGCCGGTTCGCAGACCGTGATTGCCTCCAGGCCGGGCTATATGAGCCAGCAGCAAGTGGTTAACGTTCAGGCCGGTGGCACGGTGACGCTGAACTTTACACTGGCGCCCAGCCCCTGAAGCCGGGCTGAACCAGCGAAGCATGCCGGCCAATCCACACGTGGCCGGCTTGCTCGCCATTTTGGCCAGCTTGCTGTTGTGCAACCCGGGCGCACACGCCCAGCAATGCGCCCCCGCTGATATCGTGCTGGAAACGCAAGCCGGGATCGATGCGTTTCAATCCGTACATGGCCCCTGTACGCAGGTCACCGGAGACCTGCAGGTCGGTGGCATCATCGGCAGTTCTGATATTTCCAGTCTTGCAGGGCTGTCCGGCCTCGCCGCGGTCGGTGGCGAACTGCTGATTTCAGAGACTTTTGATCTGGCCAGCCTGGCCGGCCTCGAAGCGCTGCAGTCGGTAGGCGGCAACATGCACGTGTTCCACAATTTCGGTTTGCTGGACATCGATGCGCTGGCGGCTTTGACTACCGTGGGCGGTGACTTCAGCCTGTTTGCCAATCCCGAACTGCTCGACGTTGACGGGCTGGCCACGCTGCAAAGCACCGGCGGCTTCATGGCGATTTCCGACTTGCACGCGATCAGTAATGTGGATGCCCTGTCTTCATTACAGGAAGTCGGCAGTCACCTGTTGATCGTGTTCAACCCGCATCTCGAAAGTATTTCTGGCTTGTCTTCTGTGACCCGGGTAGGCGGCTCGCTGATTATCCTGCTCAACGACGCCCTGCCGGCGCTCGACGGCCTGGCTGCGCTACAGCACGTCGGCCTGGGCGCCACAATCAACCGCAACGCAATACTGGCGGACGTGCATGGACTTTCGTCCCTGCGGCACGTTGGAAATGACCTGACCGTGGAGGACAACCCTTCGTTAGGCAATTGCCTCGGCCTGGTGCCATTGCTCGATGCGACGGACCACGGCGCCCCCGGTCCCGGGCAGCTTCCGATTCCGGATCTCGGCGGCGAAGCCCGCTTCCACGGTAATGGTCCAGGCTGTAACAGTATCTACCAGGTGCTTGGACTCGATCCGCCGCCGGTTCCGGTGCCGGCACACTCGCGGTGGTCTGCATTGTTGCAGATATTGTTATTGCTTTACGTGGCCCACCTTGCATTGCGAAGAATGCAATAAACGGCGGAGATGAAACTATTTTGAAAATTCGTGGTTTAAATTAGAACCAGACATTGCGAGAGGGCGCAATAATGAACAAGCTGACCATCACCGCCGCCTGCTGCCTGCTGGCGGCAACCGCCTGGGCCGGCCCTGAGCACGACGGACACGAAGTCAAGGCCAAGGCCGTGTCGGGCGCGAAGCTTAGCGCCAAGACCACGACCCGTGAGTCCGTGACCCCGGAGCTCTCCAAGATCGTCGTTCTATGCGCCAACGAACAGGAAAAGCAGTTCGAGAAAGAATGGAAGCAATACGTTGACAAGCACGAACTCAAAGGCCCCGAACTGAAAGAGACTATTGCCTGGGTCAGCAAGGAAGCGGCCAGTCAACGTAAAAAAGAAGGCAAGCTCAAGGGCGACAAGGATGAAGAAGCCTGGGCCGAAAAACGGCGTGAATTCATGCGCCAGGTGGCTGACAGGGCCCTCAACCCGGCAAGATAGCGCAGGCCCGCACAGTTAGAAATACCCCGTGGTTGCGACGACCGCGGGAAAACTGCTCGTCGTGTACCGGTGCGGGCGTTTCCTCGTACGCAGCTTTCGGTTACATTAGCGGCCCCGCCACTGTCCCCTCGCGAAGGCCGCCCCCAAGCCAATGATCAGAGCAATTACACCCGTTTCCGCATTGTTGCTGGGCGTTGCGATCTTACTGGCTGGCCAGGGCTTGCAGGGCATTCTTTTGCCCGTCAGGGCCAACCTCGAAGGGTTCTCAGCGATCGCCGTCGGCTCCATCGGCACCTTCTATTTTCTCGGCTTTACTTTTGGTTGCTGGAAGGGCACCGCGCTGATTCGCAATGTCGGTCATGTGCGGGTATTCGCGGCAATGACGGCCCTGGCATCGGCCAGTCCGCTTCTGCAGGGGCTGTGGGTTAACCTGTGGTCGTGGGGCATGCTGCGATTCTTAACCGGATTCTGTTTCGCCGTGCTGTACATCGTTATTGAAAGCTGGCTCAACGAGCAGTCCGACAACAGCAACCGTGCAACGGTTTTTTCAGCATACATCCTGATCAACATGACGGTGCTGGCGATTGGCCAGCAAATGCTGCTGCTGGGCGACCCGATGAACCTGCAGTTGTTCGCCTTGACCTCGGTGCTCGTTTCGCTCGCAGCAGTGCCGGTTGCTTTGTCCACGGCCGAAGCGCCGCGCAAGGTCAAGGACTCGCGCCTGGATTTCAGGGAATCGTTCAATACTTCACCGGCCGGCATGTTGGGCAGCCTTGCCGCCGGTATGGCCAACGGTGCTTTTTGGGCGCTTGGACCGGTGTTCGTCGCCTCTCTGAGCGACGAATTGACCATGGCAGCATGGTTCATGACCGCTGGTGTGCTCGGTGGCGCCACCGGGCAGTTTCCGCTTGGCCGTATTTCAGACCGCACCGACAGGCGTAACGTGCTACTTGGCATCTCTATCGTCGGGGCCATCATAGGGCTGTGCCTTTGGCTGTTCAGCGGCGAGCTTTCGAAAGGCGCCATTCTTTCGCTGGGTTTTGGTTTCGGCATGATGGCCTACCCGGTCTATTCGATTTCCGTTGCCCACGCCAACGACCGTGCAAACCCTGAAGCATATGTCAGGCTGTCCAGCGCCCTGTTGTTGATGTACGGTATCGGCGCGATCACCGGTCCATTGCTGGCATCACTGATCATGTCGGTTTCCGGCTCCGGTGGCCTGTTCGCGTATTCCGCCCTGGTGCATGTAATGCTGGCCGGCTACCTGTTGTTCGCTCGTCAAAGACGCCGGTCCACGGTGCAGCACCAAAGGGAGTTCAGTGATTCACTGACTTCGGCTTTAACCTCATCCCAGGTTTATGAAGACGAAACCTCCGACGCCCAGCCACCCAAGGAGTGATCCGTGGCCAAGTTCCGGGCAGCAATCCAAGGCTCAAGTGTCAAAATAGCATTCAAAAATGATCCGCCCGGCAGCCACCGTCAATTTGCTCCCGGCCAGGAATATTGACAACGCTGTCATGCTGCGTAAAGATAAAAACACGAACGCGAGAGGCGATTAACGCTCCGTCTGCGCTCAAAAGCGGTTCCAAGGGGATAAGCTACCGTGAAAAAACACACGATCACAGATGTGGCCGAGCTGGCCGGTGTTTCGATCAAGACTGTTTCCAGGGTGATTAACCAGGAACCCAACGTACGCCCATCTACGCACAGCAAGGTCTCGCAAGCCATCGCGGAACTTAATTACCGGCCCAGTATTTCTGCGCGCAGCCTGGCGGGTAACCGCTCGTATTTGCTCGCTTTGTTGTATGACAACCCCAGCGCCAGTTATGTAACCGACATCCAGAGTGGTGTTCTCCAGACCTGCCGCGCGCAAAACTACGAGGTGTTGATTCACCCCTGCGAGTACCAGGATCCCGCGCTCGAAAAAAACATCACCGACCTGGTGCATAACTCGCGTGTTGACGGGTTGATCCTGACGCCTCCGCTGACGGACTCCAGGCCCTTGCTGGAATTGATGAAGCGGCTCGACATCCCTTACGTGTTGATTTCACCGAGCTCCAACTCGGTATTTGAATGGGCTGTCGGCACCAATGACCAGGCGATATGCAGCGAAATGGTCCAGCACCTGTGCGGCCTCGGGCATCGTCGTATCGCGTTCATCCTGGGACACCCAGACCACAGCGCACTGGCCAACCGCTACGCCGGTTACCAGGAAGGACTTAAGGCCTGTGGATTGAAGGTCTCGAAGCAACTGTGCGTGCAGGGATTCAACTCCTTCGAATCGGGGGAGCAGTGTGCACGCAAGCTGCTGAAACTCAAGCAGCCACCCACCGCCATCTTCGCCTGCAACGACGACATGGCGGCCGGGGCAATGAAGGTTGCACACGAATTGGGCCTTGATGTGCCCGGGCAATTATCTGTCGCCGGATTCGATGACATTCCACTGGCCAGCCAGATCTGGCCGTCATTGACAACGGTAAAACAACCCATTCAGAAAATGGGCGAAGTGGCGGCCGAGCTTCTGTTGCGGCGTTTTCGCCAGCAGTCGGCTGAAAAGTTTGAACGGATCACGAAGTCGCAGATTGTGGTGCGGGACTCTACCGGACCTGCACCATAAGCTGATTACGAAACGGCCGGCGTCGCTCGTCGCTTTGAATCGGCTCAGGCGACCTTCCAGCCCGACCCTTCACCGTTAAGCAGGTTCAGCAGCCAGGCCGCTGCACCCAGCAGCCCGGGATGATCCCGGTTGACCAGGTATACGGGAATATTCTGCACTTCGCCCTTTACCCCGCCTTTACTGGTGAAGCGGTTTTCGAAGTTGCTGTCCATGATCCGGTCCCCAAGCCGCTGTAAAATGCCGCCGCTGAGGAATACGCCGCCATGCGCACCGAAAACCAGTGCGTAGTCACCGGCAAGGGCGCCCAGCAAGTTGCAATACATGGTCAGAGCATCGACGGCCAGCGCCTGTTCCCCGCTCAATGCCATGCGCGTCATTTCAGCGGGGTCGACCGCGGCGACAGAAATACCACGAACCTCAGCGAGGGCGAAATACAGGTTCAACATGCCAGGCCCCGACAGGACATTTTCCGGGCTGGCCCGCCCGCGCGCCGCGCTCAAAGCTTTGAGTGTCTCGAACTCTTCAGGTTCATGGGCCGCCAGGCCGATATGCCCCCCTTCACCCTGCACGGGAATCCACGTTTCGCCAAACAGGTATGCCGCGCCTATTCCAAAACCTGTGCCGGGAATAATATTCACCCGGGTCGCCCGCGACTGGGGCTCGCCGGGCCTGAGAACACTGATCTCGTGGTCCGGCAGGCGGGTCGTCGCCAGCACGCCGGCGGAGGCGTCGTTGATCACCTCGAGGCGTGACAGTCCCAGCGACTTGCGCAAGCCTTCAACTGAAAAAGACCAGTCGAGATTGGTCATTTTTATTGCGTCATGCCACACCGGTGCTGCCACCGCGATACTCCCATAACTGAGTGCCGGACGCCCGATTGACGCAAGATAGCCGTCAATGACCTCATTCAGGCTGTCGTGCTCCGCGCAGCGAAACTTCGCCTCCAGCTCGATTTCCACTTCTCCGCCTGGCAATGACGTGTTGGTAATCAAGCCGAAACGGGCATGTGTGCCGCCAATATCGGCTACCAGGGCTGGTTTCATTTTCTGCACCTTGTCAACGGTTCTGGATTGCGTCGTGATTATCGTAGGCAATATTTGACAGCGTTGTCAAAAATGTTGCTGGAATGCCCGCTGCTGCAGAAATTGATGTCGGTAATCGGCCGCCCAATTTTTACTGTGCGCTCGCACCAGGCGCATGTGCAAAAAAAATGCCGGGCAATGCCCGGCGTCATTGATGAGCAGCACGCCACGTCCCTGTGGCGGCTGCATGTCGCTGCGCAGAATCGTGGTTCTGCTTCGCTCCTGCACTCACTGACGTTCGTGTTGGCACATCAATGTGCCAAAAAAAAGCCGGGCAATGCCCGGCTTTTTTGTTGACATTGAATTTGGACTAAGCCGAGGTATCCAAAGCCCTCTCGATGGTCAGGCGAAGGTTCTGCGTGTGCGCCTGGGTCGCCACGTCACCACCGCGGCGTGAAGCCAGCATGTCGTCGATCTGGTTCAGCGTGTAGACCGCCATCGACTGGCTCGGCGTGTCATAGCCATTCTTGGTCATCTTGGCCAGGCGCTGAACATAATCCATCTGCAGGTTCTGGCGAACGGTGCTGACATTACCCCGAATATCCGCCTCGAAGATGGCGTCGGTCAGGTCGCCCATGGCGTCAGCCAGGCTGTAACGATTGCCATAAAGCGCCGTGTCGGTAATGCGCTTGGTGACCACCGGGTGCAGCAGGTGATCAAGCACACCCTTCTGGATGGCCAGCACCGCATCGTGATACTTCGGGTCCTCGGTGGTCGTGAAGTGGTCGAAGCCGCGGCGTTGGCGCGCCGTGTGGGCCAGCAACTCCGAAGGTACATCGAATGCTTCGGGTGCGAACACCTGCTCGCTCAACACTTCCATGGCCTGGCGCTGCTTGCTCAATGGCACCGGCGTGAACGGCTGGGCTGCTCCATCCTGCCCCACCACCGAACGGTCGACGTATACCCCACCGATGTATCGCGAAACCACGGCCGCGGAACGGCCCCACAGGGTCATCAGCGTACCCACGCCCTGCCAGGTTTCCTCGTAAGACTTTCCTTCTTCCGGAAGCTTGTCGACCATGCCATTGAGGGTGTCTGAATACAGTTCCATGGCATTGGATGCATACGCCACCGCGTCTGCGCTCATGTCATAAATATTGACGCGCGGGTCCATGGCCTTGCCCGGGCTGCGCATATCATCGGCATCGTTACCGAAGGCCAGGTCCGGCTCGGT
>JABDJL010000194.1 GCA_013002505.1 Lysobacterales bacterium | reverse complement strand
TGATGTCCCACACCCTCAACCACTGCAGTAGCACCCGAGTTGCGCACCGCAAATCGTTCACCGGCCTGTCCGGCAGCAAACAACTCGCCGCCGGTTGCTCCGTAAAGACAGGTATTTCCGATGATGGCGCTTCGGCTGGCCTTGATGACGGCATCAGGATGCGGGGCAACAACAATTCTGCCGCCACACATGCCCTTACCCACGTAGTCATTGGCATCACCTGACAGGGTCATGTGCATACCCGTGTTATTCCATGCCCCGAAACTCTGGCCTGCGCTGCCGGTAAATCCGAGCTTCAAAACCGCATGCTCCAGTCCTTCGCGCCCATAACGCTCGGCGATGGCACCGGCAAGCGAAGCGCCCACGCTGCGGTCGAAATTATGAATGCGGTAGGTATTTTCGGCGGCTTTTCCCTTCGCCAGGGGGACCTCAAAATCTGCCAGTATTCGCGCGTTCAATTTGCCTTTATCATGCGGTTCATTTCGTATTCTCAGGTATCCGCCTGGTCGCGAACCTGCTGCAGCGGCGCTGGCCAACAGCGGGTCCAGGTTCATTTTCTGTTGTTTGGCGGGCAGTGGCTCAATCTTCTCCAGTAAATCACTGCGCCCGATGATGTCTTCGAGCCGTTCAAATCCCAGGTAGGCCAGGTGCTCGCGCACTTCTTCGGCAAGGAATTCAAAATAGCGCACCACTTTTTCGGGCAGCCCGTGAAAGTGATCCCGCCTTAGTCCTTCGTCCTGCGTGGCGATCCCGGTGGCACAATTATTCAGATGGCAAATACGCAGATACTTGCAACCGAGCGCCACCATTGGCCCGGTGCCAAAGCCAAAGGAATCGGCACCCAGAATGGCACCCTTGATCACATCCAGGCCGGTTTTCAGTCCGCCATCAACCTGCAGGCGAATGCGATCGCGCAGGCCGTTGGCCACCAGGGCATGGTGTGCCTCCGGCAGGCCGGTTTCCCAGGGCGATCCGGCATATTTCACCGAGGTCAGCGGGCTGGCGCCGGTGCCACCGTCGTGGCCGGCAATCGTAATCATGTCCGCGTATGCCTTGGCCACGCCTGCTGCAATGGTTCCAACACCGCGCGCGGAGACCAGTTTCACCGAGATCATGGCGCGGGGGTTGACCTGCTTGAGGTCAAATATCAGCTGAGCCAGATCCTCAATGGAGTAGATATCGTGATGGGGTGGCGGTGAAATCAGGGTCACACCGGGCGTGGCGTGGCGCAAGGCAGCGATGTGCGCCGAAACTTTGTGCCCGGGCAATTGGCCGCCTTCTCCCGGCTTGGCACCCTGGGCGATTTTGATCTGCAGCACATCCGCATTCACCAGGTAATGGGCCGTTACCCCGAATCGGGCCGAGGCAACCTGCTTGATCTTTGAATTGCGCTCAGTTCCAAAACGGGCCGGATCCTCACCGCCTTCGCCGGAATTGGACGCACCGCCGATGGAGTTCATCGCAATCGCCAGTGACTCGTGCGCCTCTGGTGATAGTGCACCGATCGACATGCCCGCCGAGTCAAATCGGGGAAAAAGTTTTTCTGCTGGCTCGACGCGCTCGATGTCCAGTGCCTGATTCACCTGCCTGAGCCTCAAGAGGTCGCGAATGGCTGCCGGCCGGCGCTTGTTTACCCGGTCTGCGAAGGCCTGGTAGTCGGCCGCTAATCCGCTGTTCACCGCCTGTTGCAGGCCGGTCACGACATCGGGGTTGTAGGCATGGAATTCCCCGCCCCAGGTGAATTTCAATAACCCGCCTTGCGAGATCGGCACGCTGCGTTGCCAGGCGGCATCGGCCAGGGCACGCTGGTCGGCTTCAATTTCCGCAAAGCCAGCGCCATCGAGTACGCCTGCTGTACCGGGGAAGCACATATCGGTGACCTCCCTTGCCAGCCCGACGGTTTCGAACAATTGCGCTCCGCGATAGGAAGTTATACAGGAAATTCCCATCTTGGAAATCACCTTGAGCAGGCCTTTGCGCACGCCTCTGCGGTAATCCTTTCGCCTCTTGAGTAATTTACCTTTCAGCGCACCCCTGGCATGCAAATCATTGATGATCTGGAAGGACAGGTAGGGATAAACGCAAGTCGCCCCTACCCCGAACAACACTGCAAACTGGTGCGAGTCACGCGCACCGCCAGTTTCAACGATGATATTCGCATCACAGCGCAAACCATCTTTGATCAGTCGCTGGTGTACTGCGCCTGTAGCCAATGCCGCATGCATTGGCACGGTATCCGGGCTGATATCCCGGTCGCTCAGCACCGCAAGTACCACGCCATTACCCACTGCCTCGCTGACCTTGTCGCAGAGCTTCACCAGTTCCGTTTCGAGGTCGCTGTCGCGTGAATAATTCAGGCTGAAAACCTCGTGCTGGTAATATCGCTGGTCGAGTTCCAGCAATTTCCGGTACTTGACGATATTCAGAACCGGCCAGGGCAAAACCACGCGGTGGGCATGGGTGCTGGTTTCCTGGAAAATATTGTGTTCTCGGCCAATCAGCGTTTCCAGCGACATGGCGGAAACTTCGCGCAAGGGATCAATCGGAGGAATGGTAACCTGTGCGAACTGCTGGCGGAAGTAGTCATACAGCGACCTGGGCTGGTAGGACAAAACGGCCATCGGCGTATCGTCACCCATGGAGCCCGTGGCCTCGACTGCATCCTCTGCCATGACGCGAATGACGTGTTCGCGCTCTTCGTTGCTGCAGGAAAATAACTTTTCAAATACGGGCAAATCATCCAGCGAGTCCTTCATGTACTTCGCTGCTGCTTCTGCCTCCTGCTCATCATTGTTGTAAATACGGATAATATTTTCGGCCAACCAACTGGCGTACGGGCGCCGGGCCTTGAGCCATTCATCAATTTCGCGCGAGCGCCACAATTTTCCTTTCGCCGTGTCCACGGCGAACATTTCGCCCGGCCCGACCCGCCCTTTCTCAACGACATCTGACTCGGCGTAATCCCAGACCCCGACTTCTGATGCCAGGGTGACCCAGTCGTTATTCGTAATGACATAGCGCGCAGGCCGCAGGCCATTGCGGGCCAGGTTGCAGGCAGCCACCGTTCCATTCGTCATGACGATACCCGCCGGGCCATCCCAGGGCTCAACGTGCATGGAATTGAACTCGTAAAATGCGCGTAACTCGGGCGACATATCGGGTTCGGCCTGCCAGGCAGGCGGAATCAGTACACGCATCGCACGAAAAACATCCATGCCACCTGCCAGGAAAATCTCCAGCATCTTGTCCAGCGATGAAGAGTCCGAGCCTTCCTGGTTCACCAGTGGCCTGATCTGTTGAAGGTCGGGCAGCAGCGGCGTCTGGAACTTGGGCGTACGCGCCTCTGACCAGCTGCGATTGCCGGAAATGGTATTGATCTCCCCGTTGTGTGCCAGGAAGCGAAATGGCTGGGCATATTTCCAGTTGGGCAGCGTATTGGTCGAAAACCGCTGGTGGAACAGGCAGATCTGGCTTTCCATGCGAGGATCACGCAAGTCAGCATAAAACTCCGGCAGGTTGGTCGGCATCACCAGGCCCTTATACACCGTCACCAGGTTGGAAAGGGTGGCCACGTGAAACAGCTCGTCGGGTTCTTCGAGCTTCATGTTTTCAGCAGATGCCAGGCGCCTGGCAACGAACAGGCGGCGCTCCAGGTCGTGACTGGTCCAGCCATCAGGGGCATTGACGAACACCTGCTCGATTCTCGGCATGGAGTCCAGGGC
>JABDJL010000153.1 GCA_013002505.1 Lysobacterales bacterium | reverse complement strand
ACTCCGGGCAGCCCCAAGCATACGCTTAAATTGCGCCCAAATTTCTGTTGCGGGCCAATCCCGGGCAGCAAAGCCCCGTCACCGGAGATACTGAAATGACCAAGTTAAAAACACTCATTGGGGCGCTCGCTTTAATGCTGACGTCTTACGCGCCTGCCGACACGATGCATGTCACCGAAGACGCGCATGTTGATCTCGGCAATGCAAACGACAACCTCGGAACCGTCCCATACCTGGTGGTCAGTAACCTGCCAGGCAAAAGGAATAGCGAAAATCTCGTGTTCATCGCTTACGACGTTCTACCGCTATCCGACGGTGCCAGCCTTGAGCAAGCCTGGCTGCGCTTGTACCTGGGCAAGGTCGGCTCGCCCGGCACACTGGATTTCTACCTGGTATCAGATAACTGGGATGAGCACAGCCTGACCGCGATGACAGCGCCGGCCTTCGAAGCTCTGCCTTTTACGAGTTACGCAGTCACTGAGGACGACGAAGGGCACTTTGTAATGGTGGATGTCACGCCGGAGGTGCAAGCCTGGCTGGATGGCAGCACGGCGAACCATGGTTTTGTGATCATGGCCGACCCGGGCACAGAGCTTGACGTCAGTTTTGACAGCAAGGAAAACCCGCAATCCAGTCACCAAAGCGAACTGGAACTGGTGCTGGGCGTGGCAGATGGTGGTGTTGATTCAACTGACATCGCGGACAACAGCATCACAACGGACGACATCGCCGATGGAACCATCGGGGCAGACGATATTGCCGATGGCAGTATTGGTTCTGCTGATATTGCTGATGGTAGTGTTGGCTCCGATGACATCGCAGACGGTTCTGTCGGCGCAGCAGATGTGGACTTGAATGCAGTCCAGCTTCGCGTAACAGGAAGCTGTGCTGCGGGTTCATCCATCCGTGTGATCGACAACATGGGTGGAGTTACCTGCGAAACAGACGACGACAGCGGCGGCGACATTACCTCGGTATTTCCGATCACGGGTGGTGGATTGACTGGCGGTGCGGCATCCGGGGATGCAGAACTCGGTATTGCCCCGGGCGGCGTGGACAGTGCAAGGATCGCAGATGGAACGGTGGCGGCTGCCGATGTGGACTCAAGCGCAGTGCAACTTCGCATTGGCAGCAGTTGCCCGGCTGGCCAGTCCATCCGTGCAATCGCGGCTAACGGTAGTGTTACCTGCGAAGTGGATGACTTTGAAGCCAATACTGATACCACTCTGGATCCTGAACTGTTCTGGAAGGTTGCGGGTAACGCGGGCACCAATCCCATACCTCTTGGCTCAAATTTCCTGGGCACGACGGATAACACTGAGCTGGTGCTGGGAGCAAATGGCGAGCAGGCCATGCGGCTGGCTTTCACCAGTAATCTTGCACTTGAGTCTGTGAATGTTCTAGGCGGGCATTCGAGCAACAAAATCGTTAATGCCATGGGAGCCACGATCGCAGGCGGCGGCTTTTACGACCTGGGCGCAGGTGTGCCACGGGGCAATAAGGTCGAGGCTGATTTTGGCACCATTGGCGGCGGTATTGGCAATGGCGTCCTGGCAAAGAATGGCTTTATTGGTGGTGGCGTGGCTAATACGCTGGAAGCCGGAGCCTGGAACTCGGTCATTGCCGGCGGTATCAATAATTCCGTGGAAGGGGCCTCTCTTAACGCATTTATTGGAGGTGGTTCTGGCAATTGGAGCGAACGTGATGGGACATTTATTGGCGGGGGCGAAAACAACCGAATCTGTCATCCGGATTTACCTCCAATAGAATATTCTCCCGGTTTCACAGGCAGGTTTTCAGTAATCACCGGCGGTAATAGCAACCAATCCTGTGGCCTGTATTCCTTTATCGGTGGTGGTTCATTCAATAAAGCCATTGGAGCCAATTCCATGGTGATTGGTGGCGCGTCAAACCAGGCATTGGGTGCTTATGCCCTGGCTGCAGGCGATTCATCAGATGCTGCCGAAAACTACAGTATGGCGCTAGGTCATTATGCAAAAGCGAGACACGAGGGTGCGTTTGTCTGGTCGGATGCCAGCACGGACACGGATTTTGAGTCCCAACGCCCGAACCAGTTCAGGGTCGAAGCCACTGGCGGCGCCCGCTTCGAGGTGGGTGATGACCTCGGCTCCCTTAATCCTCAGTGGGTAGATTTGCGAACCATGGGTCCGGGGACATTTGGAGGCGACGTGGCCAAGTATCGTGTCATCGATACTTCAACCGGCGCATATTTGTCTGTCGGTGGAACATGGGTCAACTCTTCGGATGTCAACCGTAAAACGGGATTTGCCGAGGTGGATGTGAATGACATCCTTGAACGCGTGGCAGCGATGCCCATGCAGACCTGGCGTTACAAGGTCGAGGGTGAAGAAATCCGCCACATAGGCCCGATGGCGCAGGATTTCCAGGCGAGCTTCGGTTTCGGTGGTGATCCCAAGGGCATCAGTTCGTTGGACGCCGATGGCGTGGCATTGGCGGCTATCCAGGCCCTGTATCAGCTGACAAATGAACTGGAGCGGCGCACCACACAACTCGAAACCCAGCAAAGGCGGATCGAAACCCTTGAAGCTCAGTTCATGGACTTGAGTAAACGGTTGGCGCCGCTGCAGATTGACCGCTTAACGGTCAGCCTTATGCCTGCGAAGAGCCAGTGAATTCAGAAACCAGGAGCGCATCATTTTTTCAGGATGCCGCACCCGTCATCTGGAAAGGGCCTTCGGGCCCTTTTCTTTTCGGGACGCAGACATAAATGTGTAAGGGCTTGTGAACTCGGCTTCTATTGACGCGGGCTTACGCTAATAATGAACGCGTCTGAAAAGTAGGAATAACTGATGACCAGAAAGACCAAAGCATGTGTTCTGTGGGCCCTGGCGGCGAGCCTTTTCCTGGCGGGCTGCGCCTCGTTGAACCCGAATTACGAGCGACCCACGGTCACGTTGAGTTCGTTCAGGGCATTGCCGTCCGAAGGCATGGTGCCGGCGTTTGAAGTGGGTTTGCGTATTATCAATCCCAATGCAACGCCGCTGAACCTGGTCGGCGTCGTCTACACCATCTCCTTGCAGGGTCACGAACTGGTCAAGGGGGTGGGAAATGACCTGCCCAACATTGAAGGCTACGGCGAAGGAGAATTAAAGCTGACGGCCAGCGCCAATCTCCTGTCGGGTATCCGTTTTATCGGTGACATGATGAACAATACCGGCGAGACCGTTGAATACGAATTCAGGGCCAAGCTGGACCTGGCTGGCTTGTATCCTTCAATCAAAATCACCGAAGGCGGTGCTTTCGAAATTGGTGAACGCATGCAGGAATCAATTCCCGAGTAGTCACGCTTTGTTCGCCAGGTGGATTCATTTTCCGCCCGCCTGCTTGACGGGCAAGGTGAAAGCAATGCTCCACTTTTGCTGCTGTTTATAGAGAGGGACTGAGGCTTTTGTTACCAGCCGTGGCCGGTTTGGCATCGACTCAGCCACGTTGACTTGCAGGTGCCAGACCCGTTTACAGTTCTCGCCGGGCGCTTTCGCGTCAATCTGGGGTAAGGCGCACTCGAACTGGAATCGCGTACCGTGCCGTGAGACCGATTCAATCAGCCCGGTGGTGATGACTTGTTCAACGAGGGTTTCTGCCGTCGCAAATTCATCCTCATGCGGCGGAAAAGTCAGTAGATAGCATTTGAGCACGGGCTCGAGAGGTTCGCGCACCAGGCGATGGTCAAATAACGGCACAAAGCCATCGAAATACAGCTTCCCCTCAAAATTGTCTTGCTCCGTTTTCAGATTCAGCCATGCTGGCCGGGCCGCAAAATATTTCGTGGACAACCAAATGCTGCCCAGGACCAGCAATGCCCCGATCACGGCAAATGGCAGGCAAAACAGCCAAATGGCGATCATCAGGGCTGGCGGTACATCCTCGGTGAGGGATGCAAATGTAAATACCGTCACCAGCGCCAGCACACCCAGGCCAAGTATCAGAAAAACCCACCACAGGTGAGCCGGGCTGTGGCGGATTACGTGCGACCTGAGGTGTTCATTGCGATAACCGACATCCCGGCGCGGCAGTCGCTGGTATTCGCCTGAAGCCAGGCCAAACAGCAAATTGACGGTTCGCGGGTACGAACGCCGATACTCGAACAAGGCCAGGGCGCCAAAGTAAGTCACGCCGAACAGGTAAGTATCGCTGCTGTCCGGCCAGCGGCCCACCGTGCTTGGCATGTCAAACAAGCCCGCTGCGATCATGAACAAGATCGGGTAGGAAATGGCCCGAAGTCCCAGCTCGGCCAGCAAGCGCCGCTGACCGTAGAGTGTCGGGGAGTGCACAAAGACTGCGCCATAATTGGCGAATAACAGCCAGTAAACCGATAGCGCACCGGGCCAGCCGTATTCACCGTGATAGGCGCTGGTCAGCGGCCAGGTAACCAGCAATGCCAGCAATGCAGCGATCACGCGTGATGTCCAGTTGCCAGCCAGCGCCAGGGGAACGAACAGCAAACCCGCAATCAGCCAACCCATGATGAGTATGCCGAATTCGAATTCGACCAGGATATTGAGTGATTTGATCGATAAGGGCTGTACCTTGCCCTGGCTGAGCAGGGGCAGGGCAAAGACCAACGCCAGCAGTGCAAACTGCAGCGCCCCGATGTAGCGATTCAGCACATGTTTAGCCACGATTATGAATGTTAACACCACCCATCAAACACGCAGGCCGGTGATACGTTCGCGCGACGTGACGGATTAGCGGTCGGGCTGCAACGGTTTCGGGCAGTCCATTAAAACTGCCATGATCTTAGTTGGTCCAGGATCATCGGGTTGACCGATGCAGCCTGTTCACGTGGCAGGAAATGACCGGCTTCGTTGATGAGTTCGAAGCGATAATCACCAGCGGTCATACCCTCATTCTTGATATAGCTGTCTGGCGTCACGTACGGGTCGTCGCTGCCGTGGATTGCCAGAACCGGGCAGCGAATGGGCGCCGGCAGGTCAAGTTGCAAACGATCCGTGGAAGCGGTACTCATCCGGTAATAGCCCAGCGGCCCCTCGAGCCCACTGCGGGCGTAAGCCTGCAGGTAGAGGCGCCTGTCGTGCGCGTCCAGGGGCAGATGTTCCAGCATTTGCCCAAGGTTCAGCGAGGTATGGGCGTGCTTGTTGGCCAGTGTTTTCACGTAGGCCGAAGCAGCACGTTGGTCCGCATTCCGGAGCAGCGCCTGGCCCATCGCATTGGGGTTGGGAACGCTCAACGTAATCAGGCCCTGGATGACTTGCGGACCCAGCAGCGCCGCGTGCCAAGCGACATAGCCGCCCCAGTCGTGCGCAATAATTATGGCCTGTTGTTCGTTCAAGGCGCGGATCAATGCGAGTACATCCCGGGCGACCCGGGGCATGGCATAAGCGTCGTCAGAACCGGGCGATTCGCTACTGTTGAAGCCCCGAAGGTCTGCCGCCACGACGCGGTAATGTTGTGCGAGTGGCGCCAGTTGGTGCCGCCAGCAGTACCAGAACTCGGGGAAACCATGCAGCAAAACGAGCAGGGGCCCTTTGCCGGTGCTCACCGCATGCAGTGTCAATCCGTCGTTTTGATACCAGACATGTTCAAGGTCCACGCCGGTCGGATAACTCGAGAGGTTCTCCTTGTTACCAGCCATGCAAGGCTATACGACGACAGGCAGGCTCTGTGGCCCGCGCAGCGAGATATGATTTTTCCAGCGCACGGGCCTGGATTCATCCAGCCGAATCCGGGGGCATTGCTCGATCAGGGCCTCGAGCACGGCGACAGTCTCCATGCGTGCCAGTTGTGCACCGATACAAAAGTGCAAGCCGTGTCCGAATGTCAGGTTACGGTTGGCGTTGGCGCGCGCCAGGTCCAGCTTTTCGGGCTGCTCGAACATCGAGGGATCACGATTGGCGGACCCGAACATGAGGTTAAGGTCATCACCGGCCCTGATCAGCTTGCCGCCAATCTTGACGTCTTCGAGGACGCTCCGGGACATGACCTGTAAGGCAGGGTCAAACCGGATCAATTCGTGTACCGCATTGTTCATCTTGACTTCGTTCCGGCACAGCAACTCCCATTGGGGCCGGTCGTGCATCAAAGCAATAAAGCCGTTGCCCATCTGGTTGATGGTCGTTTCGTAGCCGGCCGTGAGGATCAGCATCACCACGTACACCAGCTCCCGGTCGCTGAACTGCGCTTCTTGATTGGCTTCCACAAGGCGGCTTAACAGGTCTTCCCGCGCCTGGGTTCTTCGTGATTCGATCTGGGGAATCAGCAGCGCGTCGAGTGCCTTGATGTTTTTTGCCGCGCGGTCGAACACTGACGGGTCGGTACGAAAATCCAGTGCCCTTGCAAAGGAATCGGTGAATTCGAGCATCGTGTCGATATCGAGAATATCCAGCCCCAATATCTTCGCGATGACTTCGAGTGGGACAACCCGGAAACAGTCATGCGTGATGTCGGCCTGCGTCGACCCGATCATGGCCTGGACCCGCCGTGTCGAGATTTCTTCTATTTCTGTTTTCCAGCCGGCAAAATTGCGCGCTGAAAATGCGCTCGACAACAGGCGGCGGTGCCTGCTGTGCACCGGCGGATCGCGGAAGAGCAGCCAATGCGAAAGCGCCTCGTAAAACAGCAATTGACTGGGCGTCATCTGCCCGGAAGAAATGGCCTGGCGCTCGTTTGAAATCCGCTCCTCCTTGAGGATTTCCAGGACATGCTCGTAGGTGAATATGTACCAGCTTTCCGGATAACCGGGTGCCGACGCGAGGCCCCGGTGTACCGGGTCCCGGCTTCGATACGAGGCATAGACCGCGTACGGATCGCTGTGCAAGGCCTCAGAGAAGGGGTTGAACGGTTCGAGCGTGGCTGAGGCGCTATTCATTCGGGCGGGTACTCGTTGTAGAAAATGATGCCGTGACCCCCGGAGGGTTCGTCATCTGGAAAATAGTCCGGAATCACCCAGGCGAAAGTACACATCAGGACCCGGTGATAGAAGCGTAGAACCGGGTCGCGAATGAGCTCTTCCAGTGCCGGCAATTGGCCGGTTTTGACCGCCTCCCGGACAGCCGCCTGGAAGCGTGGGTTTTGCCTGATCCGTTCGGTCCCTGTGTTTTCGCTGCCGTTATAAGACGCACACCGGGCATCGCCCACCACGTAATAGCAGCCTGCGTCGAGCGTATATTTACGGCCCGCCAGCATGAGCTGTTGCGGCACACCGTAGCCCCGAGCAACCGGCAGGGCCTGCAGGGTGTAGACGAATGCCGCGTTGTGGCCTGGCTCGTGAGGCTGGTTGGCAAATGCATCATGGTTGGCCGGAAAGGCATCGCGGTCGTCAGGGTCGAAACGCGCGAACCGCGACGCAACCATTCCGATCAACTCCCCGTTGGTTTCAAGCCCAATTGTGCCGTGATCCATTTCGAGCCGCCTGGCGATGACTTCCCTCGATGCCCGCATGCCGGGCGGCCAGGTCGCCCGCTCGAGCTCGACCATCCGGTCCAGGTCAGCGAGTGTCAGCTCGATGGTCCTGACGTCTGGCAGGCTGCTGCCCGCGGGATTACTGATATTTCTCAATGACATGATGTGATTCCCGGCCGGACAATGATTACCCGATGACCTCCCTGGCCTGAATCGTTATGATCTGGGCGATCCGGTGCCTGTACGGCCCGGATCATGATAAATGATTCTTCGTGTCTCACCCATAAGAGGATTGCTCAGGATGAATGGAAATAAAACTGCCGCGATGGTTTTGATCATCATCGGCGCGCTCAATGTCGCATACGGCCTTTACCGGGTATTCGCAATGGAACAAAGCATGTTGCCGCTGGTGCCGGTGGGATTGGTATTCAGTGCAATCGGCGTGTTAATGATCACCCGCCCGGGCACTCAGGACTCTCGCGATTCCGGCAATTCAGGTGAAGATTGAAGAAGCGGACCATTTTTTTAAACGCAAACAGTCGCACTTCCGGGGCTTCGTTATCCCAGCCGTGGCCCACGCCGGGCAGGGTAAGCAGTTCGAACATCTGCTGGTTTTCAATCAGCCTGTCAACAACCGCGATGGTATCTGAGTAGAGCACTACCTGGTCCTTGGAACCGTGAATGATCATCAGCGGATCCTCCAGCCCCCCGGTGTGGTACAACGGCGATTGCTGCTGGTAACGGTTCGGCTGGTCTTCACCGATCGGCTCACCCATCACCCACATCTGGCCTGGATAGGCATGCGCCACGTTGGTGGCAGGCGCTCCGGCAATGCCGGCGGCATAGACCCCGGGTTTTTTGAACAATGACATCATCGTCATCAGGCCGCCATAGCTCGAACCCCAGATACCGACGCGATCCGGGTCAGCAAATCCGGCGCTGACCAGGTGCTTGACACCGCTGTGCAGATCTTCGATATCAACAATGCCATAGCCATGACGCAGGCCCTGGTTGTGCTTTCTGCCCTGGCCCCAGCTGCCGCGGATATTGACGTTCAAAAGGATATAACCCTGTGCCACCAGGTATTGGTCCAGCCCCCAGGTTGGGTGCGACTGCCTGCCACCCCATTGATTCAACACGCTGTCGGAATACACCGACCCCACGATCAACGGATAAGGCCTGTTCGGATCAAAGCCTGGCGGCAGGCTCAGCCGACCGACCAGGGTTGTGCCATCGATGTGACTGGGAAATTCGATATACCGGACATCCGCCCAGCGCTGCTCGTAAAATACCCTGCCGGGCGAGCGCGTAAGCTGCTCACTGCTGCCAGCCTGTAAATCCAGCAGGTGCAGGTCGTGCGGCTTGTTGTCGTTGGAATAGATGCTCGCCGCGTAGCGCATGTCCGGCGAAAATACCGGAGCGTGCATACCATTGGTTTCGGAGCTGATTCTCTCAACTTTGCCACCGCCGAAAGGCACCCTGTACAACAGCCGGTTGCCGTGGCCCGAGCGGTTGGCCAGGAAATAAACCTGGGCGCGCTGCCGGTCGATCCAGAACGCCGAAATTTCCCAATCTCCCGATGTGAGCTGCCGTGGTGCAGACTGGCGGCTTTGCTGGTGATACAGGTGCAGGTACCCGTCGCGGTCGGTCAGGATAACGAGACCTTCGTTGCCGGGCGCCCAAGCGGCGCGCCAGTCCGGCCGCAGGTGACGGGCATCATGTTCGTGGTAAAACTCAACACGCTTGCCACTGGCAATATCGTACAGATAGATTCGATGATGCTTAACCAGCAGGTCCGAGCTGTTGACGAACAACTGCGAACCGTCGCCCGACACAGCCCAGTTCCAGGTGTAATGCCGCTCATCAGGGCGCTCGAAGTATCGTATGGAACCGCTTGCCAAGTCGACAGTACCAAGCCTGTAATGCGCCGTTTGCTGGCCCGGGAATGCCCGCGATACGCGGTCTACCTGCAAACCGTCGCCGCTGTAGTAGTGAATTTCGCGCTCCGGTAAGGGGCGGTTGTCGGTTAATGAAAATGCAATCGCATTACGACCGGAAATCCATTGATATTCAGTAACTTGTTGCTTGTCCTCGACTGCCAGAACCTGCCTGGGACTGGCCCAACTCCCGTCGGAATGTTCGAGTGTCCAAATGCCTGAGCGGCTGATATACACCAGCTTGCGGCCGTCCGGTGAACCGTTGATCGCACGTATGCCCTGGTCGCGGGCCACGACCTTGTCCCCACCCGCGGCATCCAGGATGTGTATCGCTTCATCGAGCACGTAGGCCAGCCTGGCATGGTCACCGCGCAGCCACGCCACTTCTGTGACTCCATTGCCGGCAACATCAGCCTCGTCTGCCAGCCAGGTGAGCCTGCGGGACTTGCGATCGGTGACCGAGTAAACCCAGATATCCCTGCCTGGGTGCCCCTGGGCATTCCACAGGTAGGCGACTTCACTGGAGTCCGCTGACCATGCAATGCCCCTTGGTCGCGTACCGGTCAATGAAGGGCTGGCGTAAAGCTCATCGAGTGTCAGCGACATTCCGGGCGCTGCACCGGGCATGGAATCGTCGGCCGATGTACTGTTGAAAACCGCCCACGGCAGCAATAAGGCAGGGATCAGCAAAAAGCGCGAGACGCTGTTCATAAACGGTCCTGGATTGACAAGGCGGGCATAGGTTAACAAAGTAGTTCGTTCAGTACTTCAGAAGTCCAGGAGGTCGCGGTCCGATGCAGCGAAAAACGAAATTCAAAAATTCTCGCGGCGAACAACTCGCCGGCGTGATTCACAAGCCCGACGCGGGTGCGGTGCGTGCCTGCGTGCTGTTCGCCCATTGCTTTACCTGCACCAAGAATATCAAGGCAGCGGTCAATATCGCCGAGGCGCTGGTGGCCGAGGGGCTGGGCGTGTTTCGCTTTGACTTCACCGGCCTGGGAGACAGCGAGGGCGAGTTTTCTGACACGCATTTCTCCAGCAACGTGCAGGACCTCGTAGACGCGGCAGGCTTCCTGGAGTCGGAATTGGGCCCGGTAGAAATCCTGGTTGGACATTCACTGGGCGGTACAGCGGCCCTTGCAGCGGCGCACCAGATTGATTCGGTGGTGGCCGTGGCGACCATCGGTTCCCCGGCCGATGCAGAACACGTTCTGCACCTGCTGCAAGATGATCTGAATACCATCGAAGCCGAGGGCGAAGCGCAGGTCAGGCTGGCTGGCCGGCCATTTTCGATTCGCAAGGACTTCGTCAACGATGTCCGTTCGCAATCGGTACGCGACGGTATCAGCCAGTTGCGGCGCGCCTTGCTGGTCATGCACTCGCCGATCGACGAATTGGTGCCCATTTCCGAAGCGTCGCGGATATTCCAAAGCGCCTTGCACCCCAAGAGTTTTGTTTCGCTGGATGACGCTGACCACCTGCTGACCAGGGATTCGGATTCCAGGTATGCAGGCCAGGTCCTGTCAGCCTGGGTGACGCGTTTCCTGGCCAATCTGCCTGCCGGACCGTCCCGGGCCCGGTTTGAGCCGGGTTCGGTGGTGCTGTCCGGCAGCCCGGATGACATGTTCGTGACGGCCGTCAATGCCGACGGGCATCAATTGCTTGCAGACGAGCCGGAATCGGTCGGCGGCAGTGACCGCGGGCCCACGCCTTATGACCTGCTTGCTGCCGCACTGGGAACGTGCACGGTCATGACACTGAACATGTATGCGCGGCACAAGAATTTGTCATTGCAGGGGGTCGAGGTGGTGGTCAAGCACGACCGGATTCATGCCGATGACTGCCAGGATTGCGATACGCGGACAGGCAAGATCGACCGGCTGACGCGCGAATTGTCGTTTACCGGTGACCTGGATAAAGCGCAGCGCAAGCGGTTGCTGGAAATTGCAGATCGCTGCCCGGTTCACCGTACGCTGGAATCAGAAATCAGAATTGAAAGCGAGTTGAAGACGGGCTAGCGCTGCTGGCGTCAAGAGCACAAAACTCACGTACCTGCTAAGCCCTAACCGTAGGACCGCCGAATCATGCGCCATGCGAACAGTGCCGTGGCGATCCACAACACCGGGCCAACGGACAAAATGACGATTTCACGGATCGCAGCGGTTCCGGTCGCCAGTTGGTAAGGCCGGATGTAAGCGACCATGAATATCGCGTAGAAAACCAGTCCGTAGATCACCATGACCAGCGGAAACCGCGCTGTGACCGCCGCGCGGGCACGCCCCGTTTCACTTGCCGGGACCCGGTGCAATCTCATGCGGAAAACCTGCTCCCGGCGGCTGACAGTTCCGAGCTTCGAGACCCACAAAACCACGGCGAGGCTGACCATTCCGCCGAGCAGAATCGGATCCAGCCATATCGGCAGTTCAATCCAGCCGAGCGTTTCCAGGGCCTTGGGCGCAGCATTGAAAACGAACCCGCTGATGATGCCCCAGTAGGCGGCATCTGCCGTAATGCGCCTGCTCCAGACGCTCATCAGCGCAACCGGCCCCCACGAGGAGGCAAACAAGGTACCAACAAAATAGGTCAGCCAGAACAGGTCCACCGGTGTTACGAAGGCAATCATCAGCACCACCAGGCCCACGGCTAACATCATGAGGCGGCTGAGGCGCAGCATTTGCTCGTCGCCCATGGAGCGATGCGCAAACACGTCGTTACTGACGCTAAAGCCCACCAGCGACAGGAATGTAGACGCCGAGGACAGGGCGGCGGCCATGATGCCGGCCAGCAACAGGGCGCCGACCAGGGACGGCAGCAGGTTCCTGGCGGCAAAAATCATCACTTCGTGCGGTGGGTCAATGGCGGGATTGGAAAGGTTGATCACCGCGCCGGCAAAATAGAGCGTGATTTCCAGCAAGGTCAGGCATACCGCGGCCACGCATGCGGCACGCATCACGACGTGCTCGTCACGGGCGATCAGGTAACGGCTCGACTGCCAGGGGCTGACCGCGTAAACCATGCCCCAGGCCAGGGCAAGGGTTACGTTCCACAGGGCAAAATGCAGCCCGGAACTGAATGGTGAATCATCCCCGACAATACCCGTCCACGACATGAGATCGGGCTTGTCGGGCAGGCTAGCCAGGTCGTAAACCGCATTGCTCATACCGCCGGCCTGGTGAATCAGGAACAACAGCGCCACCAGCGCGATGCCGGAAAACAGCAGGAACATCAGCGTGTCGGTCAGTATGACGCCGCGGGTGCCCGAGTACATTGTGAACGCGGTGTAGCTGAGCCAGCTGACGACCAGGGCTTGCGTGTAGGAAATATCGATGACCTGCGTCAGCAGGTAGGCAGCGCCCTGTGTCACTGCCAGCAGGTAACCTCCCAGTCCAAATATGATGGTCAGGCCGGCCGCGGTCTGAACGCGCTGCGAGTTGAATCGCTGGCCAAAATAATCGGCTACCGTGATCGCGCGGCTGCGGCGCAGGTAACGCCCGAAGAACAGCGCGCCATGAATGTAGAATGTCGCCGCGATGGCCGGCCACAACAGGTATGGGCCTGCCTGGCCTTGGTATACAAAACCCGTTTCGCCGAGGAAGGCATTGGTGCTGATGATGCTGGCGACCAGCGTGCCGACAATAAGCAGCGTGGGCGCACGCCGCCCAGCCACGTAGTAGTCTTCGAGCTTCTTTACCCGGCGGCCCGCGTAGTTGCCGATTGCGATATAGACCAGCACGCTTGCCAGGATGGCGAAGGAATAGATGTTCATTTGCGGGGTTGATGGGCATGCATGCACGGCGAGTGTGGACCATTTACGCCCGGCACGACAAGCGGGGCAAAGGTTAAAGTACACTTGCTCTCGACAAGATGATCGGGCAGTCCATCTGAAAATGCAGGTTTCGTGGATCTACAAGAGGCCATCAGCCAGGGCACTGTGGGCTGGCTGGTTCATGCTGTGCCTGGTGATTGCGTTTGTCCATTTTCAGACGCTGGAATTTGATCCACCGGTCAACCAGGACGAAGTCCAGATCATCGACCTTGGCCGAACGATCCTGGATCCCGGTTCCGGCTGGTCCGTGACCTGGTATGTCCAGGGCGCACACCCGACGCAGTATTACACCTACCTCGGACTGATCTTTCAGGAATGGGCTGCGCAAGCCAGTATTCCGTCCAACCTTGGACCAAGGTTGCTGTCCATGCTGGCAGCCATTTTCGCGGCCAGTTGCGCACTTGGGTGGCTGCTAGCGCGCGGTACGGTACCGATCGTTTCGCTGCTGATTGCACTGGCGTTCCTGCTGGACCCGATTTTTTCCGATATTTACCGTGGCGGCCGCATTGATGGCTGGGCGCTGGGCGCCTGCATGGCCAGTTGCGCGCTACTGTGCATTGCCCGCAAGCGTGCTGGAAATGGTTTGCCTGTCCGGGTTTCCGCCTTTATTGCGGGTGCGTTGCTGGCGCTGTCTTTTTTCTTCTGGGCCAGCGCGCCGATACTGTATCCCCTTGTATTGATGGAATGTTATTACCTGGCGAGGGTCTTGCATCGTAACCGGGCTGATCGCCAGGACAGCTGGCTGGAAGCGGCTGGCGTATTTGCCGCAGGCGTGCTCTTTGCACTGCTGGTACTGGCCATTCCGGTGTTACTGGAGTTTGGGATTTTTGCCGCCAGTGCACGGGCCATGTTCGAGTCGCAATCGCTGGTGGCCGGGGTCCAGAACCCGGTATTTGGACTGTTCGCTGTATACGACCCGGCATTGCTGCTGGCGGTGATGGCTGCGTTCCTGGTGCGCAGGGAGTGGGGTGTGCTGATTGCATTGATATTTGCGCTGCTGCTGGCCCAGCGAACGGCAATATACCTGCCGAGAATCACTTACCTGTTGCCCTATGGTCTGGCCGTGATCGCATTCGCGTGGCAAGGCCCGCTGCAGGGCCGCTTTGGGCCATACGCCAATGTCACCCGTTTCGCCACGCTGGCCTTGCTGCTGGTCTTCAACG
This sequence comes from Lysobacterales bacterium, assembly GCA_013002505.1. GTDB lineage: Bacteria > Pseudomonadota > Gammaproteobacteria > Xanthomonadales > SZUA-36 > JABDJL01. Next base: position 1,295 of record JABDJL010000153.1, on the reverse strand, counting down.
GCTACCTGGTCCTGCTGCAGCGTCCTGCCATCGCGAAGGCGCAGTACCCGGCCAATGATCCGCATCAACTGCTCACAACCATGCAGGCGGCTGTCGGCCCGGGCGACCACCGCGTGTTGCTCGAGGAATGGCAGCTGTATTATGCCGGCAGGGCACTGGGGTGGAACATGTTCCTGCACAGCAACCCGGTTGGTGAACAGCGTTATACCGAGTTCCTGTCCACAATGGACTACGTGATCATGCGTGAAGAGTTCGGGTGGTATAACGTCTATAACAAGCTCGAGCCGGCCGGCTTTGTATTCAAAACCAGCGTCAGTTTCGCGCCACCAGCCTCGACTGTTACCGATGTGCTGGGGATTGAACTCGCCGTGCCGCAGGTTCGTTACCCGACGGTTCACATTTATGAAAAAGCCCAAACCGGGACCTCGCTGACAGATTGAAACCCCACCTTTCAGCCTACCCCCGTAAGCGGGTGAATCGGTTAGGCTACGGCTTTCCAGAGAGCGCTACTGCATGTGCGGATTTGCAGGCTTTTTCAAAGTATCGGGACTGCCAGGCGGCAGCGATTCGCGCGCGCCTGTGCTGGCGCGCATGGCCACCCGCATTGCTCATCGCGGACCCGATGACGAGCAGTTCTACGATGATGACCGGCTGGCGCTGTGTTTTCGTCGCCTTTCCATCGTGGATGTGGCGGGTGGGCAGCAGCCATTATGGAATGAAGATCACAGCATCTTGCTGGTCGTCAACGGCGAAATCTATAACCACGAGGATTTGCGTACCAGCCTGAAAGGACACCGGTTCAGCACGGCATCCGATTCGGAGGTGCTGCTGCACCTCTACGAGGAACATGGCAACGATTTCCTAAAGGACGTCAACGGCATATTTGCCCTGGCGCTCTGGGATACACGCAAGCGCCGCCTGCTGTTGGCGCGTGATCGCCTCGGTGTCAAACCGCTCTATTACGTGATTCACAATGGTCAACTGCTGTTTGCTTCGGAACTCAAGGCGTTGCTCGCGCACCCTGACTGTCCCCGGCAAATCGACTGGGAGCAGGTCCAGCCCCGGCCCTGGCATGGCCGTCCCGTGACCCCCAGCTACATTCGCGGCGTAAACCATTTACCGGGCGGTTTTTTGCTGGATGTACATGACAGTGGGCCGCCACGCGTGACCCGATACTGGTCCATCGATGATCACTTTTCATCAGCCGATGGCGCCGGCATTCAGGCCGCGGATTTCCTCGGACGCTACCAGGAATTGTTCGAAGATAGTGTGCGCAGGCAGTTAATGAGCGATGT
>JABDJL010000150.1 GCA_013002505.1 Lysobacterales bacterium | reverse complement strand
TGATTAGGGCCCCAGTTTGGACTGGCCGGCACATACCAGCCCGGGGCATAGCGGCGGTAGGAGTTGGCGTTGGGCGCGAAAATTGCCATGCTTTCCGGCATCACGTCGCGCAAGCCGCCGATCGCATGCCGAAGGGTGTCTGAGAAGTCATCTTCCCCTTGCCCGGAAAAGACATTTTTGCCGTCACCGTCCAGCAGGCTGATATGCATATGCAGACCGCTACCGGCATGCTCGGCAAACGGCTTCGCCATGAAGGTCGCCGAAAGGCCATTTTTCTTGGCCGCAGCCTTCACCGCACGTTTCAGGAGCAGGGCATGGTCGCAGGCCAGTACCGGGTCGTCCACGTGGTTCAGGTTGACCTCGAACTGGCCCGGAGAATATTCGGACAACGCGGCGCCCGCCGGGATGTCCTGGATGCGGCAGAAGGCATCCAGGTCCACGAGAAACGGTTCAACGTCATCGAGGTCATCGAAACTGGCGAACTGCACGCCGACCTGTTCCCAGTCGGAGCCTGCGATCTTGGGCATACGCGGTACGAAGGTGTCGCCGTCGTAATCAACCAGGTAAAACTCCAGTTCGGTGGCCATCACCGGGTGCAGGTCCAGGTCGGCCAGCTTCGCCAGCGATTGACGCAAGACGTTGCGCGGGTCCAGCGGGTAGGGCGTGCCGTCGAATTCCTCCAGTTCCAGCAGGCATTGGGCGGTGGGCAGGCTGGCCCAGGGCACTGGCTTCAGTGAATCCACGACCCCGATGCTGCGAATGTCCGGGTCGCCGTCATGGGCGCCGTACTTGACGTTTTCAGGCGCCTCGCCGCGCACATTCATCAGCGTCGAGGCGGCGCAGTAATTGGAACCACCCACGAACAGTTTTTCGAACTCGTCGGCCTGCACCCGCTTGCCACGCAACACACCATTGATGTCCGGCGCAAACGCATCGAGAAACCGGGTTTCGGGGTGCGCTTTGAGAAATGCTGCCAGTGCTTGTTGATCTTTTTCAGACATGCTATTGCGCTCCGCCATCTTGAGATTGACGCCATTGAAGGGCCGCACGTGCGCCCCGGGCTTTCAGTATACGGTTGAATTCTCGTGATTCTTCGGTTTCCGTGGTTTCGATATCCATGTCAATTTCCAGGGCGTCTTTCAGGGCCTGGCCCATGCCGGCTATTTCATAACTGCGGTTGATCGCGTGCTTGGTCAGCTTCACGGCCAGTGAATCATTCGATGCAATTTGCAAGGCCATTTCACGGGCGGCCTCATCGAGACCACCTGCAGGCGCAATGCCATTGATCAGCCCGTGTGCCTCGGCTTCTTCCGCGGAAATACGGTCGTTGCCAGTCAGCAGCCATTCCTTGGCTTTTTTGGGCCCGCTCAGCCACGGCAGTATCATCGCCACGATACCGCTGCCAAAGCGCACCTCCGGCGCGCCCAGGCGCGTTCCCGCCTCCGCCAGAGTAATGTCGCAGGCCACGGCCATCTCCATCGCGCTGCCGAGGCAATACCGGTGCACTGCCGCGATGGTGGGCTTGGGGCAATTCCAGAATCGCATGATGATATTGAAGTCATTTTCCAGTTCGGCCCGGATCGAAGCATCATCATCGCTGCCGTCTTCCAGGTCGAAACCGGATGAAAACGCCTTGCCGGCGCCATTGAGCAAAATCACCCGCACCGCCGCATTGGCTTCCGCCAGGCCCAGCGCGACGTTCAGCTCATTGACCATTTGTGCATTGATCGCATTGAGCTTTTCGGGACGATTCAGCGTGATCCACGCCAGTGCCCCCTCAGTTTCGTAATGTATGGTCTCGAACGGCATGATTACTGGTTGCTGAGCTTGATCCAGGCGGATTTTGTCTGGGTGTAGCTCTTGTAGCTGTCGATACACTTGTCGCGCGCATTGCCGGACTGCTTGTAACCGCCAAACGGCTGCGTAAAATCGCCGCTGTCGTAAGTATTCACCCACACGATGCCGGCCTCGATACCCTTGACCAGTTTGAAGGCCTTGTCGATGTCCCTGGTCCACAGGCTGGCCGCCAGTCCGTAGATGGTGTCGTTGGCAATCTCCAGCGCTTCCTCGGCGCTCTCGAAGGGGATCACGCTGGCCACCGGGCCGAAGATCTCCTGGCGCGCGATGGTCATGTCGTTACGCACGTCGGCAAACAGGGTTGGGTTGACGTAGGCCCCGGGTTCGAGCTCTTGCGGGGCATCACCGCCAAACACCAGGCGTGCACCCTCCGACTTGCCGCTTTCAATCATGCCCAGCACGCGCTGCTGATCGCCCTTCGTGACCAGCGGGCCCATGCTGGTGCCCGGGTCCAGCGGATCGCCCGGTTGATAGGCGTCTTTACCCTCGGCCACGAAGCGTTCGACGAATTCGTCGTAGATACTGCGGTCTACGAGCAGGCGCGAACCGGCATTACACACTTCGCCCATGTTTTCATAGATTCCACAATACGCCGCCTCAACCGCCGCAGCCATATCGGGCAGGTCAGACAGGAAAATCTGTGGAGATTTACCACCGCACTCCAGCCCGACGTGTTTCATGTTGGACTGCCCGGCGAACTGCAGCATCAGCTTGCCGACCTCGGTAGAGCCGGTAAAGGTGATCTTGTTGACGTCCATGTGCAGTGCCAGCGGCTGTCCGGCTGCCTCACCCATGCCGTTGACAACATTGAAGACACCATCGGGACCACCGGCCTCGGCGAACAACCGCGCCAGCTGCAAGGCACTCAACGGGGATTGCTCGGCCGGTTTCAACACCACGCTGTTGCCGGCCGCCAGTGCTGGTGCGAATTTCCAGGACGCCATCAGCATCGGGTAGTTCCACGGCGTGATTGCGCCAACCACGCCTAGCGGTTCACGCAGAATCATGTGCATCGCGTTGTTGGCCGTGTTGGTTACCGAGCCGTCGACCTTGTCGATGCATTCGGCCATGAAGCGGACAGTTTCGGCCACCAGGGGCACGTCCACGTTCAGCATGTCAGAAATCGGCTTGCCCATGTCCAGCGTGTCGAGCACGGCCAGCTGTGCCGCATTCTCTTCGACCAGGTCGGCGAAGCGGTAAAGGATTTTCATACGTTTGCGCGGCGGCATCTTGGCCCAGGACCCGCTGCGATAGGCGGCGCGGGCCGCGGCCACGGCCCTGTCTATGTCGGCCGACGTACCGGCCGAAACCTCGGCCAGCACGTCGCCGGTGGCCGGATTGACCGATTCGAAACGGCCGCCCTCGACCGAATCTGTGAATGCCCCGTTAATGAAATGGCGTGTTTCAAGCCGTCCCAGCACTTCGGCAGCCGTGCTGCGCCACTGGTCGGCCTGGTAATCCCTGATTGTTGCCAGGCTCATGGGTTGGGTACCTCGTTGTGTCGTTGTCGGGTAATGATCAACGCATCCACGGCCATACAGCCACCGCCATGCACGATCACCGGGTTAATGTCGATTTCGGTCAATTCATCCTGTAATGATGCCACCACCGAGGAAAAAAGTGCGGCGGTTTCGCAAAAGGCGTCGATGTGTGGCTTTCCGGAACCCCGGTTGTGACCGAGCAATGCGTGATGCTGAAGGTCCTGCAATCGCCTGCGTGCCGTTTGCGGCCCAAAGGGCGGCATCAGCGTGACAAAGTCGTCTATACCTTCGACGCGGGTCCCGCCGAAGCCCATCAGAACCAGGGGCCCAAACTGGAGGTCCGTAACCATGCCGAGCATCAACTCCAGGCCATCCGGGGGCGCCATTTCTGCTACCACTACCTGTTCGCCCAGCCGTGTAGATAAGTCGAGCCAGGCTTGTTTGAGGGCGGATTCATCCGCCAGCCCCAGGTGCACGCCACGCTGATTGGTTTTATGCGCAATACCCGGTTCAGCGGTCTTCAGCGCAACCGGATAACCCAGCTCACGCGCCGCCTTGAGCGACTCAGCAAGGCTGGACGCACGGCGCGCCGCGACGACAGGTATGCCGGCCATCTCGAGCCACGCCAGGGCTGCAAACTCGTCTCTTGCACTTTCGCCTGAAGACGCTTGCAGTGCGCGAGTGGTTGATGCATTCAGCTCCTTAAGCATCTCAGGGGCCCGCCGTTGATGATCGCGAAAACCAAACAGGCAGCGTACGCCTTCGAGGAATGATCGCAAGCCATCGAGTACCGGAAAGCCTTCACGGGTGACTTGGACCACGTCCGGGCTGGAACCCGTGCCCTGGCGATTGGCCATCAGGAACAGGGGCTTTTCACAATGCTGGCGGGCCACGCGCATGTAATCCACGTATTCCGGGTACACCTGGCTGTATGGTGCCCGGTCATGCACCACCGCGCCGATGGACGCTGACTCGTCCTGCATCATGGCTGCCAGGCATTGGCCCATGATGTGGTCGGAATGCTCGCCGCCGGCGCCCCAGGCATCGAGCGGATTAACCGCCGGCAGACCGGGGTCGAGTATCTGTTCGAGCCGGGCAATGGTTGAAGGAGACAATTTAGCCAGCGGCACATCCATTTCATCGGCCAGGTCAATCAGCAACTGGCGCTCCCCGCCAGAATCATGAAGTGCAACAAGTCCCCCCGGGGCCGGTCGATGGGGCTGGGCGAACATGATCAGCGTGGTGGCCAGTGCATCCATGTCGTACACCCGTTGCACACCGAAGCGGTCGAACAGGGCATCAAACGCCTCGTCCTGCCCGGCCATGGCACCCGAATGGGATTGCGCCAGCCGCGAAGACAAAGCAGTGCGACCCACCTTGATGGCCACCACCGGAATGTGCCGTTGCCGGGCCTTTTCCAACACGGCCATCAATGCTTCCGGGTCGCGCGCGGTTTCCATGAACAGGCCGATCGCGCTTGGCTGGTGTTCTTCAATCGCAAAATCCATGTAGTGGTGCATACCGACATTGATTTCCTGGCCGGTGGAAACGGCCAGGTTAAAATCAATACGTTCCTCGCAATCCACGATGCCCGACATGCCGGAGCCGGAATGAGAAATCAGCGTCACGTTGCCGCCGCGTGGATGGTTCTCGCGCGTATCGAATCCGCACATCCACACCCCGTCGCGGCAGTTATAAAACCCCATGCCGTTGGCGCCGCATACGATCAGGCCCGAATCATGAATTCGCGCTTCAATGCGTTCTTGTAAATCGGGCTTGCTGTCATCGGCAATGATCAGTTGCGACATAATCGTCGCGGCTTTCGCGCCATGTTCGATGGCTGCTTCGAGCGCGGCCTCGATACGATAGTCACTGACCGCAAACGCAACGTGATCAACCTGTTCGGGCAGTGAATCCAGGTCTGCATAACATTGCAGGCCCAGCACTGATTCACGCCCTGGATTTACAGGAAAGATTTTGCCGTCAAAATGTCCCGCCAACAGGTTATGGACGATGCGCCGCCCAACCGAGTGCGCGCGTTCGGTGGCGCCGATCACGGCGATCGACTTTGGTCTCAGCAGTGGGTCAAGCCGGTGTGCCACGGTGTCTGCCTTGCTGATGAATTCTCTGCCATGTTTGGGCGGTCGGATTTGCGCCGCCAGCATATTTCGCAGACACGCTGTGAATACATCCCTGTACGCTCCTCGTCGACATCCTGTCTCCGAGGGTCCGCGAAATAGCCGCCCGGCACAACTCCTGCCCCTGTACAGGCGAGACAGAAGGTATGCCGGGTAGGGGTTCGAGGTGTGTAAGAAACATGGATGTTTCTTTCAAGCCCCCAGGGAAGGGTTCACGGCGTCACCGAGAAGCCTTACCCGGCGTGCCTTCAAAGTGGAGCAATTACTGGCGGTCAGGAAAAGTATCATGGCTGGTTAATAATCCGCCGGGGGTGTCTGGCGGCGGCGCGGCGGATCCCAGAAGGCGTCCTTGACGACCTTGGCCCTGGCCATGATACGGCTCCACTTCAGTTCCCGCTGGTAATAAATTTCGACCTGCATTTCCTCGCCGACCTTGCCATGCGGGGCCTCGACAGTGGCCAGCGCGATGTTTTTTTTGGCCGAAGGTGACCACATTGCCGAGGTCACCCAGCCAATGTTCTTTTCCTTCATATCGAAAACGTATGAGTGATTGGCCGGCTTGTTGTCCTCGATATCAAGCTTGACCAGGGCGTAGCGCGAGCCGTTTTCTTTCTCGGTCAAAAGCGCCTTGCGGCCATTGAATAAGGGCTTGTTGAAGTCCACCAGCCAACCCAGACCCAGTTCAAATGGCGAGCGCGTGTGGCTGGGCCGCACGGTCTGCATGGCCGGCATGAAGTCTTCAGCAGCCAGAATGAAGCCGGCCTCGATGCGCAGCATTTCAAGCGCATCGGAACCCATCGGCCTGATATTGTGCAGTTCGCCCGCCTCGAAGACCCGGTCCCACAGAATTTCGGCATGGCCGGGGTCGATCCAAAGCTCGTAACCCAGGTCGCCGGTGTACCCGGTGCGGGACACGGTCAGTTCAGTGCCCTCAAAGTCAAAGAAATCGATGCCGAAAGGCGTGATATTTTCAACGCCAGCCAGCCCCATGCGCTTCAAAACAGCACAGGACGTGGGGCCCTGGACGGCCAGGCCGGCCACGTCGTGCGTATCCTCGACAATCGTGACATCAAACCCCAGCGCATTGATCATCAGCCAGTCGATCTGGTGTTCCTGGGAGCACAGGCGGTAATCGCCCTCGCGAAGATGAAAAATGGTGCCATCGTCAATGACCTGGCCTTCATCGTTGCACCACACCGCGTAACCGACGCGGCCGGGTTTGATCCTGGCGACATCGCGTGTGACCAGGCGATTCAGGAAGGGCAGTGCATCGGGCCCTCCGATGCGATGCTTGGTCATCGGGGTCAGGTCGAACACTGCGCAGGCATTGCGGCCGGCGAAATATTCGGTTGTCGAGCAGCTATAGGCAGGCACCGACAGGTAGTCATACCAGCGGCTCCACTCGCGGTTTACATTAAGTGCTTTTTGCCGGCTATAAAAAGGACCTGGAAAAACCTTGTCCCGGTAATGTTCGCGTGAGTGGTAATGAACGGTTCTCATGTCCCGCTCCTTTCGATAATGGCCCGCGCGGCATTTCTTCCGGCGCTTCCCATAACTCCGCCGCCCGGATGGCAGCCGGCGCCGCAAATCCACAGGCCATCAACCGGGGTTTTGTACTGGGCCGTTCCGGGAACCGGCCGCATCATCATGGATTGGTCCAGGGCGAGTTCGGCATGGTGCCAGTGACCGCCTTCAATCCGGAATTCTGACTCAATGTCTTGAGGCGTCAGAAGTTCGCGGTGCATGACCTGGCTGCAAATACCCGGCGCGAATCGCTCCAGGGTGTTCATGACCGACTCGGTAAAAGCTTCGTGGGCGGCACTCCAGCCACCCTTGAGTTCGCGCGGCGCCCACTGCACGTTGGCAGACAATACGTGTTTGCCGGCGGGAGCGAGGCCCGGATCATCAAGGGTCGGAATGGAGATTTCCATAACCGGCCGGCGCGAATGCTCGCCATACTTGGCATGGTTAAATGCTTGCTCCACGTATTGCAGCGATGGCGCAATCACCAGGCGTTCGGCCGAAAGCGCAGGATCAAGCCCGGTGAAATCGGGAACACTGCCCAATGCCAGGTGCAGCTTGGCTACGTTTCCACGAGTGCGAATATTACTGATCTTGTGCGCAAACCCGGCTTCCAGGTTTTGGGCCCCGAGCAACTTCAGAAAAGTGGTTTTGGGGTCAGCGCCGGACACCACCAGGTCGGCCTCGATTTGCTCCCCGCTTTGAAGCTCAACACCCGTGGCGCGGTCAAAATCCATCAGTATGCGATTGACCGGCCGGGCGGTGTGAATCTCGGCCCCAAAGGCACGAGCTGCATTAGCCAGTGCATTCGAAACGGTACCCATGCCGCCCTTCGGCAATTGGTAGCGGCCGCCGTTGCTGTAGCGATGCAAGGCGCAGAACACACTGTTGTTGGAGCGCGTACCGAGCATGGTGCCCAGGGTGCCATCGAGGCCCAGGGCGCCTTTAAGTGCATCGTTTTCGAACAACTCCTGCAGCACATCGTAAATATTGATGCCGGCAATGCGCAGAAATTCACGCATATCATTTTTGCCGAGACGGCGAATATTGAATGCCAGACGCGCCAGTTCCAGCAGGTCTGGCCGGTCCGTGGTGCCCAGCCTGGCCGGAACACGATTGTGTAGCCCGCCGATGATGCCGGCGAAGTGCTGCATTTTACGGCGGTATTCTCTCATCGCCTCGCGATCGCCTTCAGAAACGCCATCGACATCGTCGCCATTGAAACGCACGTGGTCGCCTGCCTCGGACAGTGAAATGGTTTGCAGGCCCGTTCTTGCGTATTCCAGGCCATGCGAGGCGAGGTCGAGTTCCTTTTCGATTCCGGGGTCAAGCATGTACACGAGGTGGGCGGCAGCGGATACCTTGAAACCCGGAGCGAATTCCCGGGTAATGGCGGCCCCGCCGACCTGGCTTGATGCTTCGAACACGGTGACCTGGTGCCCGGCCCTGGCAAGGTAGGCCGCGCACACCAGGCCGTTGTGGCCGGCGCCGATGATCTGGATGGATCGCGACCCTCTAATCATCGAGCCAACCCTCCGGAACATTGCTGGGCTTTCGCAGGCTCATCAGGATCTCGCGCGCGGCATTGGCGCCGGGCGCAGCCATGACGCCGCCGCCCGGGTGGTTGGACGAGCCGCACATCCATAAGCCTTTGACCGGCCCCCGGTACTGCGCATAACCGGGAATGGGCCGGTTGAATAACAACTGGTCCATGGTCAGTTCACCCTGGAATATATTGCCCTCGGTCAGGCCAACCTCGTTTTCGAGTTCCCGTGGTGTGCGCACCTCGGCGTGGACGACCAGGTCCTTGAATCCCGGCGCATACGCTTCAATCTGGTTCATAACCGTCTGGCCAAAGGCATCGCGGTCGGCGTCTGTCCAGTCCTTGCCCTTGACCTTGGGCGGTACGTATTGCACGAATACGGACATGAAATGCTTGCCCGGGGGCGCCATGGTCGGGTCGGTCAGCGTCGGAATCAGCATGTCGATGTAGGGGTCGCGCGACCAGGTGCCGTCTTTCCAGTCGTCGTAGGCGCGTTCCAGCCGCTCTATCGAATCGATCAGGTGCATGTCGGTGTACATCAGTTCCTGGTTGTCACGCAGCGCGGTGAATTTTGGCACGCCATCCAGCGCGATATTGAGCTTGCCACTGGATCCGCGGATTTTGAAATTGCGGCACTTGTCGAGAAACTCGGGGCGCAGGTCGGCCGGGTCCATGCATTCCAGGAAGGTCCGGGGCAGGGTCATGTTTGAAACCACGATATCGGCGTGATGCTCGTCGCCGTTCTCCAGCGCCACGCCAGTCACCTTGCCGTTTTTGACCACAATCTGGTCAACGCCTGAGCCGGCCAGGGTCTGGCCGCCGTGGTCAATGTAGCAATCATGCATGGCCTTCGAGATTGCACCCATACCGCCGCGCGCGAAACCCCATGAGCCGACCGTGCCGTCCACGTCGCCCATGGCGTGATGCAACAACACGTAGGCGGTTCCGGGTGACATGACACCCAGCGCCGAGCCGATGATCCCGCTGCCGGCATGGGCTGCCTTGATCAATGGGTTTTCAAAGTATTCATCGAGAAAATCACTGATGCTCATGGTGTAAAAACGCATCGTGTCGTAAATCACGTTTTCGCCCAGCCCCCAGAACTTGCGGCCTATATGCAGCAGTTCGAGCAGGTCACGCGGTTTAAACGAGGCAGGGTCGGGCGCCGTGCGCAGCAGGAATTGTCGAATAAAGCGGCACTGGCGCATGATGTCGCGCCAGTAACGCACATCGGCGTCGGCATCACGATGGCTGTGGCGCGCCATCTCGCGGCGTGAAACATCGTGGTCGATATAACTGCCGAGGTAATCGCCGTTTTGCGAAATAGTGACGGTACCGCCGTAGGGCACCACCTGGAGGCCATATTTCGCCAGGTCCAGCGTGCGATAAATTTCGGGCCTCAGCAGGCTGCAAACGTATGAGCAGTTGGAATAAATCCAGTCTTCGTGCAGGTTACGGCTGACAGTGGCGCCGCCGATGTAATCGTTTTTTTCCACCAGCAACACGTCCAGCCCGGCCTTGGCCAGGAATGCCGCATTGGTAATGCCGTTATGGCCAGCGCCAATGACAATTGCGTCATGTTTCTTCAATAGAGAGTCTCCGTTGCCCTTGCCGGGCTTAAGCCACGTTTCTTTTTAGTTTTTCGGTTGTGACGTCTACCGCGATTTCGAACGCATCCAGCGTCAGTTCCAGGCTGTCATCCGCGGCATGCGCCTCGCAAATGAACCAGGGCTCGCGTGAGTCGGGTTCGCACAACACGCCCAGTTCGTGCAGTTCCGGCGCCATGGCATCGTAAAAAGTGTAATCAGAATCCAACCAGTCGCGATAAGTCGAGGGCGCCTGCTCATGGAAAAATAGCCCGCCCATGGAGGGGTGGCCGACAAAACTGTGGTCAATCTGCCGGTTTCCGAGGATTTTGCTCATACCCTGCTGAAGACGTTCGCCATAATCAGCAATGGTTTCCAGGGCGTCTGTTTCTTCTATGATTTGCAGTGTACATTCCGCTGCTGCCAGCGAAACGGAGTGGCAGGTGTACGTTCCGCCATGCACCACGCCATTACCGACCTGGCGCATGATGTCTTCGCGGCCGGCAACCGCCGATATGGGGTATCCATTGCCCATGGCCTTGGCAAACGTGCACAGGTCGGCCTTGAACCCCATCAGTTCCTGTACGCCGCCGCGCGCGACCCGGAAGCCTGTCTTGACCTCGTCAACGATCATGATGACGCCATATTTGTGGCATAGCTCTCGTGCCGCCAGAACGTAGTTGCGCTCCGCGGTGATGGAGCAGCAATTCCCCATCATCGGTTCGATGAGGAATGCACCAATGCTCCGATGGTGCTGCTTAAGCAGGTCTTCCAGGTGGTTGGCGTCATTGAGCGGCGTAAAGTGCGCCAGTGGTTTCAAAACCCCCGGAACGCCATCACTGTCAGCCTCCACGGGTGGCTGGTCCTGATCTCCCCACTCTTCGATATCCGCGTACCACAACACCGAGTCAAATATGCCGTGGTATCCGCCTTCAACGATGACATGTGAATCCTTGCCGGTGAAGGCGCGTGCCAGGCGAAGGGCGGCCATGACGGCCTCGGTACCCGAATTTGAGAACCGAACCAGTTCAGCGGCCGGCACCATGCGTGAAATACGCTTCGCAACATCGTATTCGAGTTCGGTGGACAGCGCGAAGACTCCGCCCACTTCCATGCCCTCGCGGGCTGCCTTGTCCACGCGTGGGTCGGCATAACCCAGGATGCCGGGCCCGTAACCCATGCGGTAATCGACGTATTCGTTGCCATCGATATCCTGAATTCGCCCACCGCGGCCATGATCCACGTAAATGGTCTTGTCCTCTCCCCAAAACCTGAAATTGGAAGAGACCCCGAGTGGCAGGGCAGTGATGGCTTTTTTAAAATGGGCGTTAGACCGGGTCAGTTTCCGTTTTCCCGAGGCGGGCATGGACACTCCGTGTTGTGCTTGTACCGGTTCACAGTGTCCCACAAACCGGGCTATACTGTCCATGGAAATGAATGAATAATCATTCATTTAATCGGATTTCGTGGAGCGTCAATATCGTGCCAGCGAGCGGAACAGCGGGGAAAAGGCGCACGGCCAGCAAGGCCGAGCGCCGTGAGCAATTGATCAAGGCGACGATTCGTTCGATCGCCAGTAACGGACTGTCCGACACGACCATGGCCACGGTTTCGGGCGAAGCCGGCCTCAGCCAGGGCATTATCAACCTGCATTTCCAGAGCAAGGAAAAACTGCTGCTGGAAACGCTCAGCTACGTGGTCGACGAATACAAGTTACTGTGGGAGCAGGCCATGGAGAAAGCCGGCAGTGACAGTGCAGAGCGGCTTTCAGAGCTGGTCGCGGTGGACTTTCACCGTTCCGTGTGTGACCGCAACAAGCTGGCCGTTTGGTTCGCGTTCTGGAGCGAGTCCAAGGCCCGTCCGACCTATCGCAAACTGTGCGCGGCCCGTGATCACGGATATGATCGTATGCTCCGTAGATTGTGTGCTGATCTCAAGGCCGAAGGCGACTATGCCAACGTGGATCCTGGTAGCGCCGCGCGCGGCCTGGCGGCGATGACCGAGGGCCTGTGGCTGGATATGCTGGTCAGTCCCCGCTCAATGAGCCGTGACAAGGCAAAGCAAACGTGCCGGGCCTACCTCGCCCACCTGTTTCCACGGCATTTTTCATACAAGCGCGCCGAGAAGAAAATCGCATGAAACTGTTGCTAGATTCGACCACGCTGGCCTGGCAGCGGAAGGCCAGGGGCTTCGCAGAAGATGACCTGATACCCCACGAGGTCGAAGCCGAACTGAATGACGGCCGCCTTCCCGAGGCAGTCTCCGAAAAGCACCGCAGACGCGCCCGCGAACTGGGTTTCAGCGCCATGGATGTACCGCGAGAACATGGTGGCCTGGCGCTGCGTAACGTCGACCAGGTTGCCGTGTGGGAACAGTTGGGGCGTGTGACCAACGCGCTGTGTTGGTGTTTTTCGGAGCCCCATCAATGGATGTTCGACGCGTGCAGCGACGAGCAGCTGCAACGTTACGTTTTGCCTTTGATGAAGGGTGACCGGAAAGAGTGCTATGCGATAACGGAGCGCGAATCCGGATCGGACGTGGCGATTGCCACGACCGCGCAGCGTGACGGCGAGAATTACGTCCTCAATGGCGAGAAGTGGTACGTGACCAGTGCCAACCTGGCGGACTACATGTTTGTCCAGGCTGTCCTGGAAGGCGGCGACCATGCTGGCAGCGATGTGTTGCTATTCGTCGACATCGACAGCCCCGGCGTTTCATTCCGGAGAACGCCCCTGTTCAGCCATACTTTTGACCATCATCACCCCGAAGTTCTGCTCGAAAATGTGCGCGTTCCGGTGGCCAACCTGGTGGGACAGGAGGGCGCAGGCATGGCGTACACGCACAGCTGGTTCCGGCGTGAGCGGCTGATGATCGCGGCGCGAAACTGCGGCGCCATGGCGCGGCTGATCGAGGAGGCCAGTGACTTTGCCGCGCAGCGCAAGGTTGGCGGGGAGAGGCTCGCAGACAAACAAATGGTCCAGGCCATGCTCGCCGACAGCGTGACTGACTGGTGGGCGGCGCGGCTGATGACCTTCGAGGCCGCCGCGGCCCATGACCGGGGCGAAGACCTCAAGGCCTTGCATGCACGCTGTTCGATTGCCAAGCTGTACGCCACCGAAGCTGCCGGCCGCGTTGCGGACCGCGCACAACAGGTATTCGGGGGTCGTGGTTACATGCGTGAGAACTGCGCTGAGCGCTTCGCGCGCGAATTGAGGGTCGATCGCATCTGGGAGGGCGCCAGTGAAGTGCAACGCCTGATCATTGCCCGCGCGCTGGCCAGGCGCGGGCTGGACAATATGTAAAGAGGATGACCCGCTAGTGCAGGGAAACGAATTGCAACAACTGATCGAACGCCAGCCTGACCGGCATTCGCTGGATCGTGCGTTTTATACAGACCCGGAAATCTACCAGCGGGAAATCGACCTGATATTCCTGCGTTCGTGGCAGTACGCCGGACACGTCAGCGAAGTGCCCCGGCGCGGTGACTGGTTCCTGTTCGAATTCGGCAACGAATCGGTGATCATTGTGCGCAGCGATGATGTGCAGATCAGCGCGCTGGTCAATGTCTGCCGGCACCGGGGTTCGCGGGTGCGCACGGAGCGCGCCGGGTGCTCAAGGCGCTTTTCATGCCCTTACCATGGCTGGACATACGGGCTGGACGGCCGCTTGCTGGTGGCGGCTCACATGGACGAATCATTCGACAAGTCAAAACACGGGCTCAGAACCATTCATTGTGAGATCTTCAATGGAATGATATTTGTCAACTTCGCGCGCGACCCGGCGCCGTTCAGTATTTTTCAGCAGGAACTGGGCGATGTACTCGCGCCTTACGACCTGGCCCAGGCCAAAGTGGCCCACCGTCAGAACTATCCGATTGCCGCCAACTGGAAGCTTTCCATCGAAAATTACCAGGAGTGCTATCACTGTGCGCCCAGCCACCCGGAGTATTCGCAAGGCCACGCATTGGCAAAACCCGGTGCGCGCACATCGGAGATGATGGCGGCAGCCCGGCAAAAGCGGCCGGCCTGCGGTTTGCGAACCGAAAACGTCGACAGCGTCTACCTCGCGGCGCGGGCGTTTGGGGCCGATACCGCCTACGATGCCTACCCGCTGTGGCCTGGCCACGTGACGGGCAGCAAGGACGGCAAACCGGTCGCGCCACTGCTGGGCAGTATCAGTGACTACGACGGTTCCTGCACCGACCTGCAGTGCGGGCCGACGATGTTTGCACTGATGTATTGTGACCACGTGGTGATTTACCGATTCACCCCCTCGGACCTGCACCGCAGCCAATGCGACATTACCTGGCTGGTCAGGGGAGACGCGGTCGAAGGCGAGGACTATGACAAGGACCAACTGACCTGGTTGTGGGATGTGACCACCCATGCGGACAAGCGTATTATCGAAACCAATGCCCGCGGCGTAATGTCACGGCATTATGCGCCCGGGCCATTGTCGTCGATGGAGACGTTCCTGTGGACTTTTCTCGAGTGGTACCTGCACACGATGCGCCAGGATTCACTGCGCAGCCTCGATGCCACGGGCACCGGCGGTAAGCATTGATCTCTGGTGACCACAAGCAAATCGCCAGCGAGCTCGTGGTCGACGGCTCGGTTGAATTCAGTCACGGCGATGTCGAGCAGATCGAGGCCATTGCAGAGCGCCTGCCTTACCAAATGCCGGTCATGGTCCCCTGCCTTCCGCGACGGCCGCTTGAATCGATGCTTCCGGCGCTGCAAGCCATCCAGGAGGCCAGTCTTGAGCCTGTGCCGCATATTCCCGCGCGGCACGTTGAGTCTACCCGGGCCCTGGCAAAATTTTTGCAGCAGGCGGGCGTGCGAAAAGCAGTGGTTATTGGCGGTGACCGTTCAAGCGCGAATGGCCCTTTTGCTGATGCCACGGCCCTGCTGAGCAGTGGCTGCCTGGCTGAAAACGGCATTCGCGAAGTGGGTTTTGCTGCGTACCCGGAAGGCCACCCAACGATACCGGCGGAGGCGCTGTTCAACAGCCTGTCGAAAAATATTGATCTTGCTTCCGGGCAAGGACAGGGAAGCTTTATCATCACCCAGTTCACGCTGAGCCCGCAGCGAATTCCTGACTTGTGCTCACGCCTGGCAAGCGCCGCGCCTGACACACCGGTCTATGCCGGTATTCCCGGTCCGGCCACGCATGAGCAGGTGGTGCACTTTGCACGCTATTGTGGCGTCAGCACTTCTCTGACCGCCGTCAGTGGTGTCGGTGTGAAACTGGCCCAGGTCGTGGACCACGAGCGCCCCGGACAGCAACTGGGGCTGCTCGCCAGTTACTGCGCCGCCCACCCGGGCAGTAACCTGGTGGGTGTTCATATCTACGGTTTCGGGGGCATGGGCGAGACGGCCAAATGGATTCGCAGGCACATCAACCCCTGAAACTGACGTGGGTCTGTTTCAGCTGAGCGCGTCCCTGAGCCGGTAATAAAGCATGCCCAGTGCGATCAGCTGGTTGCCGACCCACTGGCCGCCGGGAATTCGGAAGTGTTCGAACTGGGAGAACACGTCAAATTTCTCCATCGTTCCACCAATGGCGTCAGCGACGATTTCACCCATGATATGGGTCGCATTGACGCCGTGCCCGGAGTAGCCCTGAGCGTAATATACGTTGTCGCCGATGCGGCCCATAATCGGTACCCGGTTCAGCACGATACCTATTTTCCCGCCCCACTCGAATTCAATCTGCACGTCTTTCAGTTGTGGGTAGACCTTCAGCATGCGCGGCCTGATCGATTTCTCGATGCTGGCCGGGTCGCGCCCGGAATAGTTGCAGCGCCCGCCATACAGCATGCGGCCATCAGCCGAGCATCGGTAGTAATCGACAATTTCATTGGAGGTGCAGACCGCCAGGTCCATCGGGTTGACACTTTTCAGCAGGTCTTCATCGAGCGCTTCGGTGGCGATGATGTAGCTACCGGCCGGGAACACCAGCCCTGACAGATGCTTCGGTTCGAGATTGTGATACGCATTGCCGGCCAGTACCACGCTGTCGGCAGTCACGTGACCGCGCGCCGTGTGCACTCTTGGCCGGGCACCGTGCTCAACATGCGTCACCGGCGACCGTTCAAATATTCGCACGCCGAGGCCTTCTGCGGCCCGCGCTTCGCCGATGCACAGGTTCATCGGGTGCAGGTGACCGTTGCCCATGGTCAGGAAACCACCATAAAACTGGTCGCTGCCGACCGCATCACGGGTTTCTTCGCGATCCAGCAGGCGGAACTCGTGCTGGTGCTGGTTTTTACGGAAATAGGCGTCTTGCTGTTCGAGAAAGTTCATGTGGCTGGATTTGGACGCCACTTCGATGAAGCCGGGCTTGAGGTCGCACGCGATGCCGTAACGCTGGACGCGTTCGCGAATGATTTCGTGGCCGCGCCAAATGAGCTTCCATAGCGTCTTCTCGAATCCTGCGCCCATCCGCGCAGCGATCTTTTGGTCACTGCTGAAACCATGAATCAACTGCCCGCCGTTGCGGCCGGACGCGCCCCAACTGACGCGGTTGGCCTCGACAACCGCGACCGAGAAACCCCGTTCGGCTAGTGTCAGGGCCGCCGCAATGCCGGTAAAACCGGCGCCAACCACGCATACGTCCGCCTCGAGCGATTCCCTCAACTCAGGGTAAGCTGTGCTCCAGTTCGCGGTGGCGGCGTAATACGAGCCTGTGTGTTCCTGTTGCTGGTTCTTGTTCATACGGCGTCGTCGAATTTGGACCTGCACTCATTCAGCGTGTTGACGCGGGGTTGCCCGGGCCGCCACAGCTTAGCGTAGAATCATCAACGGCGGCATCCCCGCCACAGCCAGGGCATATAACGGGACGGTCGGTTTTGAAAACCTTTCGACAGGCATTGCACGGCAAGCAGTTTGCGATCAGCGCAGAACTGAGCCTGGGCAGGGCGTCTACCCACCAGGACATTGCGCGGCAGGCTTCGATATTCAGGGGCCGCGTGGATGGCGTACAGATCGCCGACAATCCACTGGCGTGGGTGCACATGTCGGCGGTTTCGGCCTCTGCGCTGGTTTTGCGTGAAGGCCTGGACCCGGTACCGATCCTCACATGCCGCGACCGTAATCGCATCGCACTGCTCAGTGACTTGCTGGGACTCAGGGCGATGGGTGTCAGCAGCCTGTTGCTGATGCGCGGGCGGCGGGTTCCGGCCAGGCATGCTTTGCACGCCAGCACCGTGTTTGATTTGACCGGCCGCGAGCTGATTGCCATGGCGGCCGGGATCGGCGAAGACGAGGATGCGCCCAGCCCGTTTTTTATCGGCACCGGCGTCAAGGCGCACCGCGCGAGGAAAGGCTGGCGGGCGGAGGCGCTGAACCAGAAAGCCGAACTGGGCGCCCAGTTTATTCAAACCCAGATTTGTTACAACCTCGATCTCATGAAGCATTACCTGCAACGCCTGGTCGAAGCCCGGGCGACCTGGGATTTTTCGGTGATCGCCAGCCTCGCACCCTTGCCATCCTCCGAAACTGCCCGTTGGGTCAAGGAGAATATGCCCGACTCGAAGATTCCAAAACGCCTGGTCCAGCGCATCGAACAGGCCGCTGATCCCGAGCAGGAGGCCGTGCTGGCCTGCGCCGAGACCATGCAGGCCATGTCAGAAATCCCCGGTTTGTCGGGCATTCACCTGATGACGACCGGCGACGCAGAACTCATCGGTGCAGCGATTGATACCTCCGGGCTTGCGCGCACGGAGGGCGCCGGCCAACAGGAGGCTCAGGCGTGACACTGGGTATCACGAAAGCGTTCCACGAGCCGGCAGGCCTGCTGTATCACGGTGCCGCGGTGCTTTACAGCGTCGCCGGTTACGCCCTGGGCTGGCTTGGGCTTTTCCATCCCGCGTGGTGGGTCAATGTGCTGGCGGTGTTGGTGCTGGGTCATGCCATGACCATTGCTGCCTACCTGGTTCACGAATGCGGGCACAATACGATTTTCCGCTCGAACCGGGCCAATGCGGCGCTGGGAAGGCTGCTCGGCTGGATCACGGGGTCGTGCTACAGCACCTTTGAAGACACCCGTTACGCACATTTCAGGCACCACGTGGATAACGACGACGTGGTTTGGTTCATGTATTCAGATTTTTTCGACCGGTATCCTCGCCTGGTGCGCTTGATAGAGGTGTTGGAATGGGCCTTTATCCCGGCGCACGAATTCCTGATGCATGGCCTCGGCATGATCTCCGCATTTGTCATCCCCCAGCGCAGCGGGCAAAGGATCCGCCAGGCCGTGGTCATTGCCTTGCGCGTAGGTCTGTTCTTGCTGATATTGGTTTTTGCACCACTGGCGGCACTGGGATACGTCATCGCATACATGCTTATGATGCACGCACTGCGATTCATGGACGCCCAGCAGCACGATTACGATTCGTATCCGAGCTTGTACGACGACCTGCCATCGAGATTCGGTGGACGCGAGACCGAGCTGGCGCATACCTTCAGCAATCCGCTGTCCTGGAAACATGAATGGATCAACTGGCTGACACTGAATTTTGGCTGGCACAGCGCGCATCATGTACGGCCCACGGTTCCCTGGTATCGCCTGCGCGATTATTACCTGGAAAACGTCAGTGACGATCCGGGTTCTGTAATCCCGTTTCGCGCCCAATGGCACATGTATTGGAGACACCGCGTGTACCGTGTCACGCATTCGGGTGGACCTTACGATGATATCCAGCATGTTACCGGTGAGGCGTTCCTGGCGGCCGGAAGGGGCGGTAAACTTTACGGCGGAAACGCGGCATCATTCCTGACGCCGTTTTGAGCGCCTTTTCAGGACCTGATTCGCGCCACCTGGGCGCCCAGCCAGGCGTAAGCAACTGCACCGAGCAGCAGGTTTGAAATCGTGCTTGCCGCAAACAGGCCGCCAAGGCCCAACCAGGCCTTGCCGAGGAACGCCAGCGGCAGGAACACGACGATGACCCGGCAGGTTGAAATCACGACCCCGGGCAAGGGTTTGCCCATTCCGTTGAATGCCGCGTTGACCGACATGACAAATCCGTACGCGCCGTAGGAAATCGGAACAATCCAAAGATACAGTACGGCCACGTCCTGGATTGACTGTGCGTCACTGAACAGGCCGGTCACAGGCCTGGCAGCGGCGATCAGCACAAGGGCGAGGAGCAGGCCAAATACCAGGCAAAAACGCAGCAGCACGCGCCGCGCCTCGAACAGGCGGTCGATTTTGGCTGCCCCGGAATTTTGCCCGTAGAAGGGGCTGGCCACCGCCGACAGGGCATAGAAGGGGATAAGGAAAATCGGTTCAATGCGAATTGCCACGCCGAAGCCGGCCACGGCATCCACGCCCAGCGAAGCAATCATTGCCACGACGATACCGTTCGACACCGGGATGATGGCATTGGTCAGGATCGCGGGGATGGCGATGATGAGCATGTG
Organism: Lysobacterales bacterium; assembly: GCA_013002505.1. GTDB lineage: Bacteria > Pseudomonadota > Gammaproteobacteria > Xanthomonadales > SZUA-36 > JABDJL01. The sequence goes on along the minus strand of JABDJL010000150.1, from coordinate 476 downwards.
ACGGCCGCTTTCGATGATTTCAGAAATTGGTGCAATCACGTGCGCGTAAACCCGCAAGCGGACATGCAGATGATAGAGCGTGAAGAGCAGCAACAAGCCGGTCGAAATGACGGTCGCGAGCGCGGCACCCTGGACCCCGAGGGCCGGGAAACCGAGCAGGCCGAAAATCAGGATGGGGTCAAGTATCATGTTGACGATCGCTGCTGCAGTGATGATCTTGCTTTCCAACAAGGTGTTGCCGCGAGCCCGGATGGCCGCCAGGGAAGCCCACAACGCCACATCCAGTGGCGCCACCCAGTACCAGGTGGTCATGTACTCGGAGATCAACGGTAACAGCTCTTCAGTCGCACCCAGCACCGTGAACAACGGCTTTATGGTCGCCAGCCCGAGCAGGCACAGCCCCAGGGCGACCGCGCTGGCCAGGACCACCGTGTCTGTCGTCAGTCGCCGGGCCAGTCGTTCGTCATCCCGGCCCA
>JABDJL010000122.1 GCA_013002505.1 Lysobacterales bacterium | reverse complement strand
GTGGACCTGCCGACGTTTCCGCCGTTTGCCCTGTTCGACCCGGCGCTGGGCATGACCACCGTGGTGCCCTGGATGGACCCGACCCGCCCGGCGAAAGCGAACCCGGACTTGCTGATCCAGTCGATCGAGCGCTTTGGCGTGACCAATGTTTTCGGCTCCCCGGCGCTGCTGCGCGTTCTGGGAGGCCACGCAAAACGGCAGGGGCGGATACTGGCGAATGTGCGCCGGGTTATTTCCGCCGGTGCCGCCGTGCCGCTGGACGCCGCCCAGGACATGCGCGCCGCGCTGCCGCCGGGCGGCAAGGTTTTCTCCGGCTACGGCGCCACCGAATGCCTGCCGGTGTCCTGCGTCGAATTGGGCGAACTCGATGAAACCGTCATCGCCCAGACGCGGGCCGGCCACGGCATCTGCGTCGGCAAGCCGATCGCCCCGAACCGGGTTGCGGTCATGCCGGTGCGCGACCTGCCGGAAGACCGGCTTCCGGAAGACGAACTGCTGCCCACTGGCGTGGCCGGGGAATTCGTCGTCCATGGTCCGACCACCACGGACGCCTATTGGCAACGGGACGCCCAGACCCGGCTGGCCAAGTGCACCGACGGTGAAGGCCGGGTCTGGCACCGGATGGGCGACGCCGGTTACCTCGATGAGCATGGCCGGCTCTGGTATTGCGGGCGCAAATCCCAGCGCCTCGAGCTGGGCGGCCGCACCCTGTTCCCGGACCAGGTCGAGGCGTATTTCAACACCCACCCCGAGGTGTTCCGCACCGCGTTGGTCGCAGCCGCTGGAAAAGCGGTGCTGTGCGTGGAAACCGCCGAGCGGCCCGCGCGCCAGCGGCGCGAGCGCATCCGCACAGACCTGTTGCAGATGGCGCGCAGCCACGGGCAGTTCGACGTGATTGATGCCGTGCTGTTTCACCGCGCCTTCCCGGTGGACATCCGTCACAATTCCAAGATCGGGCGTGAAAAGCTCGCTTCCTGGGCGGAGGGACAATTGTCATGAAGATCCTGGTCACCGGTGGCGGCGGTTTTCTGGGCAGCGCCATCTGCCAACAGCTGCTGGGCCGCGGCGAGCAAGTGGTCGCCTACCAGCGCAGCCCGGCGCCGAAGCTCGTAGCCGCGGGCGCGGTGGTCTGCCAGGGCGACCTGGGCGACCCCAAGGCGCTGGGCGAGGCCATGGTGGGCTGCGACGCGGTGATTCACACCGCGGCCAAAGCCGGCCCCTGGGGCGCCTATGATGATTATTACCGTGCCAATGTCGAAGGCACCGACCACGTGATTTCAGCCTGCCGCGAACACGGCGTCGGCCGGCTCGTATACACCAGTTCACCCAGCGTCGTGCACGGCGGTGGCGATATCGAGGGCGGGGATGAGTCGCTGCCTTACCCGGATCGATTCCACGCGCCCTACCCCGCCACCAAGGCGCTGGCCGAGCAACTGGTGCTGGCTGCCAATGGCCCGGCGCTGCGCACCGTCAGCCTGCGCCCGCACCTGGTCTGGGGACCGGGCGACCCGCACCTGCTGCCGCGCCTGTGTCAGAAGGCCGCCGGGGGCACGCTGCGCCTGCCCGGCGCCGACAAGCTGATCGACACCGTTTACGTGGACAATGCCGCGGCGGCCCACCTGTGTGCACTGGACGCCCTGGCGCCCGGCAGCGAATGCGCCGGACGTGCGTATTTCATCAGCAACGACGACCCGCGACCGCAAAGAGACATCATCGCGGGCTTGTTGCGGGCAGCGGGAATGGAGCCGGAGATCAGGGCCGTTTCGCCCGCGCTCGCGGGCAGCGCCGCGGCGGTCATCGAAACCACCTGGCGGATCCTGCGCCTGGGCGGCGAGCCGCCGCTGACCCGCTGGACCGCCAACCAGCTCGCCACCGCCCACTGGTACGACATCTCGGCGGCAAAGCGCGATCTCGGCTATCGGCCACAGGTCAGCATCGAGGAAGGCCTGGAGCGTCTGGCAGCAAGCCTGGGGTGAGTGCAGACCACTCTGGCCCCTGGCTCTGCGATCTAATCCCTCCAAACCTCCCTTTGAATCACAAAGGGAGGCTTAACCCCACTACGTCAACAGCTCGTCACCGTAGCTGTAGCGGGGGTACCAATCCGTGCCGCGCCCTTCCGGGGCCAGGTCCAGTAACTGCCAAAGCGGCCAGTAGAGATCCAGTTGGCGCGGGTCGCGCCCCTCTTTTGCCGACCACATCGCGGACTCCACCGAGTAGAAGTGCCGGATTACACCGTCCTCGCCCTTGTGGAATACCGTGATCGAAGGCGCCTGGTCACCGGCCTCGGTCTCGGTGTTGTAATCGCGATTGAACGAGTTGTTGAAGCTGGACAGCAGGCGGATGTCGCGCCAGTCCCTGGCCGCTGCCCAGGCACGAAGCTGCCCGATCGGCGCCTTGGTCACCAGCGCGAAATTGACCCGGTCGGAGAGGTGCGGGGCGGTAGCGTTGTAGCCGTCCGCCAGCGAGTTGCAGGACGGGCATGGCAACTCGGCGCCCGGCTTGAACATCATGTTGATCAATACCAGCGTGTTTTTGCCCGGGGCGAACAGCTCACTGAGCCGCACCTGGTTCACGGTGCGCGTATCCCGCAGGTCGCGCGGGCCTTCCTCGAAAACGTAGTCCTGCGGCGGCTCACCACCCGGCGGCAGCGCGCGGCGCTGGGCGGCGACTTTCTCGATCTGGTCGAGCAGCGCCAGTTCGGCTTCCAGCAGTTCGTTGCGTGCGCGGCGATACTCCTCGCTTTCGCCGGGCGCGCAAAAATCATGTTGTTCAATGCCCATGGTCAATCCAGGTTTCGGTTGCGGTACTTCCTCAGTAAAGACTCGAACGCGCTGTAATTCAACAACGCCCGGTCCGCCTCGCTGGCATCTTCGTAGCGCCCGCGATACTTGTGTTTGACCCAGGCGTTCAGGTCGAGCCGGATGAGATAGTCGAACATGCGGTGGTTAATTGGCCTGAATCCCGGCTTGTGTATGACCGTGGTGCCGAAGTCGATCACGCAGGGCCGCCCGTCTTCGCGCACGATCAGGTTGGACTTGGACTTGAGATCCCCATGCGCCACGCCGCGCTCGTGAAAGCCCCGGATCACGGCAAGGAGCCGGCTGAACCACGCTTCGCGATCCGGGATTTCGGCGTCCCGGTACGCCCGCCCTTTGATGTACTCGAGCACCAGGTAGCGGTCGGCCACCAGCCCGAGACTGCGAGGAACGCCGTCCAGCCCGGCCATGCGCCGGTAGGCTTCCGCTTCGCGCTGCAGGGTGGCCTGGCGCGCGCGACGGATGGCGCCCCGCCCCATTGCGGCCTTGACCGCGAGGCTCACGCCATTGTCCTGGTAGTGAAGAATCACCCCCTGGTTGCTGGTGGCCAGCAGGTTTTCGCCGGTCCCGAGGCTATGCTCGGCCCAGGCGGCCAGGTCGCGGGGTACTTCGGCGGGAAACATGCCGCTCATGTTACGGGCAGCGGCCCGGGCCGGCCAGCGCCTAGTCCGCCTGCTGCAGGTATTCCGTCACCATGTGGGCGAATGCGCGCACGCCCAGTTGCATGTCGTCCTCGTTGATGTCGAACTTCGGCGAGTGATTGGATGACCAGTCCTCCGGCGCGGTGCCTTCGGGCAGGCTGCCGAGGAACAGGTACAGGCCCGGCACGCGGTTGCTGAACTCGGAGAAATCCTCGGCTACCGTTTGTGGCGTGACCCGTGCCACCGCTTTCTCGCCGGTGACGCGGTTGAGTACCGGCATCATCATCTCGGTCAGTTCATGATCGTTGATCAGCGGCGGATTGTTGTTGTCGGCGACTTTGAATTCCACGCTGGCGCCGGCGGTCTGCGCGATGCCCTGCGCGGTGCGCTCCATGGCTTCGAGAATGTAATCGCGCATTTCAATATCAAAAGTGCGCACCGTGCCTTCCAACTCGACCGAGTCGGGAATCACGTTGTTGCGCACGCCGCCCTGAATGCGCCCGACGCTGATGATGGACGGCGCCTTGGTCACGTCCACCTGGCGCGAGGCGATGGTCTGGTAGGCCATGATGATCTGCGAGGTCAGCACGATCGGGTCAATGCCGCCCCAGGGCCGGGCGCCGTGTGTTTGCTTGCCGTGCACAGTCAGCCACCAGCGATCCGATGCCGCCATCAGCGGGCCGGGCTTGACCGAGAACGTACCGAATTCGGGCACGATGCCGACGTGGATGCCGAACACTGCCTCCGGCTCCTGCTCATCCCAGATGCCCTCTTCGAGCATCAGCGACGCGCCGCCCGTTTCACCGGCCGGCGGCCCTTCTTCCGCCGGCTGGAAAACTAACATCACCGAACCGGCCAGCTCGGCTTTCATATCATTGAGAATCTTTGCCGCACCCAGCGCCATCGCCATGTGCGCGTCGTGGCCGCAGGCGTGCATTACACCGACTTCATTGCCCTGGTATTCGCCCTTCGCGGTGGACGCGAACGGCAGGCCGGTTTCCTCGGTCACCGGCAGGCCGTCGATGTCGGCACGGATGGCGACCAGCGGGCCGGGCTTGCCGCCCTCGATGATGGCGACCAGGCCGGTATGTGCAATGCCGGTCTGTGGCTCCAGCCCCATGCCGCGCAGAATCTCCGCCAGGCGCTTAGAGGTCTCAAATTCCCGGTTGCTGAGTTCCGGGTTCTGGTGGAACCAGCGCCGCCACTCGACCACCTGCGGCTGCACCGCGGCCGCGGCATCATCGATGCCCTGCGGGGAAAGGTCGGCATGAACCAGGCTGGTGGTCAGCAGGCTCGCGGCAATCAGTGCGTTTCTCATTCGATTCTCCAATTCAGTTTCCGGCCGATGCGGCCGC
>JABDJL010000116.1 GCA_013002505.1 Lysobacterales bacterium | reverse complement strand
CCATCGTACCGTTTCACGGCCAGGGCATGAACGCGGCTTTCGAGGATTGCGTTGCGTTCATGGATTGCATCGAAGACCCCGGCCGGGAATGGCGCGAGGTGTTTGCCGATTTTCAGCAGCGGCGCGTGGACAACGCCAACGCCATTGCCGACATGGCACTGGAAAATTACGGCATTATGCGTGAATCAGTGCGCAACCCGCGCTTCCTGCTCAGGAAAGCGCTGGAACACGAACTGGAGCGGCGCCACCCGGGTCATTTCGTGGCTCGTTATTCGATGGTCATGTTTCACCTTATCCCGTACGCCGAGGCTTACCGGCGCGGCCAGGTACAGGATCAAATACTCGAGCGCCTGCTCGATGGCATCGATACCATCGAAGCGGTGGATTACGCCCATGCAGAGCGGCTGATCAATGATCAGCTGACGGTGTTTTCAGATTGAACCTACCGGGTCGCGCGCTGGTTATTCGCAAACCCGCACGTCCGACAGCTTAATCACGTCATTGTCGACCCGATCAACGTCACCGCTTAACGGCGCCTCCAACAGGTAATCGAAATCCCATTGTGCCGCCGATTCAGACTGGTAGTCGTGCCCCAGCAAACCGACGTCCTGGCTGCTGATCGGGTCATTGGCGCAGGTCGGGCAATTACCGCTGAATTGCGTCAGCGTGAGGTCAGTGGCACCGCCTGCCGCCTGTAACCAGACCGGCCGTCCCAGCGCATCAAACAAATAGTGGATTTCAGCGTGGGCGCTGTCGAGGAACAAGACGCTTGCGCCGCCGAGGCCGGCCTGCGCCTTGCCCCAGAAGCCGCTGACGCTGGTTGCCTGGTCGTTGATTGTCGGACAGGTATTGACCTCACCGGCAATGATATCCATGCGTTCACTGCCCGATGCGCCAAACAGGTTCCAGCTGAAGATGGCATCGTTGGTATCGAGCATCGTCATCGAGACGCGGCCAACCACTTCGAATTGCTGGTTGGCACCATCGTTGGTGAAACGCAACAATTCCGAATTCCAGATATTGCCCGAAGGCCCGGTACCCGCCGCCAGGTACCAGGCGGGATCATGGTTATTGGCAAAGGTGTACCACAACAGGCCACGCGACGTGGATATCGTTTGATAATCAATGCCCTGGCTGATACCAGGCCGGTTTTCCGAGATCCAAAGCTGGCCTTTGACCGGCACAGTCTGGCCACTGAAGCTGACGTCGGCGCGAAGGGTCACCGAGGCGGACTCGGCGCTGCTATTGACCAGGTCCACGTACCAGCGGCCCGGCTGCAGTGTCGGGCCGTTAATCGCCAATTGCGGGCCATTACCACCGATACCGGTAGCCGAGGCAAGCGCGGCGCCACCCGGAGACGGCAGTGCCTGTGGTGCAGATGAGAACGCCGAGGCAAAGTCCATCCGCCTGAGTTCGATTCCAAGGCTGTTATTGAGTCCCGCAGATTGCGCAGATGCGGAAATGGTGAGCTCATCGGCGCCGGGCGGAATGTCAATAAATGCCAGGTTGTGACTACTGTTGCCATCCAGCGCCAACGACTGGTCGTGGCCATCGAACAGCGCCAGAGTTTGCGGACTGCCGATCGAATTGCGGTGGAAATAAACCGGGATCACACCGATGTTGCCGGGCCGGTCCGCATGGGTACCAATGCCCACGGCGCCGAGTAACAGTTCGCCGTCAATGGCATTGACATCGTTCCAGGCGACCTGCACATCAAATGCATTGCCGGGCGGCACGATTCCCGGGCCGGTGGCATTGATGCTTCCCGTTGCAGCCGTAATCACTGCCGTTTCCAGGTTTATGGGATCGTTGGAACCGTTGCTTTCCCAGTTTTGCGCGACGACCCAGTAATTACCGGGTTCGGGATTCAGAATGTCACACAACTCGAGGTCTTCGGGCGTCGTGCTGCTGCAGAGTTCTTCGGCCAACTCCGGCTGCCCGTCCCCGTTGGTATCGCGGCCGACAAACAGGTCCACATCGTTGGCATCGCTTTGCAGTGTCTCCGTATGCAGCCACAGCGCATTGCCGGGTACGTTCAGGAGCTTTGTCATCACGCCTGCGCCGCCGTCATAGGGGTCATCACGGCTGGGGTCCTGGGCGAGAATCTCGGTATCCAGCTCGGGCCGCACCAGGCCGCCGGATGTATACGTGGCCTGCGGCATGTCCGCCAGGCCTGATAGTGCAAATTGACGGAAACCGCCGTTTGCCGCGGTGGCAATATTCCATTCGGTTGGCAAATCACCACCGCTGGCGAACACCGCAACGGTGAACTTGGCGTCCGGAACACCGGTGGCCGACAGGATGACATCCCCGTATACCCAGGTGCCGATGACCGCTGCATTACCGAGGTCCACGGTGATGGTCAGCTGGCGGCTGGCGCCTGCACCGAGTGTGAAGCTGGACGGGTTGACCGACACGTTGACCCCGGCCGGAAATCCGCTGGCTGATGTGGTCCAGCTCTTGCCGCCGGCCATGTCGGTGACCGTCCGGGTAAAACCACAACTGCCCATGCAGTCGGGGTTGAGCAGTCCGCTGAGATTGAGGTTACCCGGGTTACCCCCGATGTTCGGGTTGGCATTGGCAAAATTCGCCCCGGTTTCGTTCAGGAAGAGTCCCGCGTTGGCCGCATCGGCCAGGCGTGGCCGGCCGGCACCGCGTTCATGCGGCGTGGCAATTGAATTGTCAAAATCATTGGCCAACTCCGCCGTCGAGGTCATTTCCAGCGCAGACGAAATTTGTGATGGCGTCCAGTTGTTGTTCACCGACAACAACAAGGCCGCGGCGCCGGCAATGTGCGGCGAAGCCATCGAGGTACCGCTGATGGTGTTGAAACCGTTACCGTTCAGCCACGCACCGAGAATGCCCTGGCCAGGCGCGATAACATTAGGCTTGAGCACGTCTTCGACCGGCGGCTCACTGGGGCCGCGAGAACTGGTGGCTGCCACCTGGTCTGCGACAGCATCGGACAGGATGCGGTCGAATCCGCTGATCGTGCCCATGTGATTGTTGCCACTGTTCAGCCATGTGCGCAGCACATTGCCGTCGGTTTCCCCAACATGAATGGCGGGTAAACAGTGTTCGTCGGAATTGAGCGATTCGCCCTGCGCGGCCGTGTTGGCCAGGATCATGCCGCCGGCCCCGGCCAGCTGCACGTTTTTGCCTTTTTCGATGCGTCCATACTGACCGCGGTCGCAGACCACGATCTCGCCATTGAAGGTGCCGGGCGGAAACGGATTGGTAGCCCCGGTATTGTCGTTGCAGGCTGAACCCAGTTCTTCGGTGCCCATTCCGCAAAGAGCATTTCCGAAATCTTTTGCGTGGACGATTTTTCGAAAACCGCTGGTGGCTGTCAGGCTGGCGCCAACCATGTCGTCGGGAGGAGTCGTATCGCCCCCTATCATGTTTTCCAGCAAAGAGGCGAATATCCGGTTGTGGGTCGCATTGCCCACGCCCGTGATCCAGGGCGCATTGGCGGGTGATCCGATCGTAGATGCCGAGGGCCCGTCGTTGGAGGCGGACGTGGCGACAAAAATGCCACTGTTGAAAAGATTCAGCATGGCCACTGGCGTTGCCCCGCCCCACGGCGAAAACGGGTCCGTGCCCAGCGAGTAATTAACAATATCCACGCCATCAGCCACCGCCTGGTTCAGCGCATCGATAATTGCCTCACCGGAACAACTACCGTCATCAGGGTCGTTCGGATCGCCTTCATAGCAAACCCGGTAAGCGATGATATTGGCATTCGGAGCAACACCGGAAAGGGTCATCGGCAGGCCGTTATTCGTTACCTGCAAGGTATTTCCCGCTGCGATGGATGCCACGTGCGTGCCATGGCCGGAGTCGTCAAAGCCCTTGGTATTATTTTCAATCTCCGGGGTTCCAGGATCGTCCTCGACAAAATCGTAAACGCCGATCAACTTATCGTTGCATTCGACGTCAGGGTCCGAACAAAGGCCCTTCTGGGATCCGAGCGGGTTGACGAAATCGTGCCCGCCGACGCCCCCGGGGTCTTTAAACGAAATATGGTCCCAGTTGATCCCGGAATCTACAATTCCAATAACGATGCCCTCACCACGGCTGGCGGGCGTGACGCCGTTACCATTCCACACATCATCGGCGCCAATCCATGGTGGGCCTGCATCGGTATTCGGTTTGTAATCGCGAATGGGCAGAACCGACCTGACGCCAGGCAATTCCGACAGCGATGCCGCCTCTTCGACGCTGAGTTTTGCCGAGAACCCATTGAGTGCATTGCGATAGCGTTTTCGCGTCACGAGTTCGCGGCCGATAGCTTGTCCGGCAGCACCCCTGATATCCTCGAAGTCTGCGTCGAGGCGGCGTAAATGGTCACGGGTTTCCGCGGCCGAGAAATCCGGCCGGCGGCTGATTTTTGCCTGTCCCGACCTTGCAGCCGCTTGCGGCGAAGCCTGTTCGCGCTGTAGCCGCTTGTGGTGCCATTCCGCGACTGAATCACGGGCCAGGACCACGGCATATACCCGCTGCATATCATCAACCCCCGGGTCAGGTGACTTGGCGCCAGCCGTCGACACCATTGCCAGCAGCAAGGCTGCGACCCCCGGAATGCTGAACTTGCTAAACCTCATTAACGTTCCCTCGTCACTGGACCGGGACCCGCATGGTCACCAGTTCCTCCGCAGCAGTGGGATGAATACCGATGGTGGCATCGAACTCCTCCTTGCTGAGCCCCGATTTTACCGCCACAGCAAAACCCTGGACAATTTCCGGCGCATCAACGCCAACGATATGAATTCCGACCACTTTCTGGCTGGCCCGTTCCACGATCAGCTTCATCATCGTCCTTTCGTCGCGGCCGCTCAGCGTATGCTTCATTGGCCGGAATTCGGAGCGGTAAACATCGAGTTCGCCAAAATGAACCCTTGCGTCTTCTTCCGAGTAACCCACGGTGCCTACCTGGGGCTGGGTAAAAACGGCCGATGGCACGAAAGCATGGTCTATGGGCCGCTCATGCCCGCCAAATTCCGAATCGGCAAAACGGTGACCCTCGTGGATCGCCACCGGCGTCAGGTTTATGCGGTTCGTGATATCGCCGACCGCGAAGATGTGCTGCTGACTGGTCCGTGAATAGTCATCCACGGCGATACTGCCATTGGCCCGCGCCTCGATACCGGCTGCAGCCAGGTTCAGGCGCGCTGAATTGGGCACCCTGCCCGTGGCAAACATCACGCAGTCCACCTGCAAGCTGTCGCCATTGTCCAGTTGGACCCCGAGGGCCTTGCCTGCCCGGCTAATCGCAGTGACCTTGGTATCGAACAGAATTCCGACTCCTTTTTTCAGCATTTCATGGCCTACGCAGGCCCTGACATCCGCATCGAAGCCACGCAGTAATTGAGGCCCCCGGTACACCTGTGTCACGTGAGAGCCCAGGCCGTTGAAAATACCGGCGAATTCACAGGCGATATAACCACCTCCCACCACCACGACCCGCTCCGGCAATGCGTCGAGATGAAAAGCTTCATCAGAAGTAATGGCCAGTTCGATGCCCGGAATGTCGGGCACCCACGGGCGGCCGCCGGCTGCAATCAGTATTTTCCCGGCTGAGATCGTAGCGTCGCCAAGCTGAACGCGATGTGAATCGACAAACCGGCCTTCGCACGAATACAGCTTCACTCCGCTGTTCGAAAGTAGCTGCAGATATACCTCGTTCAGGCGATCGATTTCCCGGTCCTTGGCCGCAATCAGGTCCGGCCAACTGAACCGGGCATCCGTCACTGTCCAGCCGAATCCGGCCGCATCTTCGAACTCCTCGGCGAAATGTGCCGCGTAGGACAATAGTTTTTTTGGAACGCAGCCACGAATCACGCAGGTGCCGCCGACCCTGCTCGACTCGCAAATGCCGACCCGGGCGCCATGTGCGGCGGCGATCCGGGCCGCGCGAACGCCGCCTGACCCAGCGCCGATTACGAACAGGTCGAAGTCATAGTCACTCATATGTTTCCAATCCAACTATGTTGTTGTCGATTCATTACCGGGATTCCCGCAAAACGGCCATCAGATCATGGATGAGTGCACGCTTCCAGTGCCGAATCTCATTACCACAGCATAAGACCCGGTCAATGCGGTCAAGATGACAAAAATTCAGGCATTTGCCCCAGTGACCCAGATCAAGCCGGCTGAACCGCCAGCGTGGACTTGTCACGGTCCAGTCCGTAGCATTGTCGCCTATTCATTCCGAATCGATGCATGCTTTCAGTCCAGGACATCACCCTTGAGCGATATTTTAAACCGGTCTTCGAGCCGGTCAGCTTCGAATTGGGCGCTGGACAGGTCATGTTACTGACCGGAGACAACGGTTCTGGCAAAACGACACTGTTGCGCCTGCTGGCGGGATTGCTGCGTCCCAGCGCCGGTTCGGTCGACCTGCGCACTCGTTCCTGCATGTACGTTGGCCATTTACTCGGCGTCAAGGACGATCTCGACGTCATCGAAAACATCGAATTTATGGGCCGCCTGTTCGGCGGTGCCGAAACACCGCTTGGAACCATCCTCGACCGGAGCGGCCTGCGACAGGTCGCATCGCAGCTTGCCAGGACCTTGTCTGCCGGACAACGCAAACGATGTGCCCTGTCCCGCCTGCTGGTTCGCCGCTCAGACCTGTGGTTGCTCGATGAGCCTTACTCGAACCTCGATCAGGAAGGTATCCAGTTGATGGACAATATGCTCCACACGCACATCGAACACGGCGGCGCCTGCGTGCTCGCGACCCACGGAAGCCTGCGGCCTCGAGGCGTCGATTTCGAAGAATGCAAGCTGGTGCCAGGGCGGGTGGGCCAGTGAACACCACGCCCAATAGTGCTGTTTTCCTTGGCCTGGTCAGGCGTGACCTGTTGCTGGCATTCAGGCGGCGGGCGGAAATGATCCAGCCGATGGTATTTCTGCTGGTGGTGGTCAGCCTGTTTCCATTGGGCATCGGCCCTGAACCGCAACGGCTGGCGGGCATGGCGGCTGGCGTGATCTGGATCGCCGCCTTGCTGGCCACGGTGTTGTCGCTGGAAACCCTGTTTCGTTCCGACTTCGAAGACGGCTCAATGGAACAGTTTATTTTGTCCGGTCACCCGCTGACAGTAATCGCATTGGCCAAGATCCTGACCCACTGGCTGATTTCGGGGCTGCCCATTGTGCTGCTTTCCCCGCTGTTGGCATTATGGATGAACCTGCCCGTGGACGGGCTGTCCATCCTGATGGCCAGTCTCGCAATCGGTACCCCGGTGTTAAGCCTGATCGGGGCCATCGGCAGTGCGTTGACCGTGGGGCTGAAGCGGGGTGGGCAGTTACTGTCTTTGCTGGTTTTTCCGCTTTACGTGCCCTTGTTGATACTGGCGACCAATGCAGTCAGCTCAGCATTGGCGGGTCTGCCATACAATGGTCAACTGGGCCTGATGACAGCGGGGCTGATCGCGGCCCTGACGCTGGCGCCATTTGCAACCGCCGCAGCCTTGAAATTGGCCCTCGAATAACCACTTGGAAGATACATGAACCGATTCATGCTGTTTTTTCACAAGCTCGGCTCTCCGCCCTGGTTTTACCAATTCAGCGGAAGGCTGCTGCCGTGGTTGTGGACCGTGTTCCTGGTCCTGGCGGCAACGGGAATCTATCTCGGCCTGGTCAAAGCGCCACCTGACTACCTGCAGGGTGAAAGCGCCAGGATCATGTACATTCATGTTCCCTCTGCTTACCTGTCAATGATGATCTATGCACTGATGGCCGTGATGGGCTTCATCGCGTTGGTGTGGCACGTGCGAATCAGCGAGATCATGATGATCAGCAGCGCCCCGGTGGGCGCCATGTTTACCGCGCTGGCGCTGATCACCGGGTCATTGTGGGGCCGGCCGACCTGGGGAACGTACTGGGTATGGGATGCCAGGCTGACATCTGAACTAGTCCTTTTATTCCTGTACCTGGGCATCATGGGCCTGTACGCAGCCCACGATGAGCCACGCAAGGCTGCCCGCGCGGCAGCGCTACTGGCGATTGTCGGCGTGGTCAACTTGCCCATTATTCATTACTCGGTGTTGTGGTGGAATACATTGCACCAGCCGCCCAGTCTGACCACGGGCGGCAGCAGCATTCACCCCAGCATGTTGTGGCCATTGCTGGTCATGATCGTTGCCTGGAAAATCTACTATATCGCCAACCTGTTGGACCGCGCCCGCGAGAAGCTTCTCGACCAGGACCGCAACAAGCGTTGGGTGGCTGATCTGGCTCATGGAGACAAGACCTGATGTCGCATACCCCTTTCATTATTGCATCCTACCTGGCGGCGGCCGTGCTGCTGACCTGGTGCGCCGTGACGCCATTGCTGCGTAAACGCCGCTTACTGAGGAATATCCGGATTACCGAGCAAGGGAATCGGGCAGACCGTGGAGGTGATCATGCACCCGACGCGTAAACGCAGAATGATCGGTTTGCTGGTGATAATCGCCGGCGTGGGCCTGGCCAGTGCCGTGACCTTTTATGCCTTGAGGCAAAATATGCTGTTCTTTGTCAGCCCAGCCGACATCGCAGAGCAACAGTTGCCGATGGGGCGCGAGTTCAGGCTTGGAGGCCTGGTTGTGCCGGGCAGTGTCAAGCGCGCTGAAGACGGGCTCGCTGTCGAGTTCCAGGTGACGGATGGCAGTGACTCGGTGACGGTCAATTTTGACGGCATACTGCCTGACCTGTTTCGCGAAGGACAGGGCGTCATCGCCCGTGGCAGCCTCGAAACACCGGAACGCTTCATGGCTCGCGAAGTGCTCGCCAAGCATGATGAGAACTACATGCCGCCCGAAGTGGCCGAAGCCCTCGAAGAACGTGGCATGCATTACCGGCCCAACAACGATTCCGAGGGAGGCTGATGACCGCTGAAATCGGACAGGTATTGCTGATCGCGGCATTGTTCACCGCATTGCTGCTCGGCACCGTACCCCTGCTCGGGGCAAGTTCGCGCCAACCGGCACTGATGGCTGTTGCCGGCAGGGCGGCGATTATCCAGGCCGTGTTGCTGGCCGGTGCATTCGCCCTGCTGACCCGGGCATTCATTGTGCAGGATTTTTCCGTCGAATACGTAGCCATGAACAGCAACAGCCTGTTGCCGTTGAAGTACCGTTTTTCGGCAGTCTGGGGTGCCCACGAGGGATCGCTATTGCTGTGGGAACTGATTCTCGCTGCATGGACCATGGCCGTGGCGTTATTCAGCCGCAGCCTGCCGGTTCACTTCCGGGCCCGGGTGCTGGGGGTGCTGGGACTGGTATCGGTCGGGTTCCTGCTCTTCATCGTTTTCACATCTAACCCTTTCGCGAGGATTTTACCGCCGGCAGTTGAAGGGCGTGACCTCAATCCCCTGCTGCAGGACCCGGGCCTGATCATTCATCCACCCATGCTGTACATGGGTTACGTCGGTTTCGCGGTTGCCTTTGCATTTGCCATCGCGGCCTTGCTGGGCGGCCAGGTCAACCGTGAATGGGTACGCTGGTCGAGGCCCTGGACCCACGTGGCCTGGGCCTTCCTGACATTTGGCATCGCGCTGGGCAGCTGGTGGGCTTATTACGAACTGGGCTGGGGCGGCTGGTGGTTCTGGGACCCGGTCGAAAACGCCTCCTTCATGCCGTGGCTGGTCGGAACCGCCCTGATTCATTCACAGGCTGTGACCGAAAAACGCGGGGCCTTTCGCAACTGGACCCTTCTGCTGGCCATTGCTGCGTTTTCCCTGAGCCTGCTGGGGACATTCCTGGTCCGGTCCGGGGTGCTGACTTCGGTGCACGCGTTTGCCTCCGACCCGACGCGCGGTGTGTTTATCCTGATCTACCTGGTCATCGTCGTCGGCGGATCCCTCGCGCTGTTTGCCTTTAAATCACCCAAGATGATCCAGGGCGAGGGTTTTGCGGGCATGTCGCGCGAAACCATGTTGCTGATCAACAACCTGATCCTGGCGGTCATGGCGGCGATGGTTTTGATCGGCACGCTGTACCCGCTGGCAGTTGATGCCCTGGGCGCGGGAAAGATATCGGTTGGCGCGCCGTATTTCGGGCTGTTGTTTGCCATGCTGCTGGTTCCGATGGTCATGGCCTTGCCGGTTGCCGTATTTTCTCGCTGGCGCCAGGATGGCCTGCGGCGCGTGCTTGGCAGGTTGGCGCCCCCCGCGGCTATTGCATTGGTTGCAGGCGTGGCGACCTGGCTGATGGTGCCCGATGCCGGCTTGCGTGGCATTGCTGGAACCACCGGGGGCGTATGGCTGATGGCTGCCGCACTTGCCTGGCCCGTGGCTAGATTAAGGGCTGGCGGGCGAATTTCGCGTGGCGAAATCGCCATGACCTCGGCACATTTTGGTATCGGAATCTTCTTGATCGGGGTCAGCATGACGGGCGCCATCAGTTCGGAGCAACACCTGCGCATGGTGGCCGGTGATACCTTTGAAATGGCCGGTTACGAGTTCCGGTTCGAGGGAACCCGCCCCGTTGAAGGGCCAAACTATGTCGCTGACGAGGGCACCTTCGTGGTCAGCCGGGATGGCGAACAGGTTACCACCCTGCGCTCCCAGAAGCGGCGCTATCATGGCAATCAGCAAATCATGACCGAGGCGGCCATTGATGCGGGTTTGACCCGGGATCTCTACGTTTCGCTGGGCGAGCCTCTTGAAAGCGGCCGCGCCTGGGCGGTACGGATTTATCACAAGCCCTTTGTACGGTTTATCTGGTTGGGTGCGTTGTTCATGACTGCAGCGGGACTGCTGGGTGCCGCGGACCGTCGACTGCGGCCCAGGAAAGTCAAACATGGCGCCGAGGTTTCGGCCGGAGCTGCCGCGTGATTGGCCGCCTGCTTCCACTGATCGCATTTCTGCTGCTCGGGGTTTTGCTGGCAGTGGGCCTCACCATATCGGATACCAAGACCCATATTCCATCACCGCTGATTGGCCGCACCGTCCCGTCATTCGACCTGCCGGTGCTTTACGAACCCGGCAGCCGTGTCAGCAACGAAGATTTGTTGGGAGAACCGTACCTGGTTAATTTTTTCGGAAGCTGGTGCCCCACCTGTGTTTTCGAGCACCCGGTGCTTGAAGACCTGGCCGATAGTGGACAGCTGAAGATTGTTGGTTTGAACTATCGCGATGAGCCGGAAGATGCAAGAAACTGGCTGGCACGCCACGGGGATCCTTACGACATCATCATCACTGACTATGACGGCCAGATTGGTATTGATTTTGGCGTTTACGCCGCCCCGGAATCATTCCTGGTCGATGACGAAGGCATCATTATCTACAAGCACATTGGTGCATTAACGCCCGAGGTTGTCGAAGGTACGTTGCTGCCGCTCGCGCGCGGGAGTGGGTCTTGAAAAAGTTACTCGTTTGGCTGCTTTTCTGCTGTCTTTCCAGCACCGTTTTTGGGCAAGTCCAGGGCAGCAAGGAGCCCCTTGTTTTTGCCAGTCCGGAACAGCAGGCTCGATTCAACAGGTTGACCACCGAGCTGCGATGCCTGGTATGCCAGAACCAAAACCTGGCCGATTCAGATGCACCGCTGGCGCACGACTTGCGCAAAGAACTCTATGACATGATGCAATCCGGCCTCAGTGATGATCAGATCAAGCAGTTCCTGGTTGAACGCTATGGTGATTTCGTACTGTACCGGCCACCGGTCAAGGGCAATACCCTGTTGTTGTGGCTGGCTCCCGCCCTGTTGCTGGTTGGCGGTGCGTTGGTGGTCTGGTTCAATGTTCGACAGAGAAAGCGCCTGTTGATCGAAGCACGCAGTGATGAGGAAGCCTGATGTTCTGGCTTGTCGCAATCGCCGTAAGCCTGGTGGTGACCCTGGCGGTATGCTGGCCACTGCTACGCACTGATGGATTGATGCGTTCGGCAGGATTGTCCCTGGTCGCACTGGGCATCTTGCTTTCCCTGCTGCTTTACCGCGAAGTGGGAACACCGTCGGGAATAGGCGTTGACGGTCGGCCGGTAGCCGGTAGCGCCAACGCAAACCATTCACCCGACCAGGTCGAAATGGACCAGTTGCTGCAACAACTGGTGCAGCGCCTGGAAGCCAACCCGGACGATCTCGATGGTTGGCTGATACTGGGCCGTAGCTACAAGACCATGCAACGCTACGAAGAGTCGCTCGAAGCGCTGGCCAATGCATTCCGGCTGGCGCCCGAAAATCCGCTGGTTATCGTGGAATACGCCGAGGCACGCATGTTCGCTTCCGGAAACCCGCAAATCGGAAGCGAGGAACTTTTGTTGCTGCAACGGGCCGTGGACGCTGACCCCCAAAGCCAGAAGGGCCTGTGGCTACTGGGAATCGCCGCGGCACAAGCGGGACAGAACAACGAGGCCATCAGTTACTGGAGTCGTTTGCTTGAGCAGATGGAGTCGGACTCGGCCGCCGCGGTAGCGATAAAAGAACAAATTGGCTTGTTGCAGGGTCAGGCATCTGTCACGCCAACCCCGGCATCTTGGGACGGGTTTGATATCATCGTTGATGCGCCGGAGCAGCAGTTTGAGGCGGCGCCCGGCTCGGTATTGTTTGTTATCGCCCGGCGACCGGGCGGTGGCGGGCCGCCACTGGGTGTGCGGCGCATTGAGAATCCGCGTTTTCCCGTGCAACTGCAATTAACCGATTCCGACAGCATGATGCCGCAGGTTCCGATTTCTTCCGTCCAGACGGTAGAGCTGCTGGCCAGGTTGTCCATGACCGGCCAACCCGTCCCTTCGGAAGGCGACATTGAAAGCGCCGTAAAGCAACGCGCGATCACGGACTCGAAAGCAGTCACCCTAGGATTGTTGATCGATTGATTCCAAAACCCTGCTGGTCTCAAGCGCTTGTCCGCGCACGACCAGGCGGTACAGCGCTTGCCCACTGTCGTGATATTTGGCCTCGAAGCGGCTGGCAGAATCTGGCTGTTTTATGGTTTCGATAACCGGCCGCACCATGCCGAGCAATTCAACAGCAAGCGCGAACTCCAGCATGTACACCAGCCAGTTTGACCTGAGTTCCAACTCACCACCCAGCGACAGCATTCGAGGAAAAACCGGATGTCCGTGCCAGCGACGCTGCAGGTGAGCAGCCTTGGGGTAAGGGTTCGGGTAAAGGAGCAGGTGTCTATCCAGCTTCCAGCCCGCCTGCGACGCCAGGACCCAGAATGACGGCAGATCTGCCCTGAGCCAGACCAGGTTTTGCTCGCGCGCCGGAAATGAGTCATGGCCGGTTTTGCCGAGACGATCAATCGACCGGTCGACTCCCAACACGAGTGAGCCGGGGCATTGCGCGGCGGTGCGCCGCGTGCTGGTGCCGGTGCCGCAGCCGGAATCAAGTATGATTCTCGCGCTTCTACCCTGCCTGCCAAGCATGCGCTGAAGCCGTTTGAATGCCGCGACCGTGGGTTGATGCAATGGCTGCCGCCAAGGCTGGGCCAGGTGTTTCCGTATGGTCTGTTCCAGCCTGGGGTGCACTTCAGTTTGTGCGCTCCGGACAGGCCGTGACTCAGCATTCATGATTGTCGCTCATCTTTCAGAATTGGAGCGTTTTGAATGTGGTCACGGTATCATTACATCTTTGCTCGCCGGTAGGGTTCATGTCCGACGCGACCCAGTATTTGCATGATGACAGGCCATTCGAGTTCCGCAAAGGCGGGGTTCTGAGCGGTCTGACGTGGGCCTATGAAACCTGGGGCGACCTCAATGCCGAACGTTCCAATGCCATCCTGATTCTGACCGGTTTGTCTCCCAGTGCGCATGCCGCTTCGTCCGAAGCTGATCCGTCACCGGGCTGGTGGGAACCAATGATCGGCCCGGGTGATGCGATCGACACCGACCATCACTTTGTTATTTGCGTTAATTCGCTGGGCAGTTGTAAAGGGTCTAGTGGGCCCGCGAGTGTCAACCCCGAGACTGGTAAACCCTGGCGGCTGACGTTTCCAGAGATCTGCATAGAGGACATTGCAGCAGCTGCGCAGCGAGTCGTCGGGCACCTCGGGATCGAACAGTTGTGCGCCGTGATCGGACCGTCAATGGGAGGAATGACAGCACTGGCCTGGTTACAGCAGTTTCCACATGGCGCACGTCACTTGCTGTCCATGTCGAGTGCGGACCGCGCCGAGCCATTCAGCATCGCGCTGCGATCCTTGCAGCGGGAAATGATCTACACGGACCCAAACTGGAATGGTGGAAATTACAACCAGGACAGCTGGCCGGAGAACGGTATGCGCTTGGCTCGAAAACTGGGCATGATCACATACCGCTCAGCATCAGAGTGGCGAGGCCGGTTTGGCAGACAAATTCAACATCGGTTTCCCCACGGTAAATTCGGTATGACGTTCGAAATTGAATCATATCTCGAAGCGGCGGCACGCAAATTCATCGGTGCCTTCGACCCATGTTGCTACCTGTACCTGTCTCGAGCCATGGACACTTTTGATGCAACGCAAGGCCATCCAAACCTTGCCAGTGCCGTGGCGCACGTGAAGCTCGACTCGGCCTACATCATGGGCGTAGAAACTGATTTCCTGTTTCCACCGCACCAGCAGGAGGCCATCGCAGATGCGTTTGCCGCCAATGGGGTACGCACCGCCCTGGATATTTTGCCGAGCCTGCAAGGCCATGATTCGTTCCTCGTTGACTACGATCACTTCAGCCGCCAGGTCGGCGCTTATTTCCAACGCATCAGGACCATGGAAGCAATTTCTGCTTGACGCAGCGTCGTCAAATCCCTTTGCCACTTTTCAAAAAAATCTATTCGGCTATACTTTGCGCCTCTTCGCGCCGGAGTGGCGAAATTGGTAGACGCGCTGGATTCAAAATCCAGTTCTGGCAACAGAGTGTCGGTTCGAGTCCGACCTCCGGCACCATAATTTATCTGCGGAATCGGGCATCCTGCCGCGATCCGCAGCCGCTCATCGAAAACGTGGTTTCCAATTCGCTCACGCTGCGCGACGGTACATCCCTGTACCGAGAATAAATCCTACCTGCGCAATCGGGCATCCTGCCGCGACCTATCAATATTCCGGGTATTCGATTAGCGCAAGACATGCCGTACACTTGTCACATGAAAACTCATTCCCTGATGGTGATCGTGGTTGTAACCCTGATGTGCTGCTCCAGCTCGGCCCTTGCCTGGGGGCCGATTGGGCACAAAGTCGTCGGCGGGCTTGCCCTGGACGGCCTGGATGCGCAGGCCGAACGGCGCCTGCATGACTTGATGGGCACCAGCGACCTGGAAGAACTTACAGACTGGTGCAACTGGCCAGATGAGTACCGTGCGACGGACCAGGGTGCATGGTCCTCACCGCTGCACTACGTCAACATACCGGTGGGAGCAGGTTCCTATGATGCCGCGCGGGATTGCCGCCAGGAATTGTGCGTGACAGAGGCCATTCCGCGATATGCGGCGGAACTGTCGGACCCGACACTCGACAAAGCACAGCGCCAGCGGGCCTTTGGTTTTGTCTGTCATTTTGTTGGCGACCTGAGCCAGGCGCTGCACGCCGGGTTTGGTCATGACCGCGGCGGCAATGATTTCTTGATCCGCTTTGAAGGAAAGGATCTGAACCTGCATGAATTCTGGGACAGCACGCTGATCAGGACGCGTACCCACCAATGGCGTCAGCTGTACCAAATGCTCAGGCCGGCCGAGCCCGTGCCAGACCCACGCGACTGGGATCCATCTCTGGCCATACAATGGACGAACAGTTCACACCACCTGGCGAGCACGCTGGCCTACCCTGCCCAGCCTGAAGTCAGTTCTGAATTTGAAGAAAGGAGCTGGCGGTTGATTCAACAGCAATTGCTGGCAGGTGGCAAGAACCTTTCCCTGGTATTGAACTCAGCTTTTGGAAGCCGTTGCCAAAATGCACACCAGCACCGCGGAGAAGCCGGAATTACAGATCCCGGGCAACCCTGAACCCCACCCTCGGACCGCTGAGACTTTCACCACCGGAAAGACGCGCCGCCGATCTCGACTGGTCCGGGGCACTGGCCCAGTAGCCACCCCTGATGACTTTACGAGTACAGCCGGGATTGATCCATGCTGAGCCGTCTTCAGGCGCCAGTGCGTAGGTATCGTGCCAACAGTCTTCAACCCACTCACTGACGTTTCCGGCCATATCGTGCAACCCCCAGGGGTTGGGCGGAAATGATGCGCCCGGCGCCGGCCCCCAAAAACCATCTCCGTAACGCCTGAACGCTGTTGTCCAGACTCTGCCGCTTGGAGACGTGTCCTCTGCCCCTGTCAGGTTTTCTACCGCGATTTCCGGCCGGCCATCACCCCACCAGTAGCGGGTGACCGTGCCTGCGCGCATCACGTACTCATATTCCGCCTCGCTGGGCAGGCGGTAAACCTTGCCCGTCTCAAGTGACAGCCACGCCACGAATGCCTTGGCATCATGCCAGGTCACATGCAAAACCGGGGCGTTCTCTGCAGCCCGGTTACCTTCATAATCATAAGCCCAGTTAATACCTGTGCGTTCCGAGATGCGACCGGTTTTTTCGTCGTACACCCTGGATCGGCCGGCTTCATCAGCATAGGTGCGGTGGCGGGTTGCTTCAATGAAAGATCGGAATTGTCCGACCGTAACCTCCTGCAGACCCATGGCAAATCCCCGCGAGAACGTAACGCGATGCTGCGGACCCTCGTTTTCACTGCGCCCTTGTTCACTTGAGACAGAACCCATCAGGAAACTACCCGGCTGGATGACGACAACGGCTGGCGCACTGCCAGGAGCATTTATGAAC
Organism: Lysobacterales bacterium; assembly: GCA_013002505.1. Taxonomy (GTDB): domain Bacteria; phylum Pseudomonadota; class Gammaproteobacteria; order Xanthomonadales; family SZUA-36; genus JABDJL01. The sequence continues at coordinate 2,552 of JABDJL010000116.1, read as the reverse complement.
GGGTCCTGTATGACCTGGCCAGGCTCGTACTGACCGTAGACACGCGCGACCCTTAACTCCTCGCGCAGTTCGGTTACCAGTGACGTATGTCCAGTCAAAGCAATCAGGTCAATGAGCACGAATTCCGCCAGGTCGAAATTGCCGGATTCAATGGCTTCCAGTATTTGTGCTTCTATTTGATCTGCCTCGGCCTGCTTAATTAAGGCAATTTTGATCAATGCCTGCTCAACCAGTTCCTGGTCGTCACCAATTTCTGAAGCTTCTTCAAGCCAGGCCTGCGCTTTTTCGAAATCCAACTCCCCCGCCGACAACAATGCGCGTTCGATCAATTGCTCATGAATGGCTCTTTTCAGGGATTGCGCTTCAGGGTTTTCCGGACTGGTACGCAGTACTTTGCGGGTCCATTCGTGAGCGTTGTCTGCCGCGGGCTGAACCAGGTCACCGCGCTCAAAGGCCGCATTGGCTTTAGCTATCCAAGTGTTGATCTGCGTGAGCGCGTCCAGTCGTTGATATGCATCGGACAGGCCCGCCTTTCTTGGATTGACATTCTGAACCACCCCCAGGAGGCGCCGCATGGCAGCCTGGTTTTCAAGATCCCCCTGTTCGTTTGCCTGATCCAGGACGCTATCCAGCAAGGCCTCCAGCTCGGTCAGTGCCTCCTGATTTCCGGGGCGTGCGGCTAACCTCGAAAGCAGGGATTCCAGGTATGCATTCTGGGCAGGATCAGGCAGTTCATATGGATCGAATTGCTCAGGGTTTCCGCCCGGTAAGGCGGGTGCATTCAGTGCCGGCTCCCAATCTTCGGCGGATGCATCACCAAGCCGTTTTACGCGCCGCTCTTCGGTGTCGCTTTCAGCCGATTGTTGCTCACTGGAACCTGCTTCCGACACCGGTACCTGTGCATCTGCAAGAGTGGCGAAAATGAGCTGCCAAAGCAAAAGAAAAAGAAGCAATGGTCGGTGTGTTTTGTACATGCAAAGTCCTTTGCGAACAGTATTCCCGTGTTAAGGTTGCCATTGGCTGATCCATGCCAGCAAATCGTCAGTCACGATAACCCAGAAAAGTATGCCCAACAAGCGCGGCCTGGGGCAATAAATCCTTTAAGTAGAATCAATTATCATGCTTTCGAGGTATTCATGCTCAATCAATCAATTCCCCTGAAATCAAGGATAGAAGCAGCCTTGGAAGCAGCCGATTCTGCGCTCGTATTGGCGTCACCTTCAGATATTTCTCGCGCCGCCAAGGCGTGGCGCAAATGCGGCACTCTGGGTGTTGATACGGAGTTTGTCCGCGAACGCACTTATTACGCGCAACTGGGATTGGTACAGGTATCTGATGGCCAAACAGTATGGCTCATTGACCCGCTGGTGCGAGGAAGCCATGCGCCAATCAAGGACTTGTTGGAAAACGAGGACATCGTCAAAATTTTTCACAGTCCATCGGAAGACCTTGACGTGTTGATGAACACGGTAGGCGCAATGCCGACACCGATGCTTGATACGCAGCTTGCCTGTGCCTTGCTCGGACAGCCTTTGCAACTTGCCTACCACGCCATGGTGCGCTGGTTGTTCGAATTAGACATGGATAATGACCAAACCCGTTCAAACTGGGTGTCACGGCCCTTGAAGCCCGCGCAATTACACTATGCAGCACTCGATGTCTGTCTGTTGCCCTTGATCTGGGAAATCTTGCAGCAACGACTGAAAGAACTGAACCGCCACTCGTGGTTGATCGAAGATTGTAATGCCGCGGTGTATAACGCGGGGGACCAGGAAAGCACCCTGTCAAACTGGTTGCGGATTCGAGGCGTGGGGAGACTGGATGGTGAAAGTCTCGCGATCCTGGAGCGCCTTTACAACTGGCGGGAAGAACAGGCACGGGCACGGGATCTGCCCCGCGGTTTCATCATTAAGGACCCGATTTTGTTGGGCATAGCCCGCCTCAAGCCTGGTGATATTGGATCCCTGCGGGAAGTCGAAGGTTTGCACCCCGGCGCCGTGAGACGTTACGGTGAAGACCTGCTGGCGCTGATCCGTTCTGTAAGGGACTCAGGAAAATCATTGCCCATAATCCAGCAATTGAACCGGTCTGAAAGAAGCTGCCTGGCACAGATGAAATCCCTGGTAGGTGACAAGGCCAGGGACCTTGGCGTAGAGCCAGCTGTATTGGCTTCAAGACGCGAACTCGAGGCAATCATGCGTCAGGACAGCAACCACTGGCCACCTAAATTCCGTGGTTGGCGAAGTGAGTTAATAGGCAAACCTCTAGAAAATCTCCGGCAAAAATTCAATCCGGTAACAGGTTGAAAATGAGACTGTTTTGTCATCTTGTTTTTTGGATGCTGTTTTGTTTTCAACAAATTGCTTTCGCCCAATCCATTCCTGCCACTGATATTTGGATCCTGGACATTGTGGAAGACTCGCTGGTGGCACCGCGGAGACTGGTGCATACGGGCCGGTATAACAATCAGCCCATGTTTTCTGAGGATGGACAGACCTTGTATTTCACCATGGAGCAGCACGATGGCCAAACCGATATTGCTCAGCTAAGCC
>JABDJL010000030.1 GCA_013002505.1 Lysobacterales bacterium | reverse complement strand
GTTCCGGTTTCAAGCGAGTCGAGCGCTTGCCGGTAAAAATCTGCTGCTTCGTCCATGCGACCCTGCACTTGTGCCACATCGCCCCTGATTTCAGCAAACAACGCCTCGAAACCCTGCTCTGACGCCGCGCCATTCAGTAATGCCAGTGCCTCTTGGTCCCTGTCCAGGTCGAGGTACACCCTGGCCAGGCGCAAGCGCGCCACGGTGCGCAGGGGCGCCGGTTCCGCATTATCCATCGCGAACTGCAGCAATCCGACCGCTAACTCGGTCTGGCTGGCCTGTATGCGGGCCTTGGCCATCTGCATCGCAGCCAGGGCCGTGTATGCGGATTCTGCGAATTCGGCTCGAAGCGTTTCAAAATTGGCCACCGCAGAATCGAGGTCATCCTGCTCGAGGTACTGAACCATCACCTCGTATTCCGCCGAGGCCCGCTGGTCCTTGTTGGACTCCCAAAGCTGCCATTGTTTGAACCCGAACAGGCTGCCAAATGCCAGCACCAGCCCCAGCACAATAGCGCCGCCATTTTCCTGCAACCATTTTTTTACGCGTTCGCTCTGCTCGTGCGAATCATAGACTTCAACCATGCTCTAATTCCCGATTTCTGTTTTCATACGGCATCGTGCCGGATTTGTTTGATCCATTCACCCAGCCATTCAACAAGCTTGTCGACATGTATTGAATGCTGGGGTTCCTCACCTCGCAACGGCTTGATGCTGGCCGTTCCGGACTGCAATTCGTTTTCACCCATGACCAGTGCCATGGAAGCGCCACTGCGGTCTGCCCGTTTGAACTGGGACTTGAAACTGCCATCGCCCGGGTTACAGACAATACGAATACCATCCAGTTCGTCCCGCAGTCGCTCGGCGAGACTCATACCGACCAACTTGGCCTCTTGTCCGGCCAGCACCATGTAAATGTGGGGATGCACCGGTGCGATTTCATCGCCCTGGCGAATTAATTCGACCAGGCGTTCCTGGCCCATCGCAAACCCGATCCCGGGCCACGGCTTGCCGCCCTGCAATTCGACCAGGTTGTCATACCGTCCACCCGCGCAAACGGTGCCCTGAGAGCCGAGCTGGTCGGTAATCCACTCGAACACCGTGTGGCTGTAGTAATCCAGGCCGCGCACCAGCTTTTGATTGACCTGGTATTCGATTCCAAGCTTGTCCAGCATCCGGCGCAGGCTGTCAAAGTGGAGCTGGGATTGTGCACCGAGAAAATCACCCAACCGCGGCGCGTTCTCAAGCAATGCCTGCACTGCGGTGTCTTTTGAATCCAGCACCCGCAGCGGATTTCGCTGCGCACGCTCGCGGGTCGCTTCATCGAGATCCTGCTCATGATGCTGCAGGAATTCAACCAGTGATTCGCGGTACAAGGCCCGTTCTTCGGCGCTGCCCAGCGAGTTCAGTTGTAAAGTCAAACCATCGATTCCGAGGCGTTGCCACAGCCGTTCCGCCATGGCAATCAACTCGGCATCTACATCCGGGCCCTCGGCCCCAAAGACCTCGGCGCCAATTTGGTGAAACTGGCGGGTGCGGCCTTTTTGCGGCCGCTCGTGGCGAAACATGGCGCCGCTGTACCAGACCCGAAGCGGCTGGCCGTATAACATGCCGTTTTGCAGAACGGCCCTGACCACCCCTGCCGTTCCCTCGGGCCTGAGGCTCAGCGACTCGCCGTTGCGGTCCTCAAACGTGTACATCTCCTTTTCGACCACGTCGGTGGCGTCACCGATTGCGCGGCTAAATACCTCGGTTTTCTCCAGCAGCGGTATACGGATTTCCTCGAAACCATAAGACGCAAAAACGTCTGCCGCATTGGACTCCAGCAAATGCCAGCCGGCCATGTCGGCCGGCAGGATATCGTGCATCCCGCGAATTGATCTAATAACTGGATTCAATGATGCCGCCGCGTGTTTGTGCCGAAAGTAAGGATTAGGAAATGCTATTCGCGAACCAGCCTAAAAGCAAAAGCCTTCAGCGGGTTTTGTACCGATGGCGGATACCAGCGCGTTGGTCTCGACCGGCAGGCCGCTCACCCGCTGGCTTCATCGCCGGGCTTGTCCAGCAGCATTTGTGTCACATCGTCCTGGGTATGTGGCGCAAGATCCACCGCTTGCCCGTTTATCAACAGGCTGATTGCAGATGCCCGGCCCAGCTGGATCGAAAATGGCGCTTCACCGCGGTACTGCTTGCTGCTGCCGCCGCGCACCAGGTCCAGTTCAAGCTGCCTGCCCTGGGCATCGGTAATTTCCACCCAACTGTCGCCCGATGCGGAAAGCTTCAGAACTGACTCGCCTTCGATACCATCGGCTGAATCCGCGTTTACCTGGTCCAGCGCTGCCCACGCCTGTTCCGCCGCGCTGCCGCGACCAGAAGGCCGCTTGATGTTTTCGAGCGCTGCAATGGAAGCGTTGACATGGCGCTTGCTGCTTTCGCCATTGTTTGCCGAATTTAGCCCGACCGTGCCGCTGCCCAATTCCGCAGACTCGGATACCTCGCCTGACAGACGTATGGCCTCATGGCTGAATTGCCAGGCCAGCGTACCCACCAGCAAAGATGCCAGCACGTAGCCGGCTGCCTTGATCCAGCGATCGGATTGGTCGGGACGGGACGCCTCGGGAAAAACGGTGTGCAGTTGCGGTGCCTGGTCGTCAATTGCGGCCAGCATCTGTGCAATCTCGTCCTTCTTGAAACCCAGGTGCCGGGCATAGCTCTGAACGTATCCACGGCGATAAATGGGCGCAAGGTGGTCCAACTGGTCCGATTCGATCGAAACCACCACGGGTCCATCGATACGCAACGCATTCGAAATGTCTGCGATGGAAAGCTTCTTTTTGACCCGCCTTTGGCGCAGGCTCTCGCCGGGGCTGATGGGTATCAGTTGTTGTTGTTCGCTCACTGTTAGTTGTGATCTGGCATGCCAGACTCCCTGAGTTCCCGGGCTTGCTCTGAATTACTGAACTTGCTTAACAGCCTCTCACGATACGCAGAGGCAGTGACGCCATTGCCAAGTTCGCTTTCTATGCGAAATGCAAGCAGCAGGCTTTGTGCAGATTCAGACCCTGTTGATTCGTATCGCTGCAGAAACGCACGCGCTCTCAAAAAATCCCCGCGGCGGGCACTGATATCGGCCATCGACAACAGCGCATCGGAAAATTCTGCATCGTATTCAAGGGATTGTCGCAGATATCTTTCGGCTTTGTCCAGATTTCCCACCTGCAGCCAGCAAGAACCGGCGTTGGCATAAGCCACTTCCGGCGTGCGATAGAACGGGTCTTTGACCGCCGCCTGGAAGTACGGGTCAGCCTCCCCGGCCTTTCGGGAGTGGCACAGGTATACGCCATAGTTGTTGTTCACATCGCCATTCTTGGGGGCAGCCTCCACGGCCAGACGGTAGTGCCGTTCGGCCGCTTCGGAATCGTCAATACGTTCATAAAGGACGGCCAGCAGCGTTTGGGCCGGCGCATAAGTCGGATCCGCGGTTACGGCCTTTTTCAGTTTATCCAGGGCGATTTCGAGCTGGCCGCGGGACATGTACTCCTGGCCCAGCGAGGCGTTCACTTCCGCCACGCCACGAGCGGCCGACTTGGGCCCGTCTGGCCGGCTTGAAGATGTGGCGCAACCGAGTAATAAAACAGTCGCAAAAACAATGCATAACGAGCTTTTAATCATGTACTTTGTGCCTCCAGGCGTTCGCGATGTGCGCGGCTGCGCCGGGTGCGATCCCTGACTTTTCCAACCAGTTGTCCGCACGCTGCATCAATGTCTTCACCGCGGGTCTTGCGCACCGTGGCAATCAGTCCACCTGCCATGACAATTTCCTGGAACCGGTTGATACGTTCCGACGATGAACAACGGTACCGGGTGCCTGGGAATGGATTAAACGGAATCAGGTTAAGTTTACTCGGCACGCTGCGCAGCAACTTGACCAATTGGCGCGCATGCCCGGGATGATCATTGACCTCGTGCATCAGTGTGTACTCAAACGTCACGGTTCTTTTCTTTTTTCCGGAAACGTAATCACGGCAGGCCTGCATCAGTTCAGCAATCGGGTACTTGCGGTTCAGCGGCACAAGTTCGGTACGCAGTTCATCAACCGGCGCGTGCAAAGAAACAGCCAACGCCACGTCCACCGCATCACGCAGCTTACGGATGCCCGGAACCAGCCCGGCGGTGCTGACCGTGACGCGTTTCGCGGCAAGTCCGAATCCCAGGTCATCACGCATCAGGTTCAGCGCAGGCACCAGGGCGTCGAAATTCAGCAAGGGCTCGCCCATGCCCATCATGACCACGTTGGTAATGCGACGCTTGCCATTGCGCTCGTGTCCCAGCAAACGTGCTGCCTGCAGGACCTGGCCAATAATCTCACCGGTGCTCAGGTTGCGATTGAAGCCCTGGGTGCCGGTCGAACAGAATGTGCAATTCAAAGCACAACCCACCTGGGATGAAACGCACAAGGTTCCGCGGGTCTTTTCGGGAATAAACACCGTCTCCACCGCGTTGCCCCCGGACAGGCCCAATAACCATTTCACCGTGCCGTCGTCGGATTGTTGCTCCCTGAGCACTTCCGGCATCGTGATCTCGGCACAGTCAGACAGCCGGTCGCGCAAATCCAGCCCCAGGTCCGTCATCTTGTCGAAGCGGGTTTCCTGGTGGTGGAACATCCATTTCAAGACCTGGCGGGCACGAAACGGCCGTTCACCCATTGAACTGAACCAGCTGGACATCCCGGGTTCGTCGAGATCCAGCAGATTCGTTCTGGCTTCAGTGTGCGGCGCGTGTTCCATTTCGATACTGCGTGCGTAACTTTGCAGCGCGGCCTGGGTCAGGCTTCGTCGCCGAAAAAGTAGGCAATTTCAGCCGCTGCCGTTTCCGGGCCATCCGACCCGTGCACCGCGTTTGCGTCGATGCTTTCGGCAAAATCAGCGCGGATCGTTCCCGGCGCAGCCTCTTGCGGATTGGTTGCACCCATCAGCTCACGATTACGGTTGATGGCGTCTTCGCCTTCAAGCACCTGGATCATCACAGGGCCCGAAGTCATGAATTCAACCAGTGCCGAAAAGAACGGCCGCTCGCGGTGAACCTCATAAAAGCCTTCTGCCTGTTCACGGCTAAGGTGAGCCATCCTGGCGGCGATAATGCGCAGGCCGGCGTTCTCAAAACGCGAGTAAATCTGCCCAATCACATTCTTGGCCACCGCATCCGGTTTGATTATCGAAAGCGTTCTTTCAATTGACACTTTAATTATACCTCGTAATATATTGATATATATGCTTATTATAATTGATCCCAATCAGGCGCACTGGGCATTAATAAAACCGTGTAATTCTAAAGGTCGCTGACCTGTGTCGCAATCTCGATATCCATCTTCAGTGGTATGATTAAGCTCTGATTCAAGGCAAAATAAGCTGCCTTCCATTCTCCGCCAGGAGACTTGTTGGCGACTGGCCAAACTGGATTAACCTCGAGAGGTAACGCATGACACTGTTGTTCCTGCTGGCACTGGTGCTGACACTGATGATCCTGTCCTATAACCGCGTGCCGCTGGTCGTGACGGTCATTATCCTGGCGGTGATTACGGCCCTGTTGACCAATTTCCGGATTGCCTACCCTACCCCGACGTGGTTCCGCTGGTCGTTTGGCATCATAATGATCACCCTGGCGGGATTTTCCATCAAACCACTGCGCCGCCTGCTTATTTCCGACCGCCTGTACAGTTTATTCCGTAAGCTATTGCCCCGCCTCTCCGATACCGAGCAGGAGGCGCTCGACGCCGGTACGGTGTGGTGGGACGGCGAACTGTTCAGCGGCCGCCCGCGCTGGCGCAAGCTGCTGAAGACACCCCCGGCAACGCTCAGCGAGAAAGAGCAGGCATACCTGGACGGCCCGGTGGAAGAATTGTGTCGATCACTCGACGACTGGGATATTTGTGACCGGCACAGGCGTTTGCCCGCAGAGGCCTGGGAATTCCTCAAGCGCCACCGGTTTTTCAGCATGATCATCCCGGAAAGTTATGGCGGACTTGAGTTTTCAGCCGCGGCCAACTCGGCCGTGGTCATGAAACTCGCCAGCCGCAACCTGACCGCCGCTGTTACCGTCATGGTGCCCAACTCTCTGGGACCCGCCGAGTTGCTGATGCACTACGGCACCGAGGAACAAAAGGACCATTACCTGCCGCGCCTCGCGAGCGGTGAAGAGATTCCCTGCTTCGCTCTGACCTCGCCCAGCGCAGGGTCCGATGCGGCCAGCATGATTGACGAGGGCATCGTGTGCATGGGTGAATTTGAAGGACGCGAGGTGCTGGGACTCAAGGTCACGTGGAACAAGCGGTACATTACACTGGCGCCGGTCGCGACCCTGCTGGGACTGGCTTTTCGCGCCAAAGACCCGGAAGGCCTGATCGGTGACCAACCGGACCTGGGAATTACCTGCGCCTTGATTCCGACCTCCACAGCGGGTGTACAGATCGGCACACGCCATATGCCCATCGGCGCGGTATTCATGAATGGCCCCACCAGCGGATCGGATGTGTTCATACCCATGGACTGGATCATCGGCGGTCAGAAAATGATCGGCCAGGGATGGAAGATGTTGATGCAAAGCCTGGCTGCGGGACGCGCCATTTCCCTGCCAGCGCTGGGCGTGGCCGGTGGCAAGATGGCCAGCATGATGACCGGTGCCTATGCCCGGATCAGGAAACAGTTTGGTATCCCGATCGGGTATTTCGAAGGCATCGAAGAGCCGCTTGCACGGATTGGCGGTCGCACCTACCGCATGGACGCCGCGCGCCGCCTGACGCTGTCGGCGCTGGACCAGGGCGAGAGACCCGCGGTGCTTTCTGCGATTGTCAAATACCAGTTGACCGAAGGAAACCGGCAAACCATTAATGACGCGATGGATGTGCATGGCGGCAAGGGCATCATTACCGGCCCCAACAACTACCTGGCGCACGCGTACGAAGCGCTGCCGATCTCGATCACCGTCGAGGGCGCCAATATCCTGACCCGGTCGCTGATTATTTTTGGACAGGGTGCGATACGCGCTCACCCATGGCTTTTGAAGGAGATGAATGCCGCCAGTGGCCGCAACGGAACGCGGCGAGATTTTGACAAGGCACTGTTTTCACATGTCGGCTACACGATCAGCAATGCCGTGCGTTCGCTGATGCTGGCCCTGAGCGGCGGCCTGGCCACCAGCAGCCCGGTCTCCGGCCCCACGGCGCGTTACTACCGTCAAATGACGCGCATGAGTTCTGCCTTTGCCCTGGTGGCTGATTCGGTACTGCTGACCCTGGGCGGCAAATTCAAATTTCGCGAGACGCTTTCCGGCCGTCTGGCCGATGCCCTGATCCATCTTTACCTGGGCAGCGCCATGCTGAAACGCTTCGAGGATGACGGCCGGCCCGAGGAAGACCTGCCCTTGTTGCAATGGGGCATGGACGACAGCCTTTACACGATCCAGAACAGCTTGCTGGGCGTCCTTCGGAATTTTCCGGTGCCATTGCTTGGTGGATTGGTCAAAAGCATTATCTTTCCGTTCGGACAGTCATACGCACCGCCGTCCGACCCTGTCGGCAAGGCGATCGCCCGCCTGATGCTGGACGAAAATGCCAGCCGCGACCGCCTGATATCGGGCATCTATGTTTCTGATGCCAGGGATGCATCGGGCAAGGTCAACACGGCATTCCACCTTGTGCTGGATTCGGCCGACGCCGAGCAGGCGATCCGTACGGCATTGAAAGAAACCGTGTCTGTAGACAATTACGCAGGGCTTGTCCAAAGGGCCGTTGAGAGCGGTGTGATTACCGAGGAACAGGGCGCACGGGTTCGGCTCGCCCAGGAAGCCTCGATCGAGGTGATCGCCGTTGACGACTTTCCGCGCAGCAAGATCGAGGGGCAGGAAGACACGCCATTCAGGCCGGCAGTTGCCGAGGGTGGCTGAATCGCATCAGTCGAGAAAAGCCCTCAGCTCGGCCTCCTGCTCCAGACCGTCCCGGTATCCAAGTTCGATCAATTCCCTGCAATAGGGAGACTCGAATAACAGATAGCTGGCCATGCGCCAGTCTCTGCCCCAGCCCCCCAGGGTTCTGAGCAAAATTCTGACCGCCCGCGGAATATCACCAACGTGCTCCTTGGTGACGATTCGCAAATCCCGGCTCGGCCGTATGACCAGCGTCTCGATATGGCGTAACCCCGTTTCACGGCGACTTTGTTCGGGCATCAGCGAGAGCGTCCTGTTGATTCGTTGCAGGCGGGCAAGATCAGCATTCAGGGTGTCCATGAAAATGGTGTCCAGCAAGTAGCCTCCAATCTCACCGAGTGAAGGATAGCCAGTCAGTTTCTGTGGTTTCGGGTCAGGCTTTTCATCCCGTGTGCCAATCACCAGCAGGCGCTCTGCACCAAGATGAATGGCGGGGCTCAGCGGCGCCACCATCCGCATGCCGCCATCGCCGTAATATTCATTGCCAATCCGTTCTGCCGGAAACAGCAGGGGTAGCGCGGCCGATGCCAGTAGATGGCGTACGTCGAGGGTCTCCGAACAGCCATAGCGACGCACCCTTTTCCAGGCACGCACCTGCTCTGAAGCCTGGAAAAAACTTACGGCCGAAGCCTGTGTATAGCCCGATGCAGTCACTGCAACACCGCGCAGGGCCTGCTGTTCAATGGCCGTGACGATTCCGTCAAGGCGCAAAGTGCGATCAAGAAAAACACGCAGCGGTTGATTGTCGAGCAGCGAACGGGGATGAGTTCTCAATAATCCACCGCTGAGCAGCATTGCCAGCCAGTGAGCGCCGGACTTGAGTACCGACCAGCCGTCGGTTCGGTAGATCCTGGCGCAGTACATGCTGGCCCAGAATTGTTCCAGCCTCGAAACGCCCTCCGGGAATTCATGCGCATGACTGGCCAGAACCGCGGCGTTGATGGCGCCGGCCGAAGTACCGCAAATCACCGGAAACAGGGAATGCTGCGCGGGTTGAAGTTCGTTGATCGCCTTCAGCACTCCAACCTGGTAGGCGGCACGCGCGCCACCGCCAGGCAAGACCAGTGCTGCGCGTTGCTTCAAATTTTCGTGGGCTGATGTTGTCATCATTACAAGCTCATGCCGGTCAGTTTGACCGACCTGGCAACAGGACCGATCTGCCCGCGGGTGAGCAACAAACGATTCGCGGGTTCAATTGTAGGCCAGTCTTGGTCATTCGGAATTGCTTATAAATTGCGTGACAGGTTACTGAAAATATTAACGAATGGTATACTAAATTTCGTACGCAGATCAGTCAGAGCCGAAATGGACCGGGCACACGGAAGAAATGGTACGGGTGATTGAATTGCAGCGGCGGGATCTGCCTGTCGCGCACCTGCGGCGAAATTGCCCCGGCAAGGGGTGACCCAGGAATCACCATCCAGGGAGTTTGGATTGGAAAGACTGCTGGAAAAGAAATGCAAGCCCTGTGAAGGCGGCGCCGAACCGTTGGCGGCCGAACGTGTCAGGCTGTACCTTGGACAGCTTGAAAACTGGCAGGCAGACCCGCAATTTAAGGCCATATCGTGCCGTTTTGAATTCCCCGGATTTTACAAGACCATGTCGTTTATCAATGCCCTGGCATGGATCGCCAATCGTCAGGGCCACCACCCCGACTTTGTGGCAGGCTACAATTATTGCGATGTGACTTTCACGACGCACGCGATAAACGGCCTGTCCGAAAATGACTTTATCTGCGCAGCAAGGGTCAATGCCCTGATGGAGAATCAGTAAATGAGTGGAATTTCGGTACAGGAGTCGACAACCGGCAGCAGTCTTCAGGATCGACTGCAGCAGGCCATGAATTCCGTCAACAGCATCCTGCTTGGCAAGGAGCGCCAGGTAGAGCTGGCTTTCAGTTGCCTGCTGGCGCGCGGTCACCTGTTGATCGAAGATTTACCAGGTGTAGGGAAAACAACGCTCGCCCACGCACTGGCCACCGTGATCGGAGCCCATTATCAGCGCATTCAGTTCACCAGCGATCTGCTACCGGCGGACATCCTGGGTGTCTCGATCTACCGACGGGATCGCGAAGAATTCGAATTCCATCCCGGTCCCATTTTTTCAGAACTGATCCTTGCTGATGAAGTCAATCGCGCTACTCCGAAAAGCCAGAGTGCCCTGCTCGAGGCCATGGCAGAAGGCCAGGTCACGATTGAAAGTACAACGCATGGCCTGCCGGATCCATTCTTCGTCATCGCGACACAAAACCCCCTCGACCTGGTCGGAACCTTTCCTTTGCCGGATTCACAACTCGACCGCTTTCTGCTGAGTTTGACCCTGGGCTTTCCGGATCCCAAGGTAGAACGCGAACTGCTGACAGCCGAAGACCGGTCCAAGGTGCTGGTCAAAACATCTGCGGCCATGTCAACCGCCGATGTCCAGGCCTTGCAGGAACAATGCCAGCGATTGCATGCCAGCGAAGCCCTGCTCGATTACATACAGGCGCTGCTGGCCGAAACACGCAACAGCCGCTGGTTCGAGACCGGCCTTTCACCACGGGCCGGCATAGCCCTGCTGCACTGCGGCAAAGCCCTGGCATTCATCAATGGGCGCGATTTTGTGACCTCGGAAGATATCAAGCGGGTATTCCCGGCATTGGCTCGTCACCGCATGACCGTTCCGCACGGCATGGAAGTGACGGTTGAGGAACAACTGACCTCACTGCTGAACCAGGTGGCGATACCCTGAACTCCGGAATTTTTGAATGAACACCGCAAGCGCCATCCTGGACCGGGTTTTTCCCCGTGAAAGGCTGCGAACCTGGTTCCTTGAACGAGTACGCCGCCGTCGTGGCGAGGTTTCTGTACCCTTCGAGCTCGAGTACCGCAACATCTTCGTCGTTCCAACTTCTTTTGGTTTTGCGTTCGGGCTGATGCTGATGTTCATGGCTCTTGGCGGGCTGAACTTCAATAACAACATGGCGCTGTTACTGGTTTTTATTTTTGGCGTCATCGCGCAGTTGACCACCGTGCTGGCCTACCGCAACCTGGTGGGAATTACCATCCAGGAAATTCATGCAGAACCTGTATTCGCCGGTGAACACGCCGTATTTCGCGTGTTCCTGGGTAATGCCGAAATTCGCCCGAGGCTGACAATCATGGGCGGCTACAGGAAGCTGCAGGATTGCGTGGACGTCGCTGAGCAATCGGCAAACCAGCTGGAGCTCAAGCAACTCGGCAGTCGACGCGGATGGCTTGACATGGAGCCATTCAAACTTGAAACACGTTATCCGCTGGGATTGTTTCGCGCCTGGGCCTGGTTCTTTCCCCGTGCCCGGTGTCTCATTTATCCCCAACCTGCAGTTAAACCACCACCACTGCCACAATCTGGTGGCGGAACTGGCGATCGAGCACGCAAGGGCGAAGGCGACCAGGTGCACGGAATTCGGCAATACCGGGTGGGCGATCCGATGAAACGCGTCGCATGGCGATCCAGCGCGCGTCACGACCAGCTCTACACGCGAGAAATGGAGACGCCGCGTGATGAGTCCTGCGAACTGGACTGGCATGCACTTTCCGGCACGCCAACCGAGCAGCGTTTGTCCATCCTGACCGCCTGGATACTGATCGCGGATCACAAGCAAGTCCCGTACAGCCTGGTCCTGCCCAACATTTCCCTTCCCGCGGCCCTGGGTGACCGGCACCGGGAACAATGCCTCGAGCAACTGGCCTTGTTCACGTGAAACTGAACAACCAACAGGCTGGCATGTTGTGGGTGATATTCACCATTACGATCGCCTTGATTCCACAGGCGTTGAGCATGCCGGTGCAATTATTACCCCTGATCGTCTTGCCTATTGCCTGGCGCATTGTCGCCGAGTTACGCGGTTGGCGTCCGATGCCCTTGCTGGTGCGCATTGCGGCGACCGCAATGACGGTATTTTTCCTGGTTATGACCTACGGCGGATTGTTCGGCCGCCGCGCAGCAGTCAGCCTGCTCACCGTCATGCTGGCTTTGAAGTTGCTCGAAACCTTCAAAGTTCGTGACGCGCGGATCGTGGCGAGTCTGAGCCTGTTTCTGTGCGCCACGCAGTTCCTGTTTTCACAGGGCCTGTTCATGCTGGTTTATGCCGCGAGCGTCATGCTCGGTGCACTGGTGGCCCTGACGCTGCTGCAAAGGCGCGATGCATTCACCGGCAAAGGGACGGTTCCGCCCAGCAATCACGGTTTTCTTCAGGAACTGGGTTACAGCACCAAGTTGGTTGCGATGGCAGCTCCGGCAGCGTTGGTTTTATTCATGCTGTTTCCGCGCTGGGGCGGACCGATGTGGGGCGTGCCAGAATCGGCCCTGGACGCCAAGACAGGCCTGTCCGATTCGATGGCCCCGGGCGACATTCAAAACCTGTTCATGGATGATTCCCCGGCTTTCAGGGTGGAATTCGATTCACCGATCCCCATGATTCGTGACTTGTACTGGCGCGGGCCGGTTTTTTGGAACTTCGACGGTCGGGCCTGGAGCGGCGCCTATTACAGTCGTAATGTTCCGGCAGAAACGCTGCCCGACATCACCCCTGATTCGATTCGCTACAGGGTCCAGATGGAGCCCACCGAACGTCATTGGATGTTCGCCCTGGACTACCCGGCCATTACGCCGAACCGAAGCCGCGTGACGATAGACTTCCAGCTTTTGACACGCCCGATCACGCGGCTACGCAGTTACGACATGGTTTCGAATCCAGATTTCGTGGACATGCCTGAACTGAAGATCATCTTGCGTACCTCGGCACTGAAGCTTCCGGAAGGTTACAACCCCAGGACCCTTGAGCTGGTGCAGGAATGGCGGGATGAAGCAGATTCCGATTCTGAATTCATTGACCGGATACTGCGTTGGTTCAACACCGAGGAGTTTTCCTACACCCTCAACCCACCACTGCTGAGCCAGCACACGGTAGACGAATTCCTGTTCGATACCCGCAAAGGCTTTTGTGAACACTATGCTTCGGCCTTCACCGTCATGATGCGCATGGCTGGTATACCAGCCCGTATCGTAACCGGGTACATGGGCGGATATCACACGGGAAGCTATTTGCTGGTGCGCCAGTCGGATGCGCATGCCTGGTCTGAGGTATGGCTGGAGGGGCGTGGTTGGGTCCGCGTAGATCCGACCGCGGCGGTGGCGCCCGGACGCATCGAAAGCGGCGCAATGAATGCGCTGTCCTCGCGGCGCTACATGTTCGATTATGAGTGGATCAGAAGCCTCAAAAACAACTTCGACCTGTTACAAAGAGGCTGGAATGAATGGGTCATCGCTTTCGGGCTCGAGCAGCAATCAAGATTGTTTCAGCCCTTTGGCATGGAACGACTGGACAGCACCAAGCTGGTTGTAATCCTGGTGATCGCCATTACGCTGATTGCAGCCCTGATGTCACCGTTGCTGCTCAGGTTACGAATTTCCAGCAACCGGGATGCCGCAGCGAAATTGTGGGACACCTTCCGGCGCAAACTCGACAAGGCGGGCATCAATACCTCGGCAGCCATGACGCCCGAGGAACTGGGGCAGGCAGCGACCACGGTGAAACCTGGCGAGGCCGAAGAAATAGGCCGCATATCTGCCCTTTATCGCCAAATACGGTACGCACCGGACGCACCATCCCTTGAATCCCTGCGCAAGGCGGTACGCGGATTTCGCGCAGCCAGGCAAGGACGGTAATATACTTCCAACCAGTAACTGATTGTCAGGCATAAAGGATGTCCGGATTCGAAGGGTTCAAGCCAGATTTTTTTCGCTTTTTCAGGGAACTGAAACGCAACAACGACCGCGACTGGTTCGCGGCCAACAAGCAGCGTTACCTGGACGTGGTCGTTGCCCCCATGGGCCAGTTCATCGAGGCTATTGCACCCCGGCTGCATGTGATTTCAAAAGAATACCGGGCTGACCCACGCCCACACGGCGGTTCAATGTTTCGCATTTACCGTGACACCCGGTTTTCGAAAGACAAGACGCCATATAAAACCCATGCGGCCTGCCACTTTCGGCACCGCGCCGGCAAAGATGCACACGCACCCGGGTTCTATGCACACTTCGAGCTTGACCGCCTGATGCTCGGAGGCGGTATCTGGCAACCACCCGCCGCGGCACTGCTGCGTATCAGGGAATTTATCGTTGACAACCCGGCCGAATGGCAACGCATCCGCTCGGCTAAAAGCGTCCGGCAGCGCGGCGGAATCCAGGGAGACAGC
This sequence comes from Lysobacterales bacterium, assembly GCA_013002505.1. Lineage (GTDB taxonomy): Bacteria > Pseudomonadota > Gammaproteobacteria > Xanthomonadales > SZUA-36 > JABDJL01. The sequence goes on along the minus strand of JABDJL010000030.1, from coordinate 22,256 downwards.
CTGGTCAGGCCACCGCGCGGTTTTGATCCTGAACACCGCCATATCGAAGACCTGAAGCGCAAGAGCTTCTATGTCATGGAGGAAGCCGATCCGGCGCTTTTGAAGTCACGCGAACTGGTGAACCGTTCGGCTGCGGCGTTCCGTGCCGCGGGCAGGCTCAACCGTTATGTCTGCGATGCCCTGGAATTGCCGTTTTGAGTGCATTTTCATCCATCCTGGCGCTGTTATTCGCTGCGCTGATATTCGCCGGAGTATGGATCTACAATCGGCTGGTCCGGCAACGAAACCTCGTCAGCGAAGCCTGGGCGGGCATCGATGTGCAACTGCAAAAGCGCCATGAACTGGTACCCAACCTGGTTGCCACCGTTCGTGGATACGCGAAGCATGAATCCAGTCTTTTTGAAGAAATTGCACGCGAGCGTGGCGCAGCGGTTAACGGTGTTGCCGAAACGGGTGAAAGCGAAACACGCCTGTCGGGTTCAATTACCCGCCTGTTCGCCCTTGCCGAGGACTACCCCGACCTGAAAGCCAACGAGGGATTCCAGCAGCTGCATTCCAGCCTGGTGCGCATAGAAAATGATCTGCAATTCGCGAGGCGTTATTACAATGGCGCGGTGCGCGACAACAACAACATGGTGGAAAGCGTTCCTTCCAACCTGGTGGCCACGCTGTTTGGATTCCAAAGCGCGGAATTTTTTGAAATTGAGCTGGCCAGCGCCCGAATGGCGCCCGACGTTGCCCTGTATGAAAACGACTGACTTTGCCACGCGCCTGGCAGTGCTGCTGGGCCTGTTTCTCCTCCGCCCGGCGTTCGCGGAAGAATCCATCATTGAGTTTCATGCAGATGTCCAGGTCCACGCAGATGCAAGCCTGACGGTTAACGAATACATTAGCGTTCGTTCGGAAGGGCGAAACATCAGGCGTGGCATCTACCGGGATTTCCCGATCCGCTACAAGGACCGTTTCGGTAACCGCTACGACGTTCGATTTAATTTTATTTCGCTGACGCGCAATGACAGCCCCGAGCCTTCCCACCTCGAAACCCGGGCAGGTTTTATCCGCATTTACTTCGGTTCGTCATCGGTGATGCTGGAAAACGGCGTTCATCGCTACCAGCTGCAATACCGAACCCGGCGCCAACTGGGATTTTTCGATGATTATGACGAGCTGTACTGGAATGTCACGGGCAATGATTGGGCATTTCCGATTGAACGGGCCAGTGCACGGGTCAGCCTGCCCTCGGACGTGGCATATGACGACTTGAAGATTGCCCTTTATACCGGCCAGGTCGGACAGCGAGGTAATAAGGGCAATTGGAGGGTCACCGGTGCACGCGAGATACGTTTTGAGTCTGACCGGGCCCTGGCGCCAGGCCAGGGTCTGACCGTGGCGGTGGGCTGGCCGAAAGGCCTGGTCGAAGAGCCCGGGGCGGCTCAGCGCCTGGCCTGGTTTTTCAGCGACAACAAGGGCGCACTGGTGTTGCTTTCCACGTGGTTACTGGCATTGGCCTGGTACCTTCAGTCATGGAACAGGCACGGGCGCGACCCACGCAAGGGTGTCATCATTCCTCGCTTCGAACCGCCTGAGGGGATTTCAGCCGCTGCAAGCCAGTACGTGCTAGACATGGGCATGAAATCCCGGGGCCTGACAGCCGCAATTGTGAGTCTCGGCATTAAGGGCCACCTGAGGATTGACGAACAGGATGACGATTTCGTACTTTTTCGGACTTCGTCGGGCAATGCCGAAATGACCGAGGGCGAGTCGGCGGTACTGAGCAGCCTGTTGCCGGAACAGGAATCATGGATTGAGCTTGATAATGAGAAATACCGTGAATTCCAGTCTGCCCGAACGGAATTGGAACAAGCACTGAAGAAAGAGCACAAGGGCCGGCTGTTCAAACTGAACACCATTTTTATGATTCCAGCCATTATCCTCAGCATACTGGGTGTTATTGCCGGTATGTTGGCGGGCGCTGGTCCGCTGGCGTGGGTGGTCTTTGCGATTGTCAGTGTTGCCATGCATATTACTTTCCTGCTCCTGCTCAGGGCGCCAACCCCGATCGGGCGCCAGGTCATGGATGAAATCGAAGGCTTCAGAATGTACCTCGAAACCGCGGAACAGGACCGCCTGGAGCGCATGCGATCTTCCAAGCTGACACCCGAGGTTTTCGAGATGTTTCTGCCCTATGCATTTGCACTGGGGGTAGAAAACAGCTGGTGTAAAAGGCTTGAACGTGAGCTGCCGCGTGACGCTGCCGAATACCAACCGGCCTGGTACAGCGGCCATCATGGCGGCATTAACACGCTGCATCACCTCGGCGACAACCTCGGCAGTAGCTTCTCCAGCGCCATATCCTCGGCGGCAACCGCGCCCGGTTCGAGTTCCGGCTCCGGAGGCGGCGGCTTCTCCGGGGGCGGGGGCGGTGGCGGCGGTGGCGGCGGCTGGTGATGTGGACATTATGAGCAAGATGGCGTGACCCTGCTCCGCTCCTGCGCTCGCTGACGCTTCGCGTTCGCACATCCCTGTGCGAAGGTCACTCCGGTCCTGTTGGGAAGAGTAGCGGAGCCTGGATTCAGGACCGTAGCAAACAGGGATGTTTTTACGGCGTGTCCTGAAGACAGGTTGCGGTTCTGTTCTAGTCGAGCATCCTGCCAAAACCGGACAGATCGCGGCCGACAGCCCACCACTTGTACTCTTACTTGATACTGTATATATTTACAGTATCTAACCGGAACTGCCCGTAATGACCGACAAAGCACTGACCACGCGCCAGCAACAGGTACTGGCGTTCATATCGGAACATATTGATGAATCCGGCTTTCCGCCCACCCGCGCCGAGGTTTCCGAGGCGTTCGGCTTCCGCTCCCCCAATGCCGCCGAGAGCCACCTCAGGGCACTGCAGAAGAAAGGCGTATTGCAGATAGAGCGCGGGCGCTCACGCGGCATCACGCTGACCAGCCTGTCGCTGGCCAGCCTGCCGGACCGCAGGAAAATGTCTTTGCCCCTGGTTGGCAGGGTGGCTGCCGGCAGCCCGGTGCTGGCCCAGCAGAATATCGAGGATGATTACCGTATCGACTATTCGCTGTTCACACCCCGCCCGCACTACCTGTTACGCGTGGAAGGTATGAGTATGCGCGATGCCGGCATCCACGATCAGGATCTGCTGGCCGTGCACCGCACACCCGATATTCGCAACGGCCAGATTGTCGTTGCACGCATTGATGATGAAGTCACGGTTAAACGCTTTCGCCAACAGGGTCATCACGTTACCCTGCTGCCTGAAAACCCGGACTTCGAACCGATTGAAGTTGATCTGCGCCAGCAGGAATTTGTCATCGAGGGCCTTGGTGTAGGCGTAATACGCAGGGGCCTGGATTCGTAGTGAAAGCAGATCTGCCGGTACTCACCGCCAGCCTTCCGGATGTATGGCAAGGTCGTCGCCTGCACCGCCAAATACCTGCGCTTGCCAGCGGTCATGCTGCCCTCGACAGCGTGTTGCCCGGTGGTGGCTGGCCGCTCGGTGCCGCCACCGAGATACTCACCGGGTCCTCGGGAGCCGGCGAATTCAGCTTGCTTTTTCCCGCCATGGCACAAGTCACGTCGCGCGCACAGTGGGTGATCATGGTTGACCCGCCCTGGATTCCCTATGCGCCTGCCATGCGGGGCCACGGAATCGACCTGCAGCAACTGCTCGTCGTGCGCAGTGATAACCGCCGCGAATCTGACTGGGCGTGTGAACAAGTGCTGCGTGGCGTGCGTGGCGGAATGGTATTGGCATGGCAGGACAGCCCCCGGTTCAGTGGCTTGCGGCGCCTGCAGCTGGCTGCCCGTTCCGGGCACAAACCGGCTTTCCTGTTCCGCCCTCCTGAAGCAGCCGCGGAGGCCTCACCTGCAACGCTGCGACTACGGCTGACAGCCGACCCGACCGGCACACGCGTCACTCTGCTGAAATGCCGTGGCCGGCGTCCGGGCGAATCAGTCCTGTTGCGGCGGTCGCCGGGACTGCCCGGCATGTCCGCCCTGCCCGTCGCGCCGGTTGAGGCGGCCGTGCCCGCTGCACAGCCTGTGCCTCCGCGGGCACCGCAGATTGAGCGCCAGGTTCATTAGTGGGGTGACCCGGTTTTCTTTTCGGTTTGGTCTTATGCATGTTCCCTTTATTATTTCGCTTTCCCGCCTACGGCGGGCTTTAGCGAGTACCTTTTCTTTGCTTGTCCAAAGAAAAGGTACAAAAAGAAAGGACACCCGGATGCACTGTCCCTGCGGGATACCCTCGTTGGGCATTGCTTGGTGTCGCCAGCCCTCACGGGACATCCCTGTCCCGGGCGGGCCTGAAATGAATATCCCTTTCATTTCCGCCAGTCGCTGCAGCCCGCCTCGGCAGTGCATAACGGGGGATGAAGAGCAACACCCGCCAGGAAACAGAGGGCGGTATGTTTGCCGGGTTGACCTCCCCGCTTAAAGCGCGCCGAGCCCCTGGACCGGCGCGGGGGAATCCGCCCGGATGGCGGATTCAGGTCATCCGGGCCACGGATGGCCCGTATGAACGACCCGGGCACGCCGGGCCAGTGCGAGGGCAGCCGCAGGCCAGCGCGTCAGCGGCGTCTTTTCTCTTGGTGACTTCTCTTTGGACAAGCAAAGAGAAGTCACTCGCCTCAGCTGCGCAGCAGCGGGCGAAATCAAGAAAGCAACAAATCAGAGACCGAACCGCAAAGAAAACCGGGTCGCTCAGTCCTGCGAAGCAGGGAAGCGAAACCAAAATGGGAGCAATCAAAGCACCCCGTGAGTAAAAAAGTGCAAAAAGAAAAACTGTGGCTGGCCCTTCACTGTCCGCACCTGGCACTGGACCTGGTCAGCCGCAGCGACGATAACAGCCGCCAGATACCACTGGTTATCAGCGACAACCACAAGAGCCGCCCCGGTGTCTTCGATTGCAATCCGCCCGCGGCACGCGCCGGCGTACAGACCGGTATGCCGCTTAATGCCGCACTGGGACTGCAGCAAGGGCTGCGCGTACTACACCGCGATATAGACGCTGAGCGACACGCGCTTGAGCGCATGGCGGGCTGGTGTTACCGCTACAGCGCAAGCGTGAGCCTGTATACACAAGACAGCAGCCTGGTGCTGGAAGTGGGCGCCAGCGAACGCCTGTTCGGCAACGCCCGGGAGTTGTCCGCACGCCTCGGCGGCGAATTGCTGCAACTGGGCTACCAGGCACACTGTGGATCCGCACCGACCGTATCCGCCGCGTTGCTGGCTGCCCGGCACGGTCTGCACATTCAACACCGAGACCAGCTCAAAGCGCAGCTTGGCAAACTCGCGTTGGACAGCATTGGCCTCGACCCGTCGCTGGCTAAAATGGGCTTTCGGTCCCTGGCTGAAATATTTCGCTTGCCGCGCAAGTCCCTGGCACGCCGCATGGGCCCCGAGGCGCTGGACTACCTCGACCGGCTGACGGGCGCCCGCCCCGAGCCGGTCGCCACCTGGCAGCCACCGGAACATTTTTCAGCAGCAATGGACCTGGCGGCGGAGTTGAACAACAGCCAGGCACTGTTGTTCCCACTGCGGCGACTGGTGGCCGAAATGTGCGGGTCATTGCGCGCTCGCGACCGCGGCATTCAGTCATTGCAGATCAGGCTGTTCTTCGACCGCCGGGATACCGCACCCCAGTCATTGAGGCTCAACCTGCAGCAACCAAGCCGCTGCGAGTCGCACATCCTGCTGTTGGTGCGCGAGCGCCTGGAACGTCTGCAACTGCCCGCACCGGTTACCCGTGTAGCCATCAAGGCGCGCCCGCTACTGCCTTTTGATGCGGTCCCGGATTCCTTGTTTCACGATGACCCGGAGCTTGGCGCCCAGCCTGTCACGCCGCTGCTGGAAAGGCTCCAGGCGCGCCTCGGGATACGCGCTGTGCAGGGGCTTAAAGGTTGCGAAGATCATCGCCCCGAGCGTAGCTGGGCCGTGCGGGAACTGGATGAGCCCGCCGATTGCACGGCCATGCCGCACCGCCCTGCCTGGCTGTTTACCCAGCCGCAGCGCTGCCGGATCGAAGACTATGAACTGCTGGCCGGCCCCGAACGGATCGAGGCGGGCTGGTGGGATGGCCATGACTGCCGCAGGGATTATTTCGTGGTCCGTGACCGCCACGGCAGCGTGTTGTGGGCCTTTTGCGAATACAAGCCAGAACCGGGCTGGTACCTCCAGGGCATGTTTTCCTGAGTTGAAACGCGGACGACGCTATAATCCGACAGACATCAAAGCAGTCAGCACTGATTCTGCTGTACCCACAGTCAAGCAAAAACCGTCATGCAAGACCTGGAGCCTGAAAGCACCATGAATAGCCTGATCAAACTGTTTCTGAAGGGCATGGCCGTGGTGATTCCGGTCGTATTGACGATCGCCATCCTGTGGTGGATGGCGGCAGGCTCAGAGCGATTACTCGGCAAGGCGCTGGTCCGGATTTTGCCCGATGGCTGGTATATCCCCGGCCTGGGCCTGTTGTCGGCCATTGCATTGATCGTACTCGTCGGCCTGCTTTCCCATGTCCTGTTGTTCCAGAAGCTGTTTGAATTCTGGGAAGGAATGGTCCACCGCTTGCCATTGGTTAAAACCATTTACACGGCCATCAAGGACTTCATTGGTTACTTCAGTGCAGAGCAGCAGGAAAATTTCAAGAAAGTGGTGCTGGTCAGCCTTCCCGGGCAGTCCTTCCAGATGCTCGGATTCGTGACGCGCGAGTCATTCGAAGACCTGGACATTCAGCCCGAGGCGGAAGACCCGGTGGCCGTTTATTGCCCGATGAGTTACCAGATCGGCGGCTACACCCTGTTCCTGCCTCGCCAGTGCCTGACACCTGTCAATATGACTTTCGAGGAAGGCATGCGTCTGGCGGTCACCGCGGGGGTCACGCGTAAAACCGGTCAGCCGAATGAATCGTAACTGGCTGTATTTCATTTTTACAGTCAGCATGGCGACGCTGGCTGCCTGTGCATCAAGCCAGGTGTATTCCGGGCTGCAGGAACGCGAACGAAACCTGTGCCGGGAAGGCCCCGAAGTCGAGTACTCGGCGTGCATGGCCAGGCAACAAATGAGCTTTCGTGAATACCAGCAACTTGGCAACACACCAACCCAGGCCCCGGCCACGCCTGTCAATAACAGCCAGCGGGTGCGGCAATACGTCGATGCATTCAACCGGCAGGACATCGCTGGCATGTTGGAAATGACAACCGGCGATATCCGCTGGATGAGTATCGACGGCGACCGGGTTTCAGTCGAGACCCATGATGCCGAGGAACTCAGGCAGGCCATGGAGGCTTACTTCGGGGCTCGGCCCAACAGTCACTCCCGCCTCTTGAGCATCCAGGCCAACGGGCCATTCGTGACTACCCTGGAGCAGGCCGGAACGCTGGAGAACCGCGGACAGTGCTCAATGGCCGTTTACGAGTTTTCCGGAACTCTGATAAGCAATGTCTGGTACTACCGCGCCTATGAATGCGAGGGCGAATCCCGCCTCCACCCGCAGTAATTTCACATTTTGAGAATATACTGTATATATTTACAGTATGTATTCAGATTTACCCGGCTACGCAGAACTGGCCTGCGCCAGCAACTTCACCTTCCTTACCGGTGCCTCGCACCCCCAGGAGCTGGTTGCCCGCGCGGCAGAGCTGGGCTATACCGCGCTGGCCATCACCGATGAGTGTTCGCTGGCCGGTATCGTCCGGGCGCATGAAGAGGCGCAACGCTGCGCAGAACGTGGGCAGCCCATCGAATTGATTCCGGGCAGTCTTTTCCGGCTTCAAAACGGGTCCCGCCTGGTGCTGCTGCCCGAAGACCAGGCCGGTTACGCGCAATTATGCACGCTGATCACGCGCGGCAGGCGCAATGCCGCCAAGGGCGAATACCGCCTGGCCAACCGTGACTTCGAACACGGCCTGGATCATTGCCTGGCCGTGTGGCTTCCCGAGGAAGAGAGCGACGTCCTGGGCGCACATTGGCTGGCGGCCCACTTTCCGGGGCGCGCATGGCTGGCCATGACCCTGACACTGGGCCCTGATGACCGTGCCCGCCAGGCCCGGCTGGCCGAGACCGCGCGCAACAGCGGGCTGCCCTTGTGCGCCAGCAGCGACGTCCAGATGCACACCCGGCCAAGGCGCATGCTGCATGATTTGCTGGCCGCCATCCGTCACCGCTGCACGATCCAGGAACTGGGCTACCGCGCCCTGCCCTCGGGTGAACGCCACCTGCGCAGCCGCGCACGCCTGGCGCAACTGTATCCCGGGGAATTGCTGGCGGAGACCTGCCGAATCGCGGAACGTTGCCGTTTTCGCATGCAGCAGCTTCGTTATCGTTACCCGCGCGAAGTGGTTCCGAAGGGCATGGACGCAAGCCGCTACCTGCGTGAATTGACCGAGGCCGGCATACGGCAGCGCTGGCCGGACGGAATTGGCGCGGAACTGCGCAGCCAGGTCGAACGTGAACTGGAGCTGATCGGGGAACTGGGCTACGAATCCTATTTCCTGACGGTTTTTGACATTGTCCAGTTCGCGCGTGGCGAGGGAATTTTATGCCAGGGGCGCGGCTCGGCAGCCAACTCCGCGGTCTGTTACTGCCTCGGCATCACCGAGGTCGACCCGGCCCGCATGAACATGCTGTTCGAACGCTTTATTTCCCGCGAGCGCGATGAGCCGCCTGACATTGATGTCGATTTCGAACACCAGCGCCGCGAGGAAGTCATCCAGTACATTTATCGCAAGTATGGTCGCGACCGGGCTGCGCTGGCCGCGACCGTTATCACGTACCGCTTGCGTAGCGCGATACGCGACGCCGGCAAAGCGCTTGGCTTCAGCCTTGGCCAGGTGGATCAGCTGGCGCGCACTGTATCGTGGTGGGACGAGCCACAGGCGCTTTCGGAACGCCTCGGGGAAAGCGGATTCGACCCGGATAACCTCAAGGTTCGCCAGCTCGTTCACCTCGTGCAGTGCCTGCGTGGTTTCCCGCGGCACCTGTCGCAGCACGTCGGCGGTTTCGTGATTTCGGAGCATGCGCTGGCCAGCCTGGCGCCGGTCGAAAACGCCGCCATGCCGGACCGCACCATCATCCAGTGGGACAAGGACGACCTTGAAACCCTCGGATTGCTGAAGGTGGACTGCCTGGCGCTGGGCATGCTGAGCGCCATTCATCGCTGTCTCGACCTGGTCAATGCATTTCATGGTGAAACCCTGACCCTGGCTGACATCCCGCCTGAAGACCCCGAAACCTATGCCATGATCCAGCAGGCCGACACCATCGGCGTGTTCCAGGTCGAGTCACGTGCCCAGATGGCCATGCTGCCGCGGCTCAGGCCGGCCTGCTTCTATGACCTGGTTATCGAGGTCGCCATCGTCCGGCCCGGACCGATCCAGGGCAACATGGTGCACCCCTACCTGCAACGGCGGCGCGGCCTCGAACAGGTGTCCTACCCCTCGGAGGACTTGCGCATGGTGCTGGAACGCACGCTCGGCGTGCCGATCTTCCAGGAGCAGGTCATGCAGATCGCAATGGTGGCAGCTGGTTTCTCCGGTTCCGAGGCAGACATATTGCGGCGCTCGATGGCGGCCTGGGCGCGGCGCGGCGGCCTGGAGCACATGCATCAGCGCCTCGTCAGCGGCATGCTCGAGCGGGGTTATGATCTCGATTTTGCAGAGCAAATCTTCAACCAGATCAAGGGATTTGGCGAATACGGCTTCCCCGAATCCCATGCCGCGAGTTTCGCCCTGCTGGTCTACGTTTCCTGCTGGATGAAACGACACCACCCGGCGGCCTTTACCTGCGCGCTGCTGAATTCACAGCCGATGGGCTTCTACCAGCCCTCGCAATTGGTGCAGGATGTGCGCCGCCACGGCGTCAAGGTGTTGCCGGTTGATGTACGTTACAGCCACTGGGATTGCATCCTTGAGTCCGAGCCGGGAGTCACCGGCCGGGTAATGACCGGTGAGAAGAACGCTGCAACGCCGCCTGGAAGGACAGGGCCCGCCCAGATCAGGCTGGGGCTGAGGATGGTCAAGGGCCTTGGCGAAGCCGCCGGCCTGCGCGTGGAAAGCGCGCGTAAGGAGGCGCCTTTCCGGAATAACCAGGACCTGTGCGATCGCGCCGCGCTGAATAAGCGCGAACTGGCCGTGCTGGCCGAAGCCGCTGCACTGCGCGGTATTGCCGGACACCGTCACCGCGCGCGCTGGGAAGCAGCAGCCGTCGAAAAAGCGCCCGCTGACCTGCTCAAGGGTATCCGCCCCATGGATGCAGACCGGCCAGCGCACCCGGTACGACCACCGTCGGCCGTGGACGACCTGAAGGCCGACTATGCCGCCACCGGCCTGACACTGGGAAAGCATCCGCTGGCGTTCATCCGTTCCGAACTGCGCAAGCGCAGGGTCAGGCCAGCCAGTGAACTGCTGGGCCTGCCGCATGGCACCCATGTTCGGGCCTGTGGCCTGGTTACCATGCGTCAACGCCCGATGACTGCCAACGGCACGATATTCCTGACGCTCGAGGACGAGACCGGCTATGTCAATGCGGTAATCTGGCCGCGGCTGTGGGAGCGCCAGCGCGCCACCGTGCTGGGCGCATCCCTGATCGCCATTGACGGCGTCATGGAAACCGATGGCGAGGTCCATCACCTGATTGCCGGGCGGGTGCATGACTTCGATGAACTGGCGAAGGGATTGAAGACGCGTTCGCGGGATTTTTGCTAGGAAAAGACAAAAATTGACCGCAAATTACGCGAATTAGAAATTCATCCAAAAAGCAAACTGGAGAATCTGGCTGACGCGCTTAGCACGTCAGTCATCTTGCGTGACTTGCCGCCCGCAGAACCCAGGCCGATAATAAATCTGCTCGCGGGGAGAATTTGGATATGAATAAAGACTGGGGAGTATTGCTCTGCTCGGCAGCCTTGAGCGCTTGTCAGCCAACGGCTGGAATAGACGTGGCTGCAGAGGCCGAGGCGTTGATGGCGGCCGATATTGCCTTTGCCTCGCTGTCCGAAACAACCACGCCCAAACAGGCGTTCGCGGCATACATGGCGCCGGACGGCATGCTGCTGCCGCGTGGCTCGGAAGGCGCCATCCAGGGACTTGAGAATATCATGACCCTGTTCGGGCCGGACGGGGATCCTGGCTATCAACTGTTGTGGCAGCCGCAATTTGCCGAAGTCGCGCAGGCCGGCGACATGGGCTGGACCTGGGGTCAATACCAGGTCGTGGTGGAAGGTGAAACCGAGAATACCGGCAAGTACGTCAACGTCTGGAAAAAACAGCCGGACGGATCGTGGAAAGTACGGGTGGATGTCGGCAACCAGCGCCCCTGAGCTACTCGGATTCAGCGCCGAATAACGGCACAAACATTTTTCGATGACATTGGTTTAACCCGGTCCACCCGGTATAATCGCCGCTTCATTTGAAGCGCCGGATTTGCCAGCATGATCAGGATTTTTTCAGCCATTATTTTGGGGCTTTGTCTCGTCAGCACATCTGCGTCGGCAGAAGGTGACGCGGCCGCTGGCAAGATCAAGGCTTACACCTGCAAGGGTTGTCACGGCATTCCGGGCTATAACAACACCTACCCGACATACAAGGTGCCCAAGCTGGGAGGCCAGAATGAGGCATACCTGTCGTCGGCATTGAATGCTTACCGCTCGGCTAATCGCCAGCATTCGACGATGCGCGTGCAGGCCCAGAGCCTCAGTGACCAGGATATCGCAGACATCAGCGCCTGGATGGCGTCGATTGAACGTGTGCCGGCAACCACTCCCCCTGCAGCCCCCGATGCCATCAGTGCCAAGGTCCAGGTTTGCACGGGGTGCCACGGTGCCGACGGGCTGTCGGCAGACCCGACCTACCCGGTACTGGCAGGCCAGCACGCCAACTTTATTTCACATGCATTGCGGACTTACCGGAGTGGAGCGCGTCAGAACGCCATCATGGGTGGATTTTCTGCAGGGCTGACGGATGATGACATCGAAGGCATTGCTGCCTGGTACGCATCAATGAGCGGCTTGAAAGACCTGTCCGAAGAATAAGCCAGCCACCGCCGCGGCGTGGTCCATACGTCAACGGTAGTAAGGGTTTTCCCCCGTGCTGTGGTCGGTTGCATCGACCACCGATCGAATTTCGGGAAAATGTGTCTGCAATGCCTTTTCAATCCCCTCCTTGAGGGTCACGTCGACCATGCCACAACCGTGGCAGCCTCCGCCAAATTGAAGTACGACATCCATTTCAGAGGTAATTTCCTGCAATGACACCTGCCCTCCGTGAGAGGCCAGCCCCGGATTGATTTCCGTTTCCAGGATCCACGCTACCCGGTCCGCCAGGCCAGCATCCCCGGAAGGCGTCGAACCCTTGATATTCGGTGCGCGGATAGACAACTGCCCGCCGGTGGAATCCTCTTCGAAATCGATGGTGGCTTCTTCCAGCCAGCCGACGCTGTCCTGGGCGACATATAAATTGAAATCCGAAAATTCCACGTTCTGGTCGGATATCTCGTTCTCGCCCTGAGGGCAGAACTGCAAATCACAACTGGCCCTGGGTGTACCCGGATCAATGACCCGGATCCTCAGGCCGAGGCCCGGGAGATCCTGCTGATCAATCAACCGTTTAAAATAACGTTGTGCGGTGGTGCTGACTTCAATCATCTGTGTTGCCTCTCGCTGCCCTTGCCCCGGCAAGGCCCTCGGTGATCAGCGGTAACGAAAAGTCCAGACGCCAGTCCAGGCCAAGGTGCCCGCCTTCGAACTCTTCAAAGTGGTGGTCAACTCCGAGTTTTTCCAGCTTCGCAGTCAATTTTCGTGTTCCATACTGGATATTGTATTCGTCATGGCTGCCAACATCGATATACAGTTCATGCAAGCCCGCCAGCGCATCGGCATGCTTTTCCACCATGTTGAGCGGGTCATGCTCAAGCCAGCGCTCCCAGCGTTGTTCGAGCATCTCACAATCGTGCAAGCGGAATGGTAAGCGAAGCGCTTGCGGCTTTTCGGGGTCCGGGTCGTAAGTCGCCGCCATGGCCAGGACCAGTAATGCCGCATAATCAGGCTTGCCGCGCTTGCGCGCCCGCCAGAATTGGCTGAGGAATTTATCGTAATCGCCGCCGGCCATCTGCAATCGTGTTGCCGCCAGTGGGAATTCTGGCCGGTAGACCCATTCGAATCCGCAGTCTGCCGCATGCGCTGCAACCGCTCCGAACAATCCGGGATAGCGCATGGCCAGGGTCAGCGCGCCGTAACCACCCGAGGATTTGCCGAACACACCGCGATCACAGGCTTCGCTGCCGACATTGAAATGCCGTGACAACAACGGAACCAGTTCTTCGACCAGGTAGCTGGCGTAGTTGCCAACCGCTGGTGAGTCCACGTATTGGTTACCGCCCAACGATGTAAAGCAATCCGGCATGGCCACGATTACCTGCGGGATATCCTGCTGTGCAATTAATCGATCGAGGCGTTGGGGCAGGTTTTCGCCATGATGCCGCCAGTTAAGGTGACCGGGACCGGCATTGGTGAAAGCCGCCAGGTCCCACAAGGCAATTAGAGGCGCTCCGGATTCGTCATAATCCGGCGGCAGATAAACGCACAGCTCACGAACGGAAGGGTCACCCCAGGGGTTGTCGCGCAATATTTCCGAGCGATGCTCGAGGCGCTCGATACGGCCCCTGGGCCAGCTGGTTCCAGGCCGCACCCTCAATGCTCACGCTCCGCCATGGCGCTTCATGAGTTCTGACATTGCAGCCCGCAATGGCTCTGCCAATTCTTCAATATCCATGGCGTAATCCAGTTGCGCAGCTAACAGCCCGAAGCGGCTGCCGCAGTCGTAACGCTTTCCATTGAGCCGAAATGCGTGAACCGGCTGCGCCATCATCAGGCGGGCAATGGCATCGGTTAACTGGATCTCGCCGCCTGCGCCGGCACCAATTTTGGACAAGTGTTGGAATATCTCACCGGTAAATACGTATCGGCCGACCACTCCCAGGTTGGAAGGTGCCGCTTCCGGTTCAGGTTTTTCGACAATCTCGGTGATTCGCTCTGCGCCTTCCTTCGTGCGTTCGACGGCCGCCACGCCGTAGCGCCGGCAGTCAACGGGGGCAATTTCCTCGACACCGACCTGGCTGACACCCGTGGCCCCGAACGCATCGACCATCGCTGCCAGGCAGCCCTGGCCGCGGGTCTTGACCATATCGTCGGGCAACAGCACGGCGAATGCTTCGTCGCCCACCCACTCCTGTGCGCACAAGACCGCGTGACCGAGGCCGAGCGGTTCGGCCTGAATGGCTTCACGTAATTTGATCCCTGGCGGAAGAATATCCCGCATATCCTGCAGCAATTCCGCCTTACCTCGTTGTTCGAGAAATTCTTCAAGGTGCCCGGAGCGATTGAAATGATCGGATATGGCCTGCTTGTCACCCCGCGTGACCATGATCAAGGTATCCACGCCGGCTTCGATGGCCTCCTCGACCGCGTACTGGATCAAGGGCTTATCAACGACGGGCAGCATTTCCTTGGGAATCGCCTTGGTCGCGGGCAGGAATCGCGTACCGAGGCCCGCGACAGGAAAAACTGCCTTCCTGACTGGCGGTGAAGAACGCATGGGTAGGGTTAAACCGAGCGGCTGATGGAAACGACTTCGGACGCCTCGGTGTTATCGCTGGACTTGGCCAACTCCGGCACCAGCTTCAACATGATCCTCTGCAGGGTCCTGGTATCGTAACGCCGCACGGCAAGCTCGATGCTGCGCAGTTCAGAACGCAGTTCATCCCAATCTGCCTGTCGCGGGTGCGCCAGGAAGATTTTTTCGTGCGTCGTCATATCGTAAGGCTCAAGCTCGTGGAAGAGTTCTTCGTAAAGCTTCTCACCTGGCCTGAGGCCGGTGTAGATGATCTGGATGTCCCGGCCGGGCTCCTTGCCAGCGAGGCGTATCAACTGCTCGGCAAGATAGGTGATTTTGACCGGCTCGCCCATGTCCAGCACGTATATCTCGCCACCCGCACCGAGCACCGCCGCTTGCATGATCAGCTGGCTGGCCTCGGCAATGGTCATGAAATAGCGCGAAATCTCCGGGTGCGTGACCGTGACCGGCCCGCCCTTTTCGATCTGTTCCTGGAACAAAGGCACAACGGAACCGTTGGAATTCAATACATTTCCGAAACGCACGGTGATGAAACGCGTATTGGAACGCGCGTTCATGTTCTGGCAGTACATTTCGGCGACCCGCTTGGTGGCGCCCATGATATTGGCTGGATTGACTGCCTTGTCGGTGGAAATCAACACGAATGTTCCCACACCATGACGTTCAGCCACTTCGGACAGGCGCATCGTGCCCACCACGTTGTTGCGGAACGCTTCACGGACCTGGGTCTGCAGGATCGGCAGATGCTTATAAGCCGCTGCATGGAAAATCATGTCCGGCTTGTATTCACCGACCACTTTTTCAACGGTCGCGGGGTCGCATATGTCGCCGAGAACCGAGTAGAAGATCAAGTCCTGGAACTCACTTCGCAGTTCGTGATCGATGCGATACAGCGAGTACTCGCTGTTGTCGATGACTATCAGTTCAATCGGATTGAGGCGAGCGATTTGGCGGCACAATTCCGAACCGATCGAGCCTCCGCCGCCGGTGATCATGACTCTCTTGCCTGCCAGGCCCTCGCGGATCGACTCCCAGTTCAGTGATACCGGTTCACGCCCCAGCAGGTCATCAATGGCCACGCGCTTCAGAACACCGATTCGCGTCGCGCGATTTCCCAGGTCCTGCAGGGTTGGCAAAGTGCGGAACTTGATATCACTGCGCTCGCAGATTTCCACGATGCGCTGCATTTGTTGATTGTTGGCCGATGGCATAGCGATGATCACCAGCTCGGCTTGCACGTCTTTTCCGACCTGTGGCAGCCGGTCAATGCTGTCCAGCACCGGAACCCCGTGTACGTGCGCGCCCCTCAGGCGCGGATCGTCATCCAGGAAACCAATGATGTCGTAACCACCCTGGTGGCGTAATTCGCGCTCAAGCAAAGCGCCGGAATGACCGGCTCCGAGAATCAACACCCGCTTCAGACCCTTGGTCTCGCGTTGCGGCATCATGACCCTGGAATCTTTCCAGAAGCGGTAACACATGCGTGGGAAAGCCAGCAACACGAACAGTAATACCGGGTAAAACACCAGCGATTGCAACCATTCGCGCAGTACCGAACCACGCAGAATTGCAAGACAACTGACGATCAGGACCGTGCCAAACGCTGCCGCGCGGGCAATGTTCCACATGTCCTGGAAACTGGCGAAACGCCATAAGCCGCGGTACAGGCCAGTGGCCCATAAAACCGTCGTCTGGAGTATCACAACAACCATCAATTCGGTCGTCAGAGAAGAATGGTGAAGGAACGGCGTACCGGAGATACGCTCGACCAGCCAGCTTGAAGCCAGCCATGCAGCGACCACCATCAGCACGTCGTGTGCAAACACCGCGGCGCGTGGGTGCCGCACACTCTGGAGCATCTGTTTCATCTTATTAGCGCTCAATTTCGCACCCCAAGCCTGAGAGATGCTAAATACCAGCCTGTTGACGTCAGCAGGAACATCACCCCTGCAATCGTCCAGGCCAGGTCCGGGTACATCCTTGCCAGCATCAGGGCCGGCGCCACCAAAACTATGTTGATGGCCTGGTAAAGCAGAAGGACTCGACTGTGTGACCATCCATGGCCGATCAGCCGTTGGTATATATGTTCTTTGTGCGCAGTATACCACTGCTCCCTGCGAATTACCCTCGCCAATAATGTCAATCCGCTGTCTACGAGAAACAGGATCAGGACCAGAAATGATTCCGGAATACTGATGATCCCACGCGATACGCCCAGCAACAGCAATCCGGCAATGCACAAGCCGGCGGGCACACTGCCCGAGTCGCCCATGAAGATGCGCGCGCGGGGAAAATTTAACGGCAAAAAGCCGGCGAAACTACCGGCAAACAGGGTGGCCGCGAGTGCCAGGTCCACGGCACCGGCACCCATAAATATGATCGACATGACCAGCCCGCTGAACACCGCCTGGAAGCCGGCCATTCCATCACTGCCATCCATGAAATTGTAGGCATTGATGACCCCGACCAGGATCAGCCCCCAAAAAACCAACCATGGCAATCCCGGGTTCCAGACGGGATTGACGACCCAAGCGATGAGTGGGAAAACGACGACCAACTGCAGTACCAGGCGCAACAGGCTGGAAAGCGGTTTGCGGTCATCGATCCAGCCGCTTACAGACAAGACAGCCATACCCGCCAATATGACCCACCACATCTCGGTTTCAATCATTTCCCGCGACAGCAAACTGACGATGACTATGGATGCGACGATTGCGACCCCCGCACCCGTAGGTGTCGGATGTTCATGGCTTTGACGGGGACCAGGATAATCCAACAAGCCGCTGCGCAAAGCGAGGCGCAAAACAAGGCTGACCAGGACATACGAAATTGCAGCGGAGAACAAAAACGCCATGGGAAGTCCCGGCAACGGAAATTGCGCGGGCACAGCTATTCCCCGAGCACACCGCGAATCACTCGCGTCGTGCTC
This sequence comes from Lysobacterales bacterium, assembly GCA_013002505.1. Lineage (GTDB taxonomy): Bacteria > Pseudomonadota > Gammaproteobacteria > Xanthomonadales > SZUA-36 > JABDJL01. Next base: position 4,676 of record JABDJL010000030.1, on the reverse strand, counting down.
CACTGTTTGCAGCTGGGGCATTGCCAGTGGTGGTTTTGCCCGCTGAACCCGCAGTGACTGCAACGAAATGTGGATTGCCGGGACAGCAATTCCCGGGTCACTGAATGCAGCAACTGCATGGTGCGCTCCTGCATTTCACTCCCTGCCGGGCTTAGATCCAACAATTTCTCCAGGCCCTGAACCGAAGGATTCTCACCGAGCCGCACGGCCAGGTGGCGAGCCGCCTCCGCTGCGCCCTGGTCCTGCTCCATGAGTGCCACCTTTTTCAGCAATGCGCTGGTGCTTTGATGTTTTTCACACCAGCTTTCGAGTTGCTTTTGTGCACGCTTCAGCTGTCCAGATTCTTCAGCACACTGGAAATATGGATCAAGCAGGATGGGCAGATAATTGTGGTCGAGCTGCGCAACTTCCTCGTAAATGCCCATCGCCTCTTCGTGTTTTCCATTGTGCTGCGCAATGCGGGCTGAAATGAAATGTGCGCGCACGTTGGCTGGGTCGAAGCGGCGTGCCAGCGCCAGGTGTTTTCGAGCATTACCAGGCTGGTCCTGGTCCAGTTCCAGCTCGGCCAATTCGCAGCAAAACTGTGACTTCCGAAGTGCCATGTACTCGTCACTGACGGCCTCGAGACGCGTTGCGACGTCCAGCGCCTTTGCCCAGTCTTTTTCCTGTTGGTATATATCCAGCAGGTGTTTGAGCGCCGAGGGCGCCTGCGACTCCCGTTCCATCAGCTCGCTGAACAATTTCTCCGCACGGTCAAACAAACCGGCTCTCATGTAATCTTCGCCCAGTTCCAGAAGCGCCTGGAGGCGCTGGGTATCGTCCAGCGTATGCTTGGATATGATGTTCTGGTGGAGGCGAATAGCGCGGTCCACTTCGCCGCGGCGCCGAAACAGGCTGCCCAAGGCAAGGTGGGTTTCTACGGTGTCTTCATTGACCTCGGCCATTTCCAGGAAAATCTGGATCGCCTTGTCGGGCTGCTCATTGAGCAGGTAGTTCAGACCCTGGAAATACTGGTTGTTGAATAGCCGGTGCCGTTTTCGTTCACTGCGTTGCGCGGTATTCCGGGCGAAGTACCAGCCGCCCCATGCCGCGACCGGTAACAGTGCCAGCAACAGCCATTCAATCATCACTCACCGCGATATCCCGGGGTTCCGGCGCTTGCTCTACCGCCCTGGCCTTGCGAAGCTTGAGCCTCAGGGGTAACACCCTGATCACGAACATCAACGCCAGCCCCAGGGCCAGGCCCGAGGAAAAAAACAGTAATACAAGCAGACCCAACGGCCAATCCAGATTCACCCACAGCAAATCCAGGGTTACGGGGTCTGAGTTGAGGGTTCCCACCAGCAAGCCGGTGATGATGGCCAGCAAGGCTATCAGGCCAAAGACCAGTCGTGTCATCGCCAGAATCCGGGCTTGGTAGCCTGTTTAACTGTAATTGACGCGTTCGCGCAGGGCTTTGCCTGGCTTGAAATGCGGTACATGCTTTCCGGGTAGCGCAACGGCCTCTCCGGTCTTGGGGTTACGTCCCATGCGCGGCGCGCGGTAATGCAGCGAAAAACTTCCAAATCCGCGAATTTCGATGCGCTCGCCAGCTGCCAACGCACTGCTCATCTGCTCGAGAATGGACTTGACGCCCAGTTCTACATCGAGGTGTGCCAGGTGGTTTTGCTGGGCTGCCAAGCGGTCGATTAATTCTGATTTTGTCATAGCAAACCTACAATATCTCAATTAGTTACCGGTCGCCAGTATCAAAACTGGAGCGGCCCGTGGGGCCGCTCCAGGCGCTCGGTTCAGTTACCTTGATCAAGCTGCTCTTTGAGCAACTCACCCAGGGAAGTCGTACCGCTGGCACTGTTGGACTGCTGGTATTCTTCCAGCGCCTCTGCCAGTTCGGCATCTTCCAGGGCCTTGATGGAAAGGCCCAGGCTGCGTGTTTTTCGATCGAGATTCACAAACTTGGCTTCGATCTCGTCGCCCACTGAAAGGTACTTGCTGGCATCTTCAACACGCTCTTTGGCAATATCAGCCGCGCGCAGATAACCATCAACGCCATCTGCCAGTTCAATGACCGCACCACGGGCATCGACTTCCTTGACCTTGCCCTTGACGACGCTACCACGCGGGTTGGCCGCCATGAAGGTTGCAAACGGATCCTGGTCCAGTTGCTTGATGCCCAGTGATATGCGCTCACGCTCGGGATCAACAGCCAGCACGACCGCTTCGATTTCTTCACCCTTGTTGAAGTTACGAACTGATTCTTCACCAGGGGTCATCCACGAAATATCGGAAAGGTGAACCAGGCCGTCAATGTCTCCGTCGAGACCGATGAAGATACCAAAGTCAGTAATTGACTTGATCGCACCGGTGACCTTGTCGCCCTTGTTGAAAATGGCAGCGAAGGCTTCCCACGGATTCGCCGTGCACTGTTTCATGCCCAGGGAAATACGACGACGCTCTTCATCAATTTCGAGCACCATGACCTCGACCTCGTCGCCGGTCTGCACAACCTTCGCCGGGTTGACGTTCTTGTTGGTCCAGTCCATTTCAGATACGTGCACCAGGCCTTCAACACCATCTTCGATTTCGACAAAGCAGCCGTAGTCGGTGATGTTGGTGACCCTGCCGAACAGGCGGGTGCTGACCGGGTAACGGCGAGCCAGGTCTGACCACGGGTCTTCGCCCAGTTGCTTTAAGCCCAGTGAAACGCGATTGCGCTCACGATCAAAACGCAGCACGCGAACTTCCAGCTCGTCTCCCACGTTTACGACTTCGCTGGGGTGGCGGACCCGCTTCCAGGCCATGTCAGTAATATGCAACAAACCATCGATGCCGCCGAGGTCAAGGAAGGCGCCGTAATCAGTCAGGTTTTTGACAACGCCCTTGATGATCAAACCCTCTTCGAGCTTGTCGAGCAACTCTTCCCGCTCGGCGCTGAATTCGGATTCGACCACTGCGCGCCGCGAAACAACAATATTGTTGCGCTTACGGTCCAGCTTGATGATCTTGAACTCGAGATCCTTGCCCTCAAGGTACGCGGGGTCGCGCACCGGCCGCACGTCCACTAGCGAGCCGGGCAAGAATGCCCGAATATCGTGGATGTCCACGGTAAAGCCGCCTTTGACCTTTCCGCTGATCTTGCCCTGAATCGTGTCTTCCTCGGAAAATGCGCTTTCGAGCTTGTCCCAGACCAGCGCGCGCTTGGCTTTTTCACGCGACAGGCGGGTCTCGCCGAAGCCGTCCTCGACTGCATCGAGTGCAACTTCTACGTCATCTCCCAGTTCTACTTCCAGTTCGCCCTTGGAATTGCGGAACTGGCTGATCGGTACGATCCCTTCGGACTTGAGGCCTGCATTGACGACAATGGCGTCATTCCTGATTTCCACCACCGTTCCGGTGACAATTGATCCAGGTCGCAGGTTTTTTGTGGCTAGGCTCTCTTCAAATAACTCGGCAAAACTTTCAGTCATTGGTTTGATACTCACAGGCCTGAGGCAAATGCCCCGGCCCACCCAGGTTGTTCGGCCACCATGGCCGGTTAATGTTCACCATTAAAAAATGGCACGAATAAGTCTCTATACTTCAATCAATTAAATTCATTTCATGAAGTAAGGATTCAATTTTATCCAGTACTTCATTGATGCTGTATTCAGTTGAATCGATGACGATTGCATCGTCAGCCGGCTTTAAAGGCGCAACGGCCCGCGTTGTGTCACGCGCGTCGCGTGCTTCGATGTCCCTGAAAAGGCGCGAGAGGTTAACACTTTCCCCTTTTTCTTTCAACTGCTTATATCGTCTTTCGGCGCGTGCCTGCGCACTGGCGGTCAGAAAAATCTTGAGCGGTGCATCGGGGAAAATCACGGTACCCATGTCACGACCATCAGCAACCAGGCCGGGCGCACGTGCGAACGCTCTCTGGCGGCCGACCATCGCCTGCCGTACCGCCGGTACCGTGGCGACCCTCGAGGCCATGGCGCTGACATCTTCACTGCGAATTCTGAGCGAAACGTCTTCACCATCGAGCAGCGGAATGGATTCGCCATTCGCTTCCCGAAATCCAAAATCGAGTTCCTGCGCGACCCGCGCCACGGCGGCTTCGTCAGATGCATGCACGCCTTCGTTCATGGCCGCGAGCGCGACCAGCCGGTACAGTGCGCCGCTGTCCAGGAAATGCCAGCCAAGCCGGCGTGCCAAGCCGGTGCTGATCGTGCCTTTGCCTGACCCCACGGGACCATCTATCGCGACCACCGGTACGGCGGTGTCCATTGGTTCACTGGCGCCCTGCGTATCTATGGCGATCGCAGCACCCAGGTGATTCATATCGGCGGTAAAACCTGGATAAGAGGTCGAAATCATGCCTGCACCGTCAACCGCGAGGCCCTTATCCGTAACCAAGCCAAGCACAGCAAGCGACATTGCACAGCGATGATCGCCTGCGCCGTCGACCAATCCGGATTCGAACCGGCCGGCGCCGACGATGTCGGCACCGTCTTCATAAAGCGTGATATCCACGCCGAGGCGCCGCAATGCCTTGGCCATGACTTCGAGACGATCACTTTCCTTGACGCGCAACTCGGAGGCACCGCGAATGCGCGTGACCCCGGTGGCACAGGCCGCGAGCACCATGAAACCGGGAAGCTCGTCAATCATCGAAGGAACCCATTGTGGATCAAGGTCGA
>JABDJL010000005.1 GCA_013002505.1 Lysobacterales bacterium | reverse complement strand
CCTCGAAGACGAGTTGTTGGGGGACGCGCCAGTAGACGTGCCGATGGAACTGATGCTGGGCAAGCCACCAAAGATGCACCGCGACGCACAAGCCATTCCGGTCAGCGCTGGCCCCGTGAATGACCAGCACAAAGCGCTTGAAACCCTGGTCAGTGAAGTGCTTGGCCATCCCACCGTGGGCAGCAAGTCATTCCTGATTACCATTGGAGACAGAACCGTGGGCGGGCTGGTCGCCCGTGATCAGATGGTCGGGCCCTGGCAGGTGCCGGTCGCAGATGCAGCCGTAACCCTGTCAGGGTTTGAGCATTTCAGTGGCGAGTGCATGGCGATTGGGGAGCGAACGCCGCTGGCCGTCGTGGATGGCCCCGCTTCGGGTCGCATGGCTGTTGGAGAGGCCATCACCAATATTGCCTGTGTGCCGCTTGCAAAAATGTCCGACCTGCGCCTGTCGGCAAACTGGATGGCCGCCGCCGGTGAACCCGGCCAGGACGCCGTACTGTTTGAAACGGTTCACGCGGTCGGCATGGAGTTGTGCCCGGAACTGGGGATTGCCATTCCGGTCGGTAAAGACTCGATGTCCCTGAAAACGCGCTGGCATCGCGACGACGATCCCGCCAACGAAGAGATCTCCATGATCGCCCCGGTGTCGCTGGTGGTGTCGGCGTTCGCCCCGGTTGCCGATGTACGCCATTCGCTGACGCCACAATTAAGACTGAACCGCGGTCCGAGCCGATTGTTGCTGCTGGACCTCGGGCAGGGCAACAACAGGCTGGGCGGTTCGATTTATGCGCAGCTCGGCCAGTCCTTTGGCAATGATGTGCCCGACCTGGACGAGGCCGAACATCTGAAGGCGTTTTTCAGCGTCATTCAGCGACTCAACCGCGAGGGCCTTCTGCTGGCCTACCACGATCGTTCTGACGGCGGGCTGATCGCCAGCCTTTGCGAAATGGCCTTTGCCGGGCGCTGTGGGCTACGTCTCGACTTTGATATGTCGCGTGAAAATTTGCCGGGAGCGCTGTTCGCCGAGGAACTGGGTGCAGTCATCCAGGTGCGCGTTGACGACCTGAAGAAGGTGCGTGCTATCTGCCGCGACGAGGGTATTGACGCCTTGCTGCAGGATATAGGCAGGCCGCAAAACGGCCGGCAGCTGCTGGCCAGGTGCTCGGGAAAGCCGGTACTGGACATGGACCTTTGCGAGCTGCAATTGAAGTGGGCCGAAACCAGCCTGGCGATCCAGGGTTTGCGCGATCACCCCGAATGCGCAGCGCAGGAGAAAGCCTTCCTGTCATCGTGGGAAGAGCCCTTGTTGCGCCCGCAGGTCACCTTTGAAGTCCAGGCGCCGGCAGTACTCAGTGGTGACCGGCGGCCCTCGGTGGCCATACTCCGGGAGCAGGGTGTCAACGGACAGGTAGAAATGGCAGCTGCTTTTGACATGGCGGGCTTCAGGGCAGTAGACGTTCACATGACCGATCTCATCGATGGTCAAACACGGCTCGATACGTTCCAGGGCTTTGTCGCTTGTGGCGGATTCTCTTATGGTGATGTGCTGGGTGCGGGGCGTGGCTGGGCATCCTCGATACTGTTTCGTGATGCTCTAGGTGAACAGTTCAGCGGCTTTCTTTCCAAGGACAACCGTTTCGCACTGGGCGTTTGCAACGGTTGCCAGATGCTCGCTGCACTGCGCCAGATCATTCCGGGCTCGGAGTCCTGGCCGGAGTTCATTCGTAACCGCTCAGAACAGTTCGAAGCGCGTCTCAGCCAGGTACGAATCGAAGCTTCGTCTTCACTGTTCTTCAAGGGCATGGAGGGCAGCCTGCTGCCGGTCGCCAGCGCGCATGGCGAAGGCAGGGCAGATTTCGGCGCCAGGGCAGTGACGCCCGGGTTGGTTGCCTTGCGGTACGTGACGGCCTCGGGTGAGCCTGCCGAGTTCTATCCCCAGAACCCGAATGGTTCACCGCAGGGAGTGACGGGCTTGTGTAACAGGGACGGGCGCGTGACGATCATGATGCCGCACCCGGAACGGACCCTGCGTACGGCCAATTTTTCGTGGGCGCCGGCCGCCTGGAAAGCACGGTCGCCTTGGCAGCAAATGTTCAACAATGCACGGCTTTGGGTAGGATAGCGGTATGAATACTGCACCTGAACCCATGCGCCTCGGGGAACTCCTGCTGCTGGCGTTCCTGTGGATGTTGTTCGGCTTTATGATCTGGTACTACCTTTCGGTATTCCATGGTATTCCGGTCAGAATGGCGGCCGATCTGCTGTTGGGTTCAACCCTCGGCGAGTCTTTTTACAACATCATTCCCAACCCCGACCGCCAGTACCTGTTCCAGGTGCAGACACAAATTCCGTTCAGGTTTCCTGACGGCACCACCGAGCCGCTCGGTTTCATCATCAATCCGCTGGTCTACGGCTATGGATTGCCACTGTTGTTTGGCTTGTTGATGGCGTCAAACGCGCCGCTGTGGCGCAAGTTGCTGACCCTGTTTGTTGGCTACCTCGCAGTCATGGTTGTGCAGATCTGGGGTGTTTACTGGCAGGCGCTGAAGATGCTGTCCTTCAATTTTGGACCACAGGTCGCGCAGTTGGTCACCGAGACCGGGGTGTCCCAGACGGCGATCGCCCTGGCCTACCAATTGGGCGTTTTGATTTTCCCGCCGTTGATCCCCGTCATTATCTGGGTGTTGGCCAGTTGGCGAGAAGTGGAGCAATTCACCGGCTGGAAGCCCGGCACCTCGAAGGGTTAATGGATGCTCGCGGGAACTGACCGTTACGCGCTGTGGTCTGTGTAGGCCCGGACAGTAGTTAGCCCGGATCAGCCGGTTGCGGCACAGCCAAACCCGGTTCAGATTATAATTGCGGAATGGAATCTTCGCGTGAAACCCAGCCAGGGGCGCAGCATATGCAGGCAGCAGAACAACAGGCAGTTAACGAACGCAACGAGTCTGGCAAGGACGAGGTTTGCGCACACCTGCTCGAAACGGGGCGCCTGGCGCCAGCCGACCTCAAGCGTGCAGAATCCTACCGCGACCAGCACGGTGGCGACCTGGTCACCCTGCTGGTGCGTCTTGGCCTGGTTTCGGAACGGGATGTCGCGGAGGCCGAGTCGAGCCTGCTCAAGGTCGACCTGGTCACGGCGGCGGACCTGCCAGAGGAAGGCCCCGAATTACGCAATCTTTCGCATCGATTCCTGAAACAGAATCTGCTGTTACCCATACGGGAAACCGAAACTGAATTGCACGTGGTGATGGCCAACCCGCGGGAACCATTTGCGATCAAGGCCTTGTCCATGGCCAGCGGCAAACGCATCGTGCCACTGGTTGGAATTGCCTCGGAAATTGAAAATGGTATTGAGAAGCTCTATGGCGGTGGACGCAGCGCCATGGGCCAGATTATTGACAGCCTCGGTGGTGAAGCGGGCGACGACATTGAGGATGTCGAGCACCTGCGCGACCTGGCATCCGAGGCTCCGGTTATCAGGCTGGTCAACCTGATTCTGCAACGCGCCGTTGAAGCACGTGCTTCAGACATTCACATTGAACCGTTCGAGAATCGTCTCAAGGTGCGCTACCGGATCGATGGCGTTTTGCAGGAAGTTGAAGCGCCGCCAGCCAGTTCAACGGCCGCCGTCATCAGCCGAATCAAGATCATGGCTAAACTGAATATCGCCGAGCGCCGCCTGCCCCAGGATGGACGCATCATGCACCGCGTGCAGGGCAAGGCGCTCGATTTGCGTGTCTCGACGGTTCCGACCTCGCATGGCGAAAGCGTGGTCATGCGAATTCTCGACCGCGAGAGCATCGTGCTGGATTTCGACTCGCTGGGTTTCGATGAAGAACTGCGCCAGAAATTTATCAAGGTTCTTGAATTGCCACACGGCATTATCCTTGTTACCGGGCCGACAGGTTCCGGTAAGACCACCACCCTTTACACCGCGCTGAGCCAGATCAATACGCCTGAGCGCAAGATCATCACCGTGGAAGATCCGGTTGAGTACCAGCTCGAGGGCATTAACCAGATCCAGGCCAAATCATCGATAGGCCTGGATTTTGCCCATGCATTGCGGGCCATCGTGAGGCAGGATCCCGATGTCATCATGATCGGTGAAATGCGTGATTTGGAAACGGCCAAGATTGCCATTCAATCCGCCCTGACGGGGCACATGGTGTTGTCCACCGTTCACACCAACGATGCCGCCAGTGGCATCACCCGTATGCTGGACATGGGCGTCGAAGACTACCTGCTGACTTCGACCATCAATGCCATCCTGGCCCAGCGGCTGGTGCGAACCCTGCATCCTGACAACCGCGAGGCCGTGACGCTGTTGCCGGAAGTGGCCCGGGAACTCGGGTTTCCGGACTGTATCGAGCAAGATAAATACACCGTCTATCGGCCCCGTGCCAGCGAGGAGAATCCCAGTGGCTACTTTGGCCGTACCTCGATCATGGAGTTGATGGTCATGTCTGACCCGATTCGCAGGCTCGTGATGCAACATGCCACTTCAGGCGAAATCAATGAACTTGCCATCGCAGAAGGCATGCGCACGATGTACCAGGACGGTCTGCTTAAATGCCTGGCTGGCAGGACCTCGGTCGAAGAAGTGCTGCGCGTGACCCAGGAAGCTTGAGGTTTGTCCATGCTTCAATCCTTACCAGTTCCGGCGGTGATTGGTGCCGTCCTTGTGCTACAGAGGCATATTGATGCCGCTGTTTGAATACAAGGCCGTCTCACCGACCGGCGAAACCGTGCAGGGAACAATGGACGCCATCAGCATGGAAACCGTGATCGCCAAGCTGCAGGAAGCCGGCAATATACCGCTGCAGGCACGCGAGGCGGGCAAGGGTGGGCTGAGCCTTGATGTGTTCCGGCCGCGCCGTCGTGGCATGAACAGCCGCGAAATTGGCCAGTTTACGATGCAGCTTTCTACGCTGCTCGGTGCTGGCCTGCCGCTCGACCGTTCTTTGCAGGTATTGCAGGAACTGGGCGAAAACGAACGAGTCCAGCGCACCGTGGCCGATATTCGTGACCGCGTCCGCGAGGGTGGAAGCCTTTCTGAAGCGCTTGAGGCCCAACACGGCACCTTTGGGCGGTTGTTCATCAACATGGTCAATGCCGGTGAGATTGGTGGCACGCTCGACCACACCCTGGACCGGCTTTCTGACTACCTCGAGCGCTCCCGGGAGCTGAAGGACAGTGTCATTTCGGCGATGATTTACCCGGTGTTGCTGATCTTGCTCGCCGCTGGCTCGCTGGTCCTTTTGCTGGTTTACGTCATTCCCCAGTTCACACCCATTTTCGAAGAATTGGGCGGCGACCTCCCACTGGTGACCAAGATCGTGCTGGCGGTCGGTAGCGTCCTGCAGAATTTTTGGTGGGGCCTGATTGCCCTGACGGTCATCGCCGTGTTGTGGTTTCGTGGCATGCTGGCAGACTCGGTACGCAAGCTGGCGTGGGATGGTCGTGTATTGGCTGCCCGATGGGTCGGAGACCTGATCGCAAAAATCGAAACCGCGCGCTTTTCAAGGACCCTTGGCACGCTGCTCCTGAACGGGGTGCCATTATTGTCCGCCATGTCGATCGGCGCCAACGTGGTAGGAAACTCGGTGCTCAAGCAGGACGTCAAGGATGCCTCTCGCGAGGTCAAGACCGGCGGCGGCCTGGCCCGCAATCTCGCGCGTGGCCAACGTTTCCCGCGCCTGGCGCTGCAGATGATCAGCGTCGGCGAGGAAACCGGCAAGCTCGACGTGATGTTGCTCAAAGTTGCCGATACCTATGACCGCGAAGTACGGAACACCATCGATCGCTTGCTGTCCGTGTTTACACCGGTAGTAACCCTGTTGCTGGCGGTGATGATCGGCACCATCGTGCTGTCGGTTTTACTGGCGATCCTGAGCATTAACGAGCTGGTTGCCTGAGGTCCGGCACACTTTCGGGCTGAATGCAGCCATGATGGAGAAAACAATGAAGTACAGAGAAAAGCACCTGGCCCAACGCGGATTTACACTGGTCGAATTGCTGTTGGTTTTGGTCATCCTCGCACTGATTGCCGGCCTCGTGCTGCCAGGTATTATCGGCAAGGCCGAAAGCGCAAAAGTGCGCGCTGCCGGTTCGCAAATCAGCAGGATTTCAATGTCGGTCGAAACGTTTTACCTCGACACCGGCAATGTGCCCGAGTCGCTTTCCGACCTCGTCAATGAGCCGGCCGACGCCGCCGGATGGAACGGGCCCTATGTCAAGGCCTCAACCCTGAAAGACCCGTGGGGCAGAGATTATGAATATCGCAACCCCGGCGAACACGGAGATTTTGATATTTACTCGCTGGGCGCTGACGGACAGCGTGGCGGTGAAGGCAAGAACGCCGATATCGTGAGTTGGGAGTAAGACCCCGGCGTCTCCCGGGAGATGATGAACACCCAGCAACGCCATAACTCCGGTTTCACGCTCGTAGAACTGCTGGTCGTGATGGTGATCATCGCGCTGGTGCTTGGCCTGGTGGCAACTTCGATTTCGCGCAGTATTTCCGGGGCTGAATCACGTGTCGCGGCCCGTAAAGTGGTCGCCTCCTTGCGCTACACCCGCGCCCAGGCCATCCTCAACAAGCAGCAAACCGTTTTCCTGGTAGACACCGAAGAGCGAAGTTACATGGCGCCAGGCAAGAAGCCGGTTAAGCTTCCGCAGGGCATGGACGTTTTGTTGACCACTGCGAGGTCCGAGTTTACGTCGGAGAACGTTGGCGGTATCCGCTTTTTCCCTGACGGGGGTTCGACCGGTGGTCACGTGGAATTGATCGTCAATGGCCGCGAGTACCGGGTCAATGTCGCCTGGCTGACCGGCGAGGCGAGCATCGAAAAACAGGAAGAAAACTCTTGATGCGCGGCGGCCTGGCTGTGCGCAACCGTTCTGGCGGCTTTACCTTGCTGGAGGTGTTACTGGCGTTCGTGATCTTCGCGCTCAGCTTTGCGCTGGTGCTGGAAATCCTGGGCGGCTCGATGCGCAGCACCGTTCGTGCCCGGCACTACACCGAAGCGGCATTGCTGGCCCAATCGCTGATGGACATGGTAGGCAGCGAAATCCCGCTGATCGAGGGTGCCATGGCGGGAGACTCGCCGGGTGGCTATGAATGGAGTATGTCCATATCTGCGTTCCAACCTGAAGCCGGCCAGGAACGCTTGCTGGAGTTGTCTGAGCTCAGCGGCACGCTGCTGTTCTGGGTGGATCTCGATGTGAGTTGGGGCAGCGAGCCCCGGGCCCGAACCGTCCAGTTCAGTACCGTGAAAAGCATCCTGGCGAACTACCAGCAATGACCCGTTCACCGCAATCAGGTTTTACACTGGTCGAACTGCTGCTCGCGGTTACGCTGATGTCCATGCTGCTGGGCCTGGCGTACGGTGGTTTGCGCGCCGCTACCCGGGCCAGTGACAACGGCCAGCAACAGCTTGAGGATACGCTCAAAATGCGGGTCACCCACCAGTTTGTGCGTCGCCAGATAAACCAGATGCAGCCACTGACCTTCGATATCCTTGGTGACACGCCGCAGGACCGGGTGATTTTCGAAGGCGAGGCCAACCGCATTCGCTTTGTAGCCCCCATGCCGGGATACCTTGGGCAGGGTGGTCCGCAGGTCCAGACCCTCGAGGCTGTCAACGGCCCGGATGGCATTGACCTGGTTTTTAATCATGAACTGCTGCAGGCCTATGATCCGGCCGTCGGGGAAACCGGTGATCCGATTTTCCTGATGGAGGGACTGGAGTCCGTGCAATTTTCGTTCCTCGCCCGTGACGAGCAGGGCGAGCTGATCGGCTGGACGCCAAGCTGGGTGACGCCGGACTTGCTACCCGCCGCCGTCAGCCTGGAAATCACCCCGCGGGAAGGCAGCGTGGTGAGCTGGCCATTGCTAACGGCTGCTGTACGTATCGACCCCCTCGCCACGACCGCCAGTGGTGCCGCCGAAACCTATTCCGATGTCATTAAGAACATGATCCAGAACCCCGGGGAGCAACGTCGATGAACCTGAAGCGGCAATCAGGTGTGGCGCTGGTGCTGGTACTGTGGCTGACAATACTGGTGACCGTGGCATCGGGAGCATTCGCAATGATGGCGCGCATGGATCAACTGGAAGCCAATACGCTGCTCACTGGCACCCAGGCGCGACTGGCGGCCGAGGCCGGAATCCAGCTGACGGCTGCCGCCTTGCGCGATACCGATGATTTTTACCGGCCGATTGGAGATGGTCGTCCCTATGAGTATATTTTCGACGGAATCCAGGTCGAAATCCGCATCACCGACGAGCGGGGCAAGCTGGACCTGAATGCCGTCGAGGAACCCACGCTGGTGACCCTGTTTATGAACAATGGCCTGGAACTCGATGCGGCAGAACTGCTTGCCGCTGCGATTCTGGATTGGCGAGATCCGGACGAACTGGAACGCGTTAACGGCGCCGAGCTCGAGGCCTACGAAGCCGCGGGCTTGCCGGTCGGGCCGGCCAACCGGCCCTTCATGATGAGTGCTGAACTGTTGCAGGTGATTGGTATGACCTACGACCTTTACAGTCGCATCGAGCCGGCCATCACGGTGTTTTCCCGAGTCAGTCTCCCTGACCTTGCCTTTGCGCCTGTCGAAGCGTTGATGGCGGTGCCCGACATCACGCCCGAGGAAGCCATGAACTTCGTGCAGGAAAGACAGTCAATGGAGCCAGGCAGCGTGGAAGGCGTTAGCCTGCCGAATGGCCAGCTGATCATGGCGCAGGGCAGGGGGCTCACGTATAGTATCGTCGCAAAAGCCACCATGCCGAATGGCGTGTGGGAGCAGTTGGATGCGACCATCAGGCTCGGTGGTAACGAGACCGGCCAGCCTTTCCGGGTGCTGCGCTGGCGTGAAGGATTTCAATAACGATCATGATTTCGGCACTCGATAACAGCCTCCAGAACCTCAGGGTTCGACTGCAAAGCAGCCAGGCTGGGCATTTTCTGCGTTGGTGGGGTCGCGAATTGCGCGACATGCTACCGGCGCGTCTGAGGGCCGGCATGCAGCATGCCCGCCGCCGCCTGGTGATCAAACTCGACGGCGACGAACTGGCGCTTTCAATACACGAAGCCGGCGAAATGCATGAATTGGAGGTCGTTTCACTGGATGAAGACCCGAGGCTGCTCCGGCAGCGCCTCAGTGATCTGCTGAGTGACCGTGAGCTCGCTGAAGTCTCCAGGGACCTGCTGTTGCCGGAGGACCGCGTACTGGCCAAGGAAGTCATACTTCCGCTGGCAGCCGAGGCCAACCTGAAACAGGCCCTGGCATTCGAAATGGACCGGCAGACACCCTACAGGGCCGATGATGTGTTTTTTGACTACCTGGTCACCAGCCGCGACAAGGAGCACGGGCAGTTGCGGGTGCAACTTCTGGTAACGCCCCGCCAGCCTTTACTGAATGAAATTGAACGGCTTGAACCCCTCGGCATGGCGCCCAGCGGTGTCGATGTTTTGGTTGATGGCGAACCGAGAGGAATCAACCTTCTGCCCCTGGATCTGCGCAGGCGGGTTGTCAACAGCCGCGCCCGCCTGAACCTGATGTTACTGTCAGCGGCATTCCTGCTGCTGGTGCTGGTTATGGCGCAATCGCTGTGGCTGAGGCAGCACCAGATCGCCGAAGTGCAGCAGGCCATAGACGAGGTGCGCAGCGAAGCGCTGCAGGTGCAACAAATTCGAAAAAGGATTGAAGACGCCAGCGAAGCGGCCGGGTTCCTGAACGAGAGGCGGGCGGCCTCGGTGCCCACGGTCAAGGTGCTCAACGAGGTCACCCGGATACTGCCGGACGATACCTATCTCGACCGTCTGCTGATCGATACGGACAGTGTGCAGTTGCAAGGGAAATCACAGAATGCCCAGCAACTGATCGAGCTGGTCAACGAGTCGCCGATGTTCCGGGATGCCGCGTTCCGCGGGCCAACACGCCTGGACTCCAGAACACAAAAAGAAATGTTTGACATCAACACCAGCCTTGTTCCGGAATCAGAATGAGCATGCAACTTCTGCCGGACCAGAAAAATGCCCGCTCAACCGCGGTCATGCTGCTGGTCATCTCGCTGCTGTTGGTGTACCTGTTGTTGTTTCACTGGTTTTTCCTCCGTCACCGCGAATATGCGGTCGAACTCGATCAGTTGCGTGAGCAGCTGGGGCGATTCGAAGCGGTCGCAGCAACACGGGATACAGCTGAGCAGCAACTGCAGGACATCCGCAACTCGCGGGAAGATGCAAACCTGTTCCTGGCCGAGGCTGACTTCAACGAGGCAGCTGCGGCCATGTCAGACCGTCTTGGGCAGATGATTCGCACCAACGCTGACGCAGACTGCCAGATTGTCAGCCGCCAGCCGGTCCGGCCGCGGGTGCAGGAACGATACGAACGGGTCACGGTCAATGTACGCATGCGCTGTCAACCTTCCGATCTGCTTAATATTCTTTACCGCCTGGAGTCCGAGGTTCCGATGCTGATCGTTGACAGTCTGAACATTATCCGGCCCAGGTCGCGCCGCAGGGTTTCGGCTGACTCGGTAAGCGCGCAGGCGCTGGACATACGCTTTAACATGTCGGGGTATCTGAACCAGTGAACTGGCTTGAGAAAAACCCCGTCGGAATTGCGCTGGCAGGCTTCTGTGCTGTACTGCTGATGATCGCAGCTGCAGTGGCGTTTACATGGAGTCGGCCCGCTTCTTCGGGCGCGGACCCGTCAGTCAGTGCGGGTCTGGTGGACACCGCGGTCAACAGCCCATCTAGTGACCTGGGGCCGATCAGCCAGTACAAGCTGGTCACGGACCGGCCCCTATTCGAGGAAACTCGGCGCCCGGTGGTCAGTGTAGAAGTGGAAGGCAGCGGTGATGGTTTTGAAGATCAATTTGTCGCCGGCACACCAGAAGTGGCGCTGTCAGGGGTGGTCATTACGCACGAAAAAAGCATCGTAACCCTGAAGCCCGTCAATGGCGGCGAGACCATTATTGCGATGGAGGGTCAGCCGCTGGGCGAGGACTATCCCGGCTGGGCGGTGAGCGACATCAAGCCCAGGAAAATCGTGCTGGCTTCTCTGGAAGGCGATTCAGTTGAACTGGACCTTGCGATCAACACCCGGCCCATGACCGAACCGCCCAAGCCCGAGCCGTCGCCAGCGGCACAAGCCGAGGCCGGCGCAGAATCTGAAAACGAAGAAGCGCCGCTGTCACGAGCCGAGGAAATTCGTCAGCGCATCGCGCAAAGGCGTGAAGAGCTGAGGCGCCAGGCCGAAGAAAATGAACAAGATGAATCGCAGAAAATGAGGTCGCAATACCAGGATGCGATCCGAAACATGATTCAACGCAAAGACAACAATGATGAAACAACAAAAGAGGGCAATGATGGCAACGGCAACTGAGATTCAACATACAGGTCGCTCATCATGAGGCTCGCGCTACAGGCCATGATGGCGCTGCTGATTCTCAGCAGTTGTGCAACGACAAGCCAGGTGCCCAACCCCAGTGACAGGCTGGGCAGGGCAGGCCCCGGTGTCGATTCGAGTGACCCCTTGCTGAATGGTTCCGAGGAACAATTTGAACAGGGCGGCATTGACAAGATTGAGACTTACCCGGGCTCGGGCGTGTTCATTAACGAGGAAGCCGCTTCGAGGCCCAAACAGACTGTCTCCGAGGACGGTGAAATCGTACTCAATTTTGAAGCGGAGTCGCTACAGTCGGTGGTCCATACCATTCTGGGTGAAGTGCTGCAGGAGACGTTTGTCATTGGGCCGGGGGTTGGTGGCGAGGTGACATTTTCGACATCCAAGCCTGTCGATCGTGACCAGTTGATGCCCATCCTCGAGCTTTTGCTGCGCTGGAACGGTGCGACCCTCGTTTACTCTGAAGGCCGTTACCACGTGCTGCAGATATCGGAAGCCATTCGCGGCCACCTTGTTCCAAAGCTTGCCGAGTCTGGAGATGTGTACGGCTACGAAGTCAGGGCGGTGCCGCTGCAATTTATTTCTGCGAGCGAGATGGCCAAGATTCTCGAGCCTTATGTGCGTGATAACGCGATCGTCAACGTGGATATTATGCGATCGATGATATTTCTTGCCGGCACGAGGGAAGAACTCAACAACTACCTGCAAACCATCGAAATCTTCGACGTGGACTGGTTGGCCGGCATGTCGGTCGGTGTATTTCCCCTGAAAACGGTAGATGTCGAATCGATCACCGCCGAGCTCATGCAGGTGTTCGGTACCGAAGCGGAGTCACCGCTTGCAGGGCTGTTCCGCTTTATTCCGCTCGAGCGGCTGGGCAGTGTAATGGTCATCACGCCACAGGAAAAATACCTGGAAACAGCGCGTGAGTGGATTGATCGTCTCGACCGCGGCGCAGCCGGGGCGGGCACCCAGCTATATGTTTATCGCGTCAAGAACCTTGAAGCCACGGTGCTGGCGGGCTACCTGACACAATTGTTTGGTGGTTCCACGTCCGGTACGCAGCAACGCAACAACACCAACAGGGGCACATTGGCGCCGGGCCTGCAGCCGGCCACTTCCGGTACCGTCAGTGATTTCAACCAGAACAGGCTCGGCAACCAGCAGCAAAATTCCGGTGTCGGCAGCAGCATCCTGGAAACCGAAGATGGCGAGATCAGGATCACCTCGGTTCTTGAAACCAACTCGCTGCTGATCCAGGCCACCCAGTCCCAGTATGACGCCATCCTTGCGGCGATGAACCGCATAGATGAAGAGCCTCTGCAGGTGCTGATCGAGGCCCAGGTGATTGATGTGAGCCTCACGGATGAATTGCAGTTCGGTGTCAACTGGTTCCTGACCAATCGTACCGATTTAATTGCCGAGTCCGGAATTACGGTTGGCGGCGAAACATTCAGAGACACCAGCATTGGCAGTTCATTTCTTTCCAACATTTCCCGCCTGGGCGGCGGTGGCAAGAGTCTCATTGAAGCGACTGTTGAAGCCCTGGATGCGGTCACCGATGTGCGTACGCTGGCTGCGCCGTCCCTGTTGGTACGTAACAACGCCTCGGCAACGATCACGGTCGGAACCCAGGTCCCGGTGCAGTCATCAAGTATTTCCACCGGTAACAACAATGTCGTCAGCAGCGCTCAATATATCTCCACGGGCGTGACGCTGAATGTGACTCCCCGCATCAATCCGGGAGGCCTGGTGTATTTGGACATTCAGCAGGACGTCAGCGTGGCGGGCCAGATAGACCCCTCGCTGTCCTCGAGCGGCAACCCGCCGATCAATACCAAGTCGGTGACCAGCCAGGTCGCGGTACAGTCGGGTCAGACCGTGTTCCTGGCGGGCTTGATCCAGGACACTGCCAACCGCACCCAGAGTGGTTTACCTGGTGTCAGCCGCGTACCGGGTATCGGGCGCTTGTTCGGCAGTAAGCGGCGCCAGAACACCAAGTCTGAAACCCTGGTCATGATTACGCCATCGGTTATTCAGAGCAACGCTGACCTGAAACAGATCAGTGAAGACATCAAGCGGGAGTTCAATGAAATTCCACCTATCAAGTTCCATACATTGCAGAAAACTGAAAATGAATAACAACATCAAAGTGAAGCTGGATTCATTGCGCCGCACCTCAACTGCCCTGCTGATGGCGGGGCTGGTAGCAGGGTGCGCCACGACCCCGGGTGAAGATTCCGGGCCTGTTTCAGTCGAAGACCGGGCCCAGGCCCGCTGGAATCACCTGCTGGCGAACGAAGTCGCCGAAGCTTACGCATACCTGTCACCCGGATACCGTTCCAGCGTCAGCCTGAATGCCTTTCAGAACATGGTTGGGCAGAAAAAGGTGGGCTGGACAGCGGCCAGTGTTGTGAGCAGCGAATGCGAGGAAATATCCTGCAAGGTCCGGATTATGCTCAATTATCGGCTGATGGGTGCTGTGCCCGGAGTACAGCAGTTCGATGGCAAGCAATTAATCACTGAAAACTGGGTCAACAGTGACGGCCAATGGTGGCATATCCCCCCGAATTGATTTAAAAAACAGGCGCAAAATAGTTTGCCATGCCCTGTCAATTGTCGTAAGATTGCCCTGCACTAGATGCGCTGGTGGCGCGTGGCGTTGCTCGGAGTGGGCATTTTCCGCGTGCTATGGCGTTTAGCAAGCCCTGTGTACACAATAGGAGTGTTGTAATGAACAGAAAAAATTTGACAGCAGCAGTGCTGGCAGGACTGGCGGGCGCCGCTGGAATTGCTGGTACCGCTCAGGCAGTCAACCTGAACCC
>JABDJL010000147.1 GCA_013002505.1 Lysobacterales bacterium | reverse complement strand
TACATCCCTGTAGGCTCTGTCGCGACATCCCTGTCGCTCAAGCCTGCCGGTTCCCGGTCAGCCACCACGGCAAACAGGCAGCGTCCCCTGAATTGGCCCAGGGATGCGCCATCTTTCTCATATTAGACCTGGTACAGGGATGTACCAACACGAGCGACAGCGAAGTGCAGGAGCGAAGCAGGCTCGCGCGCCTGCGCAGCGACATGAAAGTGGGCCAGGGAGGGCCCATCTTTCTCATATCAGAACACGAGATTAACCATCGTCAGCATCACCACCAGGAAGATCACCGACATGCCGGTGCCGGCGCGCACGAAGTCAGAAACGGAGTAACCGCCCGGGCCCATGATCAATGCGTTGACCTGGTGGGTCGGCAGGATAAAGGCATTGGAAGTGGACAGGGCGATGATCAGGGCATACATCACCGGGTTCGCGCCGGTGGCCAGGGCGATGCTGATGGCGATCGGTACGAGGATCGTTGTTGCGCCGACATTCGACATGACCAGTGAAAAGACCGTGGCCAGCATGGCCAGCATGACCTGGATGGCAAGGTCGGGCATATTGCCCAGGAAACCCAGTGTTTCCTGGGCGATCCAGGCGGCGGTGCCGCTGCGTTCCATGGCCTGGCCCAGAGGAATCAGGCTGGCGAGCAGGAACACGGTTTTCCAGCTTACCGAACCGTAGGCTTCGTCCATGCTCAGTACACCCGTCAACACCATGCCCAGTGCGCCCACCAGCAGTGCAATGGACAGGCGAAAGTCGGTAAACACGATCATGCCGATGGAAATAGCGAAGAACAGCAGGGCAGGGCGTACTTTCTGGGGCCGCTGCTCTTCCTTGGGAATATCGGTGGCGACAATAAAGTCTTTTTCCCGCTGAACCGCCGAAAGGTCGCGCCAGGTACTGTGACTGACCAGGCAGTCGCCGGTTTCCATGACCATGTCGCGCAGGCCTTCGGTGATGATTTCACCCCGCCTGTTGATGGCCAGCACGCTGATGCCATAGCGCTTACGCAAGTGCGCTTCACCGACCGAATGGCCAATCAATTTTGACCCTGGCGGAATGACCACCTCGGAAATACCCGCACGGCTGGGGTTGAACAGGCCACCGAAGGTGCGCAAATGGGGTTGGACCCGGCACTGATTGTCGAGTGCAAACTGCCCGACCTTCCGGCGCGTGCCCATGACCCCGAGAATCGTGCCCACCCAGATCATTTCATCCGAGGGCGGCGCCATGCGCGGCTCCTCGGTATTGCGGATGCCCAGCAACCGCGGTGCGCCCGCAAGTTGCTCGGCATCACCCACCGTCATGCCAACCATCGGGCTGTCCACTGTCACGACCAACTCGAATACATCACCCTTGATCCCGTAAGTGTCGGCAAAGTAGGTCTTGGTGCGGGCCGGGGCCCCGCTTGACTGGTCCCGGTGCGAGGGCAGGAGCCACTTCCCGAGCAACAGGAAGTAAAGAATGCCCGAGGCCAGCAAGGCCAGGCCAATCAGGGTGACATCGAAGAGGTCGAAAGTCTGAAGGGTCTCAGCCCCGGGAGGCAGCGAGGCATTGGAGGCCTGGATCAGGTCGTTGAGCAGTATCAACGGCGATGATCCGACCATGGTCAGCGTACCGCCCATGATGGCGCAAAAGCCCATCGGCATCAGTAGCCGTGACAGGGGTATTTCGGTGCGTACCGAGATGCGCGACACCACGGGCAGAAAAAGCGCGGTGGCGCCGACATTCTGCATGATGCCCGAAATGATGCCGACGATGCCTGAAATCATCGGAATAATGCGCCGCACAGTTTTCCCACCTTTCTTGATGATGAACTTGGCGACCACGGACATGACCCCGGTCCGGTCGAGACCGGCGCCCAGGATCATCACTGCGATTATTGAGATCACGGCATTTGAAGCAAAGCCGTTGAAGAGTTCGGCAGCAGGAACCAGGCCCAGCAACCCGAGCGTCACCATGACGCAGATCGCGACGATGTCCACCCTGACTACTTCGAACACGAACAATCCCACGGTTATGACCAGCACGGTCAAAACCAGCATCATGTCGCCAGAGAGCGTTAGGCTGGATTCCATTCTCGGGTTAAAAAACCGCTTGTTATTGAGGGCTTATCCTAACCCGTGATCTGAATCCGTCATAGGGCGGAAGTGGATATACGGTTGAATTCATTCAACAGCTGCTGCGCGTTTCGGTACGCGCTGACCAGGCTGTCGAGCACGGGTTGAGCGGACTTCTCATTACGAACGCGGGACAGGCCCTGGGTCAATATCTGCTGCGCCTGCGAGGTCACGATGATCGGGTGCAGTCCGTTGCCCTGGAGTTGCCAGCTGCCAATGAACCGGGCCAGGCGTTCATTGCCATCCCTGAATGGCTGTACCCGCATGATGGCGGTCAACAGGAATACTGCCCGTGGCACACCGGCGGGCACGTTGCGGGCCAGGCGCTGCAGGATCTGGCGCATGGTGCCAGCCACGTTTCCAGGTGCTGTTGCGCGGTCAGCGCCGCCGTTTCCCTGCGCACCGGGTACGGGCTTGTACAAACCGGGAAATGCGCTTTGGTCATGGCCCATCAGGCGCGCATGCCAGTACGAAAGCCACGCTTCACCCTGATCGGGAAAGCTGGCTTCCATGTCGAGTTCGGCACGTTCCCGGCAAGCATCCAGCATTGCCGGAAGGTTGTGCTGGACCGCGTGGGCAGGAAGCTGGCGTCCTTCACCAAGTGAGTTCAACACGATCTTCAGTGTCTCTGCGTGGGGGTCAAGCTGGCAGTGGGCTGCTGCCTCCAGGAAGGGCAGGTGTTGTGTATCGCCGGCATAGCGGAGCTGTTTCTCGTTCCACTCCAGGTTTTTGCATGACGCCGCGATTTCCTCCAGCAGGCTGATGGCATCGCGATCCGGAAACAGCAAGGTCTCGGTGGTTTGGGTTAAGGCTTCGCCGAGCGGAGCCAGGTCCCTGGCGTTCAGGGCCGTTTCCAGGTGCGGCGCCAGGCGGTCATGGTTTTTTAATATCGCCAGTGCCGTGTTACCGATTTCGCGCGAATGCGGGTCCAGCCGGCGATCAACGACAGCTTCCTGGATGTTGCGGCGCGCGGCTTCGTCATTATCGGTTTGCAGCCCCAGGAGTCCAAGATTCAGCCTTGCGCGGCTGAACCGCGGTGATGCAGCCAGCGCGGCTTCAAAATGCTGCCGGGCCTCCTGGAAGCGCCCAAGCAGCTGCAGGTTCGCGCCGGCCTTGTTCAACAGCAGCGGGCTTCGGGGCTCCAGATTGACGGCCTGCTGATAATCATCGGCGGCGCGCCGCAGCTGGCCGAGTTTGCGATGTGCATCGGCGCGGTTAGCCAATGCAGCACCGAGCGCGGGATCAATTTTCAGTGCCTTGCCGGCGGTCTCTATCACCTCATGGTATTTGCCCATCTCCAGGTAACAGGCAGCCAGGTTATTCAGCAATTCAGGCGAGCGGGGGGAAAGGCTTGCCGCCTGGCTGAAGAACTTTGCAGCTTCTTCAAATTGCCGTGTACCAAACAGCAAGGTCGCCAGTTCACCCAATACCGGAATCTCCTGTATACCAGGGTGCTCCTCGAGGTGGTCACGCAATGCCGTGATTCGCTCAGCGACGCTCCCGGTGCCGGGTTGTTCTGGTCCGGTCATCCGGATGATTCCTGTCCTGCCCGGTAACAATAAACGAGGTCGACAATCGGGTGGCCGAGGCGCTGGCCGCGCTGTTCATACTTGGTGGCCGGTCTGCGGGATTCCGCGGCGCTACTGTCTTTGCCGGTGAAGGCGGGGGCTGAGGTAAATACTTCGCAAATATGCTCCATGTAGGGCGTCCAGTCGGTGGCGATATGCACAAATCCGCCGGGTTCAAGCCGTGTTTCCAGCAAGCTCAAAAACTCTGGCTGTATGATACGGCGCTTGTGATGGCGCTTCTTAGGCCATGGGTCCGGAAAGAAAATGCGAATCTCGGAAATGCTGTTGGGCTGCAGCCGGTCGTGCAGAAAACTGACGGCATCGCAGCGGGCCACGCGGACATTGCTCAACTGGTGTTTCTCCAGGGCCATCATCAGCTGCCCGACCCCGGGCGCGTGCACTTCGATCCCGATGAAATTCTTGTCCGGTTCGGCTGCCGCCATTCTCCAGGTCGCCTCGCCGTTGCCAAAACCGATCTCAACCACCAGTGGCGCCGGGCGTTCAAACTCGGCCTCAGCGTCGATGGGCGGGCCGTCACAGGCCAGTCCGTAGACGGTGGTTAAATCCTGCAGGGCGCGGGACTGGGCCTCGGTTACGCGGCCCTTGCGGAGCACATAACTTCTGACCGGCCGGCGGCGCTGCCTGGGAACCCTGTCTGCCATCAACGGCTTCAGGCTTCTCCGGCCTCATGCGCAACCGTCATAACAGGTAAATGGTCGCCAGCAGCCCGGTTATGGTCATCGTAACGGTGTAGGGCAAAGCCAGGATTACCATGCGGCCATAACCCAGCCTGACCAGCGGCGCGACGGCCGAAGTCAAAAGAAACAGGAAGGCTGCCTGGCCGTTCGGGGTTGCCACTGACGGGATGTTGGTACCGGTGTTGATGGCCACGGTAAGCAGGTCGAAGTGCTCGCGCGTGATCTCACCGGCCTGCAGCGCCGCATTGACTTCACTGATATAGACGGTAGCGACAAATACATTATCCGAGATCGCGGACAGCAAGCCGTTGGCCAGGAAGAACACCGGCACCTGCATGTTCTGGTCCAGCGAAAACACGTAATGGATCACCGGCTGAAACAGGTGTTGCTCATGGATCACCCCGACGATGGCGAAAAACACCACCAGTAATGCGGTGAAGGGTAAGGCCTCAGAGAAGGCATGGCCCAGTTGGTGTTCTTCGACAATGCCGGTGAAGGCGGTTGCAAGCACAATGACGGCCAGGCCGATCAGCCCAACTTCGGCCAAATGGAACGCGAGGGCCACGACCAGGAAAAGCGCCACCACGGCCTGCATGACAATCTTGGCTTTTTGTTGAGGGGTGCGCCGCTCGCTTTCAATGCGGTCGAATTCCTCCAGAATGCGACGTGCCGCATCCGGCATCTCGGCGCCATAGCCGAGAATATTGAAGCGCTCGACGGCCAGGCAAGTCAGCATACCGACCACGAACACCGGCATGCTTACCGGCGCCATGCGCATGAAGAACTCCCCGAACTCCCAACCCGCAATCTGGGCAATGAGCAGATTCTGAGGTTCACCAACCAGCGTCGTCACCCCGCCCAGCGCAGTGCCGACCGCCCCGTGCATCAGCAGGTTGCGTAAAAAGGCGCGGAAGCCCTCCAGGTCCTCGCGTGTTTCATTGCCAATGCCGGTGTCATCCGCATTGTCGTGGTCATCGTCAAATCCTTTACCGGAGGAAACCTTGTGATAAACGCCGTAAAAACCGGCCGCCACGGTAATGATCACCGCGGTGACCGTCAACGCATCGAGAAATGCCGAGAGGACCGCCGCCGTGAAAGAAAACAGCAGCGACAACAGCATCTTGGACTTGACGCGAATGAACAGCTTCGCGAACACCGTAAGCAGCATGTCCTTCAGGAAGAAGATGCCCGCCACCATGAAAATCAACAGCAGGATCACGGCGAAATTGGTCTGTGCCTCGTAGTAGACGGTCTCCGGAGAGGCCATGCCCAGCAGCACCGCCTCGAAGGCCAGCAGGCCGCCGGGCTGCAACGGATAACACTTGAGCGCCATCGCGAGCGTGAAAATAAACTCTCCGATCAGCAACCAGCCGGTGATAAACGGTCCCACCAGCTGCAGTGCGATGGGGTTGATGACCAGGAAAAGGATGATGGTCATCTTGTACCATTCGGCCGAATTACCCAGGAAGTTGCTGCGTATCGCGCTGGTCAGTGTCATTGGCATTGTTGAGCTCACGGATGGTGAAGGCGGAAATTGTAATTGTTTTTGGGACCCACGCGCCACCCGCAGCCATTGTGCAGCCAAGCTGGGCTGGCATTGCCCTCGTCAGCGCACTGCAGTACAATATATCTCTTAATCCGAATAAAGAGATATATCTCTGGAGATCAATACGCATGAGCGATTACCTGTTTACTTCCGAGTCCGTGTCGGCGGGCCATCCCGACAAGGTGTCGGACCAGATTTCAGATGCGGTGCTGGACGCCATTATTGAACAGGACCCGGCGGCGCATGTCGCCTGTGAAACGATGGTCAAAACCGGTGTGGCCATCGTCGGTGGTGAGATCACCACCGAAGCCTGGGTGGACCTGGAAGACATTATTCGCAATGTCATCGTAGGCATTGGCTATGACTCTTCAGAGGTTGGCTTTGACGGGCACACCTGTGCCGTGGTCAATATTATCGGTAAGCAGTCTCCCGACATTAACCAGGGGGTCAGCCGTGAGCGCCCCGAAGACCAGGGTGCGGGCGACCAGGGCCTGATGTTTGGCTATGCCACCAACGAGACCGAAGTACTGATGCCGGCGCCCATTTATTACGCGCACGAACTGGTCAAGCGGCAGTCCGCCGTTCGCAGTGGCACAGATGACGGCCGCCAGCACTTACGCCCGGACGCCAAGAGCCAGGTTACTTTCCGCTACCGGGACGGCAAGCCGGTGGGTATAGACGCCGTGGTTTTGTCAACCCAGCACAGCCCGGATTCCAGCCAGGAGCAGTTGCGCGAACTGGTCATGGAAGAAATCATCAAGCCGGTGCTGCCTTCAGAGTGGCTGGATGGCAACACCCACTATCACATCAACCCGACCGGGCGCTTCGAAATTGGTGGTCCGGTCGGCGATGCCGGCCTGACGGGCCGCAAGATCATCGTTGATACCTACGGCGGCATGGCCCGTCATGGTGGCGGTGCATTTTCCGGAAAAGACCCGTCGAAAGTCGACCGGTCAGCGGCCTACGCGGCGCGTTACGTGGCCAAGAACCTCGTCGCGGCGGGACTCGCCGATCGTATCGAAATCCAGGTTTCCTATGCCATTGGCGTAGCCGATCCCACCTCGATCACGGTTGACACTTTTGGCACGGAAAAAGTCCCGGTGCATGACATCGAGAAGCTGGTGCGCCAGCATTTCGACCTGCGGCCGTACAGCATCATCAGGATGCTGGACCTGATCCGGCCGATCTATCAGCCGCTGGCGGCCTACGGGCACATGGGCAGGGAAGACCTGGGAGTCAACTGGGAAAAAACCGATCACGTGGAACAGTTGAGGGCCGACGCCGGCCTCAGCTGATTGAATTGCCGGGCGCCGAGGAGCGCTGCGACCTGCCGCATCAAAGCATGGCAGGCCAGGCTCGGAAGCCCGGTTTTCACTGAACTGCGCTCGCTTGTACATGGAGAATCAACAGTGAATGCTGTAATTGAAAACCTTGAAACCAAAGACTTTCATGTTGCGGACCTGTCCCTGGCGGACTGGGGGCGGCGTGAAATCAATATTGCTGAAACCGAGATGCCCGGCCTGGTGGCCGTGCGCGACGAATATCGCGACACACAGCCGCTGAAGGGTGCGCGCATCGCTGGTAGCCTGCACATGACCATCCAGACAGCAGTGCTGATCGAATCGCTGGAAGCGCTGGGCGCCGATGTGCGTTGGGCTTCGTGCAATATCTATTCAACCCAGGATCACGCGGCTGCGGCAATTGCGGCCGGCGGCACCCCGGTGTTTGCCTTCAAGGGCGAATCGCTGGACGAGTACTGGGAGTTCACCCACCGCATTTTCGAGTGGACCGACGAAAACGGCAACCAGACCTTTGCCAACATGATCCTTGACGACGGTGGCGACGCCACGCTGTTGTTGTACCTGGGCGCGCAGGCTGAAAAAGACCGCAGCGTGCTGGATAACCCGGCCAGCGAAGAGGAAGTATCGCTGTTCAATGCCATCCGCAAGCGGCTCGACAGCCGCCCGGGCTGGTACTCGAAAGCATTCGCCGCAATCGAGGGCGTGACCGAGGAAACCACGACCGGCGTCAAGCGCCTGTACAACATGGCTAAGGAAGGGACCCTGCCGTTCCCGGCCATCAACGTCAACGACTCGGTGACCAAGTCCAAGTTCGACAACCTGTACGGTTGCCGCGAGTCGCTGGTGGACGGCATCAAGCGCGCAACCGACGTGATGATCGCCGGCAAGATTGCCGTGGTCGCCGGTTATGGCGACGTGGGTAAAGGCTGCGCCCAGTCCCTGAAGGGTCTTGGCGCCACGGTCTGGATTACGGAAATAGATCCGATCTGTGCGCTGCAGGCGGCCATGGAAGGTTACCGGGTCGTGCGCATGGATGATGTCGCCGACAAGGCCGACATCTTCGTGACCGCAACCGGTAACTATCACGTCATCAACCATGATCACCTGTCGCGTATGAAGCACCAGGCGATCGTCTGCAATATCGGTCATTTCGATAATGAAATTGACGTTGCTTCGCTCGAAGAAAAATACGAGTGGGAAAACATCAAGCCGCAGGTGGATCACGTGATTCTGCCCGATGGCCGCCGTATTATCCTGCTGGCCAAGGGCCGCTTGGTGAACCTGGGCTGTGCTACCGGGCATCCGAGTTTCGTGATGTCCAACTCGTTCACCAACCAGGTCCTGGCGCAGATCGAGCTGTGGGCACATGGTGAGCGTTACGAGAACCAGGTTTACGTGTTGCCGAAACATCTCGACGAGCGCGTGGCGCGTTTGCACCTGGAACGCATTGGTGCAAACCTGACCGAACTGTCGGATGAGCAGGCTTCGTACATCGGTGTTGAAGCAGAGGGTCCGTTCAAGCCGGATCATTACCGGTACTAAGTACAGTGACAGGTGACGGGTTACGGGTGACTTCGCGGGCGATAAACGCCAGGCATCCCGTAACCCGCCATTCGTCACCTGCCGCCGGTCTCCCGTCACCATGTTAAAAGCCTGGACGCCACTGTCATTCGAGTTTTTCCCACCGCGTAGCGATGAGCAGCAGCAGCGCTTCGAGGCGGCGTGGCGGGAGCTGGCCGCGCTGAAGCCGGAATATTTCTCAGTGACTTTTGGCGCCGGCGGGTCATCGCTCGATGCCACGCACAAGGCAGTCATGGGCCTGCAGGCAAATTCCGGGGTGCCGGTGGCGCCCCACGTATCCTGCAAGGTGGACAGCAGGGAGGCGTTGGCGGGCTATCTCGACGACTATGCCAAGGCCGGGGTAAGGCGGCTGGTGCTGCTGCGCGGTGACCGGCAGGCTGATGGCGCCGAAGAAGGACCGTTCTGCTATGCCAATGAACTGGTTTCATTTGTACGCGAGCATTGCGGTGACCGTTTCAGTATCGAAGTGGCCTGCTACCCGGAGTTTCACCCCGAATCGGCCTCACCGGGCGCGGAACTGAAATACTTCCGGCGCAAGGTGGATGCCGGTGCGACCGGAGCAATCACCCAGTATTTTTACAACGCTGACAGCTATTTCCGTTTTATCGATGATTGCCAGAAGGCTGGCATCACCATCCCGATCCGCCCCGGAATTTTGCCGATTACCAATTACCGGCAATTGTCCCGTTTTTCTGAACAATGCGGCGCAGAAATTCCGCAATGGATACTCAAGAGACTGGAAGCTTACGGCGAAGACCGGGAGTCGATCCGGGCGTTCGGCCTGGAGGTGGTGACCGACCTGTGTTCAAGATTGCTGCGCGGAGGCGCACCGGGATTGCACATCTACTCGCTGAACCAGTCGGACCCGAGCCTGCGCCTGATTCAACGCCTGACCAAAGACTGAAGCGCTTCAGTGTGAATGACCGGCTCCTTCGTGGCTGGGGTGATCTTCGCGGGAGTGCCTGCTTCCGTAGCCCCTGAGCTGATCATAAAGTACGATTTGCTCGCTCGACAACAGCCTTCGCATTTCGAGATGGGCAGCAAGGTGGGCCAGGCGAATTTGGCCATCAAGTTCCGCGATTTGCATAATCTTTCCGGCGAGAGAGTCGTCGTCGATCTGGCCCGAGGCGAACGCTTCATCGAGCGATCGCTCCAGCTCAACCAGTTGCGCACCCAGCGCGCTGGCAGACTCCTTCATGCGCCGCTCAGTCTCGCGGGTCTGGCGCAACTGTGACGCGCTCAATTTTAGTTGCCCGGCAAGTTCCCGCACGTGCCTCGGTCCTGGATAGTGGTTCAATTCTGCGGGCTTTGCATAGCCCATGCCCTGGCCTTCAAGGTAGGCCTTCACCTGGCTGGCGGAAAGCGCCTTGATTGGGCGCGATTGCTGTCCCGAATAAGGCGACTGTTCTGGCCCCGCGACCGCGATCACAGGCAATAACATCGAAAGATACAACCATTTCATGTCAGGCCCTTCCCCGACGTATGGCCCAAACTGCAATGGGCACCATCAGCAGCAGACCCAGCGCGATAAATCCGGGCGCAACGGTTTTCAGCACCGGGTGCCCGAAATCAACACCGGTCAGTGCCAGTATTCCGACCACCAGCAGCACCATACCGACAATATCCAGTGCCAGGAACAACCAGGGTAATCCAGGTTTGGAGCTATTCATTTGCGTAAATTCCTACGTAAAGTTTTCCGTTGCGGTCAATGCTCGCCCGGTACATGCCGGCGGTGTTGAATGAGAAGGCGATTTCGCCCTTCGGGTCCATGGCGATGACGCCACCATCACCACCGTCAGGCAGTAGTGTATCGAAAATCAGTCGGTCGGCCGCCTCGGCTATGGCCTGGCCACCCGCCACGCGCATGCAGATGCTGTGCGCCACGACGTGGCGAATGAAATACTCGCCGGTTCCTGTTGCACTGACTGCGCAGCCGTTGTTGTTGGCATAGTTCCCGGCACCGATAATGGGCGTATCTCCAATCCTGCCCCAGCGCTTGTTGGTCAGGCCACCAGTCGAGGTACCCGCGGCAAGGTTGCCCGACTGGTCGAGCACCACGGCGCCAACCGTGGAATACCAGGCCTCGTCCTGTTTTACGTTGGCTTGCTCGTCGGCCTGCCGTTCGCGAAGCTGTTCAAGGCGGTGGTCGGTGTGGAAATAAGATGGATCCACCAGCTCGAAGCCCTGTTCGATTGCAAACTGTTCGGCGCCGACACCAATCATCATCACGTGCCTTGACTGGTTCATGACGGAAATGGCCAGGTCGATCGGATTGCGGACCCTTTTCAGGGCTGCCACGGCACCCGCATTCAGGCTTGCGCCGTCCATGATGGACGCATCCAGTTCGTTTTGTGCCCGGGCATTGAAGACCGCGCCCTTGCCCGCGTTGAACAGCGGGGAATCCTCGAGGATGTTCACCGCGGCCCGCACTGCCTCCACGCCGGGCTGACCGGAAGTCAGCGCCGCGTGACCGGCGCGCACGGCTTTCTCCAGGGTTGCGCGAATTTCAGCTTCTGCCTCGGATGACAGCTCGTCGCGCTTGATGGTGCCAGCGCCGGCGTGAATGGCGATGGCAACCGGGGCCGTAGGCGGCACACCTTCCGCATGCAGGGAACTGCACAAAAAAACAAGGAATAAAGTAAAGGTGGGTGGTGCGGTCATGGTGCAAGTCCTGGCTGGCTTCGCATTTGGGGTGATCTTCCATGGTGCGGCCGTGACGGGCCGGCGTCAATGTGTTGGAGGCCCGGGGCAAACAGGGCTATGTTATGCAAACCCGGATCTGCTGGAGTGCTGGACATGAATTTCCCGGTTACGACGTTTTATGCCTCATTGCTGGGCCTGATATTCGTTTTTCTGTCGGCCCGCGTTTCATTCAATCGACGCCGCGCCAAGGTCAGCCTGGGCCTCGGCGAAGATGCTGGCCTGGAGCGAGCAAACCGGGCGCAGGGAAACTTTATCGAATACGTGCCCATTGCGCTGATCCTGCTGTTGTTGCTGGAGCAGGAAGTGAGCCAGATGTGGTTGCTGCACACCCTGGGCGCCGCACTGCTGGGCGGCCGGCTGATGCATGCCTGGGGGCTTGCGCGCAGGTACAGCGTCAACATGTTCCGAACCTGGGGAACCGTCATTACGTGGTTGATGATCATGGCGACGGCGCTGTTGAATCTCTGGCACTCAATCTGAAGGGGTGGGTATCGCCTGCTGGCCGGAGTTCAGTCGGCCCAGCCAATAAAGCGCGGTGTATATTTTTGGGTCGACCTGGTGGCCCATGGCAAGTCGCCCCGCCAGCCATTCGTCCACTTCACCCAACGGTACCCGGTGAACCGTGATCTCTTCGCTGTCATCCCCGCCGCCAGGCCCGGTTTGATGCAACTGCCGGGCAAGCACGAAAGTGACCAACTCGTCGCTCATGCCCGCAGAGCTGGGACAGGTCAACAGAATATCCAGTTTTTCAGCCCTGAAACCGGTTTCTTCTTCCAACTCACGGTAAGCGGCCGTCACCAGGGGCTCTTCAGGATCGTCCAGGTCACCGACCAGGCCGGCCGGCAATTCCGTAACCACCGCGTTGACCGGAACACGAAACTGCTCCACCAGCAACAGTTCCCCCTGTTGGGTCAACGGAATGAGCACCGCCACCGCACTGGCGTTGACGCGCGTGGTGTACTCCCACCGCTCACGTTCAACCAGGCCCAGGTAGCGGCCGCTGTACAGTTTTTTGTAATCTGGCATGTCTTGGTAATCCCCGTGCTCTGGTAAACTGGTCAGATTGTATCCCGCCGGCGCGTTGGGGGATGAATTGAACCAATGCGCACAGAACCGCTCAAAGCACGCAGCCCGAAATTGCATTGTCCTGCGAGGAATTATCGATGATTTTTAGAAGCACTATTGTTGCCTGTTGCATCTGGCTGTCCGCGGCCGTCCAGGCCCAGGCTATTGACCCCGAGGACATCGGAACGCCCGCCACGGCACGACAGGACGTGAGCAAGCTTAGTGTTCCTGAACTGCGCAAGAAGGTTAGCGAGGCTTACCAGGCCGAGAATTTCACCCTGCTTCGCGATGCACTGGTCGCGCTGGGCAACTTGCGGCCGTACAACAGCGAATACATGTTCCAGCTGGTGCTCGCAAACGCATTGTTGGATGACAAGGCAGCGGCATACGACACGATGCTGAAAATGCAGCGGCAAGGACTATCCTATGATTTCGACAAGGCGCCGGAGTCGCAAAACATTCGTGGCACAGAGCTTTACGAGCACCTGAACGGGCTCATGGTCAGTGCCGCAAATCCGCTGGGTGATGCCAGCGTCGTAGCACGGCTGGCTGCCGAAGTGTTGCTGCCCGACTCCATCGCCTGGGATGCCTCCCGCGAAGCGTTCCTGGTTGGCACGATTACCGATGGCCTGATACTGCAGGTTGACGCCGACGGGCAAAGCCGCGAACTGCTCAGGGCCAGTGAAGAAAATGGACTGTGGGGGGTGTATGGCCTGGCGGTCGATAGCGCGCGAAACCGGCTTTATGCCAGCAGCGCTTCCAACCCGCAATTCAGGGGTGGCAAGAAAGAGGACCAGGGCCGGTCGATGCTGGTCGAGTTTCAGCTCGATACGATGGAAATCCTGCATCGTTACCCGGTTCCGGCTGATGGCCGTCCGCACATTCTCGGCAAGCTGGTGATTGATCCTGCCGGCAAAATATTCGCCACCGACGCGTTGCTGCCAATGGTATACGTGCTGGAACCGGGTGAGCCGGCGCTGCGGCCTTACTTTAACCAGCCTTACTTTGTCAGCCTAAGAGGTATGGACTTGTCTGAGAATGGCCGCCTGCTGTATTTGGCTGACCATGAAATGGGCATCACCGTAATCGAAATCGCCAGTGCGCGTTCGGTACGCCTCAAGGGCCCCGAGACCCTGAACCTCGGCGGTATTGACGGACTCAGCGTGTGGGGCAATTCACTGGTAATCGTGCAAAGCGGGATTAGCCCTCAAAGAGTCATGCGGCTGGACCTGGACCCCACCGGAACCAGCGTCAGCGCCATTGCACCGATGGCCGTGGCGCTGGATATTTTTGACACTCCCAGGTATGGCGAGGTGCGGGGCGATGAGTTCTTTTTCCTGGCCAACAGCCATTGGGGCAAGGACGAGCCTTCTGCGGTCACCATTGCGCGTATCAACATCGCCGAAACGCCAACCATGGTCGACCCCCAGCTTGAACAGTTGCTGGATCAATACCGTAAGTCACAGGCTGCAGGAATGGTTCGGCCGGGCGATTCGCTGCCAGGCGAAGGGGAAAAGAAGGACTGACCGCCAGCGAGCCTCCTCAGGCAGTCTGAAGGCAACGATGGCGAAGCATCCGCCCGAAGGAAAGGTCGTCGAACAAGCGGTTCAGCTTCGCTTCATCAATTGAGCCCCTGACCACGTCGGGTCGTTCCAGCGCACTTGGCACCTCGGTGTTGATGACGGTCAGCCGGCGAGCCAATTCTGCTGCTGGCCAGTGTTCTTCGAGTTTTTTGTGCAGCGACTTGGCGCCGCGGATGCTCAGGTGCTGGACTTCTGCCAGGCGCTCTCGTATCGCATCGAGGTCCTCGAAATGCTGGAGCAGCGCCGAGGCCGTCTTGGGTCCGACGCCCGGCACGCCAGGGATGTTGTCGACGCTGTCACCGGTCAGGGCCAGAAAATCAGCCATCTGTTCAGGCCGTACGCCAAACTTCTCACTGACCGCGCCGTGACCGAGTTTCCGGTTGCGCGCGAAGTCCCACCAATAGTCCCCCTTTCTGACCAGTTGCACGAGATCCTTGTCGCTGCTGACGACATTCACTGAATGTCCGCGGGCGCGCCAGTACTCCGACAGCGTCCCGATCAGGTCATCTGCCTCGTACGAGGGGTCGGCGAAACACTGCAGTCCCAGTGCCTCGGCAACCTGCCTGGCCCACTTGAACTGCCGTTTCAGGTCTTCAGGGGCAGGATCGCGATTGGCCTTGTACTGGGGATAGATTTCGTTGCGAAAACTGGTCGTCAGGGACTCGTCGAAGGCCACGCCGACATGCCCAGACTCTGCCTGTTCGAGCAGGCTGCACAGGAAACCGGTAAAACCATACACTGCATTGGTCGGATGCCCGTCTTCGGTTGAGAATTCATCGGGGACTGAAAACCAGGCGCGAAAAACGTAAATGCTGGCATCTACCAGGTATACCGGCCCCATGTGTCAGGCCAGCAGCGACTGGCCCTGTTCGACGCGTTTTCTCAGTTCACTGTTGCGCGGGAAGTGCGCAAGCAGAAACTCCATCTGGTCGGCCAGGATCTTGCGGCCCTGCAGGTAAACGTATTCTGCATGGGTAGGCGTGAAGGGAATGGCGAGTAACTGGATACCCGCCTGCTCGGGCGTGCGCCCGGCCTTGTAGTTGTTGCAACGTTTGCAAGCCGTGACGACATTCGACCACTTGTCCTTGCCACCCTGGCTCAGCGGCGCCACGTGATCGCGTGACAACATGAAATTCGGAAACTGCTGCCCACAATACAGGCACAGGTTTTGGTCGCGCCTGAACAAAGCCTTGTTACTGAGCGGCGGCACATAGCTGTCAGCAAAAAGATGCTTATGCGGGTGGGTTCCCCAGGTCGCCAGGATCGCGTTCACTTCTACCTGGCTCTGCAGGCCGCTGGCGGCATTGATACCGCCATGAATGCAATACAGCGTCTTGCCCAGCGCATAGCTGACTTGCTCGAGCGAGATCAGGCGAACCGCGTCCTGGTAATTGATCCATTCCAGCGGCATACCCGACACGTCGGTGCGAAGGACTTGTTGTTGCAGGTTCATGGACATCAATAGTTGCCCGAAAACGTGACAGAATCAAGACTAGCGTCAATTTCGGCGGGTGCCATGTACATAATAGGGCTGTATATCCGGTTTCCATGTAAATCGCAACAAAACTACGCCCCGCGTCATGTGACTTTTGCGGGCTGGATACTGGCGATCGGCAATCGAGCACGTTAATGTCGCGAACCCGGACGCAAATTTGAAGTCCGATAGTCTGAATTGGCTGCTGGAGCTTTGCATGAGATTTTGCTGTTTGCTGTTTGCATTATTGAGCTTGCCCGTACAGGCGGCGCTACCCGCTTCGGTGGATGGCCAGCCGCTGCCCTCGCTGGCGCCGGTGCTCAAGGAAGTGACACCCTCGGTGGTGAACATTTATACCCAGACAAGGGTCAGGGTTCGCAGCCCGCTGCTCGATGACCCGATATTCAGGCGCTTCTTCAATGTGCCTGATACCCCGCGTGAGCGGGTTTCCCAGAGCCTGGGATCGGGCGTCATCGTCGATGCGGCCAAGGGCTACGTATTGACCAATAATCACGTTATCGAGGGCGCAGATGATATCGCCGTGACGCTCAAGGACGGCCGCAGCCTTGAAGCCAGGTTAATCGGAACAGACCCGGATACGGATCTTGCCGTCATCAGTATCGAGCCGGACGGCCTCAGCGCACTCAAGCTGGCCGACAGCGATGCGCTGGAGGTCGGGGATTTCGTCGTTGCGGTAGGTAATCCTTTTGGGCTGGGACAGACCGTTACATCGGGCATTGTCAGCGCCCTGGGCCGGACCGGCGTCAGGGGGCTTGAGTACCAGAATTTTATCCAGACCGATGCCTCCATTAACCCGGGCAATTCAGGTGGCGCACTGATCAACCTGCGCGGCGAGCTGGTTGGCATCAACAGTGCCATCTTCACGCCCAGCGGTGGCAATGTCGGAATAGGGTTCGCCATTCCTTCACGCATGGCCCAGTACGTGATGGACCAGTTAATCCGTTTTGGCGAGGTGCGCCGTGGCACGCTGGGCCTGGTTGTACAGGATCTGACCAGTGATCTGGCCGGAGCCTTTGGCATAGATCGAGAGCGCGGCGCGCTGGTGGCCGAGGTGATGGCAGGAAGCACCGCTGAACGTGCCGGTATCCGGCCCGGTGACGTGGTGACGGCAATTGGCGGTCGCCCGGTGAATGGCGCACGGGATTTTCTGAATGCCGAAGGCTCGGCGCCGGTTGGCGAAGCGCTTGACGTGGAATATTTGCGAGACCGTGTCCTGTTGAAGGCCGCATTGATGGTGCAGGAACCTTTGCGCCTGGACGGCGAAACACTGGGACGCCGCTTTGCAGGGGCGGTGTTTACAGAGCTGCCGGCGCGACTGAGGAACGGCCGTGTCAGCGGGGTGTTGGTGGCGGAGCTGGAGCAAAGAAGCCTGCTGGCCTATGAAGGCATCCGGCCGGGAGACGTGATCACCGGGATCAACCGGGACAGTATCCGCAACCTGGTGGAATTCGGTGAACACCTTCGAAATATCCGCGCACCCTTCGTTTTGCAGATCAACCGTGAAGGGCGGTCGTACTTTGCAAGGATCGACTGAGCCGGGCTAAACGTTTACCGTTGAAACCAGAGCTTCAATACAGGAAAACGCATGATTTACACCACTGATTTCGACGAGCAAGCCATTCCGCTGATCCCGGTGCACGCCACCGATTACCAACAATGGCTGGAGAACGCGCCGGATCATCACCAGCGCTGGCTTGAGTCCTCGGGCTTCGATGCCTCGCCGGGTAAATGGTGCGCATTGCCGGATGCACGGGGACAACTGGAGGAAGTCGTGTTTGGAACGGCTGACAGTGGCTGGTTGTACCAGATGGCGGGCTTGCCATCGGGCCTGCCCGCAGCTCGTTATCGGCTGGTGTCCGTGTGGAGCAAGGATCACCGGATCCAGGCCAGCCTTGGTTGGGGGCTTGCTGCCTACCGGTTCGAGCGCTACGTGAAGCAATCCGGGGACACGCCGGTCCTGTGCCTGGACAAGGACGTTGCCGAACATGTTTTGAACCTGTTCGACGCCCAGAAACTGGTGCGCGACCTGATCAATACACCGACGGAGGACATGGGGCCTGCGGAGCTGGCGGCAGATACGCAACGACAGGCGGATTTTTTCGGAGCGCGCGTTGAGGTTGTCTCGGGCGAGGACCTTTTGACTGAAAATTTCCCCGCCATTCACGCCGTCGGGCGTGCCGCGGACCGCGCTCCGCAATTTATCCGCATGAGCTGGGGCGAGCGCAAGGCGCCGCTGCTGGCGCTGGTCGGTAAAGGTGTTTGCTTCGATACCGGCGGGCTGGACCTGAAAAATGCAGCCGGCATGAAAATCATGAAAAAAGACATGGGCGGTGCCGCCCACGTGATCGCACTGGCGCGACTGGTCATGCAGTACGAGCTGCCGGTCAGGCTGGAACTGCTGATTCCTGCAGTGGAGAACGCCGTATCGGGTAATGCATACCGCCCCGGTGACGTCATCGGCACGCGCAAGGGTCTGCACATTGAAATCGGTAACACCGATGCCGAGGGCAGGGTGGTGCTGGCTGATGCGCTGGCCTTCGCCTGCGAAAAGAAACCGGACCTGGTGATTGATTTTGCCACGCTGACCGGCGCCGCCCGCGTGGCCCTGGGTACCGACCTGCCGCCAGTATTTTCAAACCGCCTCGAAATCGCAAAAGCGATCGTTGATTCAGGTGATCGCGTCGAAGACCCGTTGTGGATGATGCCCTTGTATCAGCCGTACAAGAAGCTGCTCAAGAGCGAAATTGCCGATCTCAATAACATCGGAAGCACCGGCCTTGGCGGTTGCATTATCGCGGCGCTGTTCCTGGAGCACTTTGTCGAAAAAGAAGTGCCCTGGGTGCATATAGACACCTATGGCTGGAACCAGTCAGCCAGCCCCGGCCGCCATGTCGGCGGCGAAGCGCTGGGACTACGCGCGGTGTTCAATTATCTCAGGGAGCGGTACAGCTGACGTCGGCCGCGGTCAAAGCAACAGGAAGCTGAGCACGGCCACGATAACGGTCAGTCCGATCAGTAGCGTGGTGTAACACACGCCGATCACCCCGAACTTGAACAGGGTCAGGAACCAGTTCTGCCGGTAAACCGTGCGCAGGGAAATCAGCAGGTAGAGCGGCATCCACACGGACAAGGCCGTGACCGCGCCCGCAACACCGGAGGCGGCCCAGTCAATGCCCGCCTCGCTAAGGCGCCCTTCGGCAATCGCGCCCAGCAG
Source organism: Lysobacterales bacterium (assembly GCA_013002505.1). Classification (GTDB taxonomy): domain Bacteria; phylum Pseudomonadota; class Gammaproteobacteria; order Xanthomonadales; family SZUA-36; genus JABDJL01. The sequence continues at coordinate 18,841 of JABDJL010000147.1, read as the reverse complement.
CAAAAGTGTCAGGCTGACAAAAAGGAAGGCATGGTTGTGCAGCGCGAAAATCAGGTGCTCGATATAAAAGCGTTTGGCAAACAGGTACCAGAACTTGAACAACAGCGCCACGATTGGCAGCAAGACGAAAACCGTGGCCGGCAGCAGGTCGAAGATCTGGTCAATGATCACGTCTGGGTCACGATTGATTTCTTCGGCCTTGGCTGGCGAGTCTTCCAGTTCGCCATTGATCCAGTCATCGATCCATTGCGGCACCCAGGGAAGGTCTACAGGGTTGGTTTCGGCGTCCCAGGGCTGGTCGTTGAACTGGATACCGTCAATATTGAACCATTGGTTTTGCGGGCCGTCGATTCGTGATTCTTCCGCGCTCATGGCGGCGTCCGCGGAACGGCGCGCCGCGTTATCGATGACCTTGTCCAAGTCCATGTTCAACTGCTCGCGTACTTCCGGAGATATGTCCTTCAGGGCCTCGCGGGCTTCGGCAGCCTGTTCCTCGGTCAATTGGCCCTGGTTGGCAGACAGGGTTTCGACACCTTCACGGGCGGCATTGCTGGACAGCAGGGCTGCAACCAGGAAAAACACGATGCTCGAAAAAAGATACAGGCGAATGGGTGGCGTGTAGCGAAAACGCCTGCCGTCCAGGTAGTCCCTGGTCAACCTGCCTGGCCGGAACATCAACGGTTTCATGGTGCGCGCGAAGCGCGAATCAAGGTCGATGAAATCAGACAGCATTTCGCGCAGCAAGACAGGAAAAAAGCGCAAAAAATTGCGGTCCGGCTGGCCGCAGTAATAGCAAAACGGGCCACTCAGTTCCGTGCCACAGTTCAGGCAGGCAGGCGATCCGGCAAGGCGTTCCCGAGGAACGCTCAGGGACCGGTCCCTGGCGACCGGCGCAGGCTGGTTCAGGTCCGAGGCAATATCTGATTGTGATTCGTTTTCTGACATAAAGCGTTATTCACCAGTTCTAGTTCAACATGCCCTTGTTGCGCATCCAGCGGCATGTGTCAGCCAGCAGTTGATCCACCGCGGTGAAGCGGTAATCCAGTTCAGCGGTGGCTTTCGAAGAATCGCATTGTATGTGACGGGTAATCATCGCGGCACCTTCGGGCGTGATTTCGGGCTCCTTGCGCGTGATTGCGGCCACCATCGCCTGGAGCCTCGCAATAATTTTCAATAACCATGATGGCGTTGGCCTGGCCGGCACTTTACGTTTCAGCAGTTTACCCGTCATGCGGACGATATCGATGAACTGCGTGTCCGGCCCGCCCAGCAGGTAATTTTCGCCGCCACGTCCGTTGTGGAAAGCATTGATGTGCGCACGGGCGACTTCGCGGACATCGGCAAAAGCGCCACCGCCGGGCGGTACGCCCGGCAGGCGATTCCGGTGCACCATGCGAATCACCCGTGACCAGTTATGCCGGTCACCCGGGCCCAGGATATGGGCGGGGTTCAGGATTACGGCATCGAGACCGTGATTCGCTACGGCCTCTCTGACAATTTCCTCGGCCTCGAACTTGGTTCGGACATAGTTGATCCAATCGGCGTTTTCGAGCCGGGGGCTGGTTTCTTGCAGCACGTCACGGTGAAAACCCCAGACGACGAAGCTGGATGTATGTATCAGTCGCTTTGCGTTACGGCGAATCGCGGCATCGACAACGTGCCGGGTGCCATCAACGTTTATTCGTCTCTGCGCCAGGTTGTTTCCAGACCAGATGCTGGTGCTGGCGGCGACGTGAAAAACGGCGTCCAGGTCCGCAGGCATGGCGGCGAGGACGCTGTTCGCATCGGTGACGTCACCGTTGACAAACGTTGCGTCGAGATTGTGAATGTCCTCCATGGGGCTGGTGTCACGTACCAGGGCGGTCACCTGCCATCCAGCCTGGCACAGTTGCTTGAGCAGGTTCGAACCGACAAAACCGCTGCCCCCGGTGACGAATGCACGAAGACTCATGGGCGCGTATCTCCCTGTACAATGCGCAAACAGGCCACGGCGGCCACTATCCAGCGCTGCCAACAACAAAAAATACAGTATAACCGTGCATAAAAATCATCTTGCTGAAATACGCAGAACCCTGGAGTTGGCCGCGCCGGTCATGATAGGGCTGGTGGCAAGCTTTGGCATGAACTTCGTTGATACCGTGATGGCCGGCCGGCTTGCTGACAAGGATGTTGCGCTGGCCGCGCTCGCCACCGGCGGAGCGGTTTGGTCTGCCTGCCTGATGTTCACCATCGGAACCCTGATGGCTGTGCAGCCCATCGTTGCGCAGCACGATGGGGCCGGCCAGCGGCTCGCCGCGGGCGCGGCAGCGCGACAGGCATTTTGGCTGGCCTTGGTGCTGGCTTTGCCGTTTACCCTGATCATGGGCCAGGGGGGCGAAGTGCTCAGGCTGCTCGATGTCGAGGCCAGCATCATCCCGGTTGCGGACGGCTACATGGATGCGCTCGCCTGGGGCGCGCCGGGCATGACACTGGTGTTCCTGTTGCGCTTTTTCAGCGAAGGCACGGGCCATACCAAGCCAACGATGTATATCGGCCTGTTTGGTGTCTTGCTGAACGTGCCCTTGAACTGGATTTTGATGTTCGGCAAGTTTGGTATGCCGGCCCTGGGTGCAGAGGGTTGCGGCTACGCGACGTCCATCGTGATCTGGATGCAGGCGGCCCTGCTGCTGGTCTATATCCGCTTTCATCATCATTTTCGCGATTACCAGCCGTTTGCAGGCCTGCAGCGGCCGGACATGGTGCGCCTTGTCGAACTGCTCAGGATTGGCCTGCCCATCGCGGTGACGATCTTCGTTGAAGGCAGCCTGTTTGTCGGCGCTGCGATCCTGATTGGCCGGCTCGGGCCGCTTCCAACCGCCGGCCACCTGGTGGCGATCAATTTTTCAGCACTGGTGTTCATGATTCCGCTGGGCCTGGCCAGTGCCGTAACGACCCGCGTCGGCAACGCCATCGGGCGAGGTGAACCGCGCGCCGCGCGCTATGCCGGCCTGATAGGGTTGCTGATCGTGCTGTGCTCACAGAGTATCAGCGCATTTATCATGATTTTCTTTCCGGAGTGGGTCGTTGGCATTTACACCTCGGACCCGGCGATTGCCTCGGTGGCCGTGACGCTGCTGTTCTTCGCTGCCATTTTCCAGTTTCCCGACGGCATACAGATTTGTTCAGCGGGCGCACTCAGGGGTCTCAAGGACACCTTGTGGCCCATGGTCTATAACATTATTTCCTACTGGCTGATCGGCATGGCGCTGGGCTACTACCTGACCTTCAACGAGGGCCTGGGACCCTCTGGCATGTGGATGGGTATGATCGCCGGTCTGACAGCCGGGGCCATCCTGATGGCGAGCCGTTTCTGGCGGGAAAGCAATTCCCGAATCAGGCGGTTTGAAGAAGTCGCAGCAGGCCCGGGCGCGGCGGGGTCAGAGTAAAGGGACAGAGTGTGTCACCCTGACCCCATCACTTTCTTTGTTCCCCGCCCGCTTCGAGATCGCGGAAGCGGCGCTCCAGGTCTGCGATGCGCTGATTTCGGGCGCTGAGTTCTTCAGATGCCAGGCCGGGCTCTGGAGTCGATTCGTTCTTTCTGCCAGCGACCCGCGGTACCAGGAACGCAAGGGCCAGGTAGACCAGCCCGGTGGGTATGGGCTTGATCAACAGGCCCAGCACGAACAACAGGCGCAGCGCCCACGTGTTCCAGCCCAGGCGTTCGGCAATTCCGGCACAGACCCCGGCGAGCAGCGCACCGTCCGGACGCCGGTCTACACGGGCGCTGCGGTGCCGGGAAAAATTGTGCCGGCGAGACCGTTCGTGGTGATTTGAAGTCACCCGTCAGGACTCGCTGGATTCCAATTGCTTCGCTTCTGACTGCTGCCCGAATGTTTTCATCTTCAGGGCTTCCAGTTCCGCTTCAATAACCGGGTCGTTGCTGTCCACCTCTGCATCCCAGGCTGATGGCGCAACGGTGCCCACCTCGTATGAGCGAACCCGAGCCTCGAGCCGCTCTACCTGTGATTGCAACCGGTCGAAGCGGCCCATGGCCTGCTGGATCTTGCGTTCGTTACCGGACAGTTTCACTTCCCGCCGCGAAGGCGCGGGACGGACTTCCTGGCGTGCCAGCATTTCCTTGAGCTTCAGCTTGGCCTCGGCGAGTTTGCCCTTCAGTGTGGTCATGTCCTGTTCAAGATGGGCAATGCGGTCAGTCAGCAAGCTGGACTCGTCATGGACGGATTCCAGCGTGTCGGCACGTTCTGCCTTGGCCTTCAATGCGGCCCGTGCGAGGTCGTCACGGCTGGTTTCTACCGCTTTTTCGGCGCGTTCCTGCCATTCGGCAATTTCACTTTCCAGTTGCCCGGCCACGCGCTCCAGGTGCGTCTGCTCCGCGAGCAGTTCGGCACTGGCGAGGCGGGCATCTTCGCCGGCATCTTCCATTTCCCGAATCAGTGCCCTGAGCAATTTCTCAGGGTTCTCGGCGCGCTCGATCAATGCGTTGACGTTGGCGGCAATAACGTATCGAATTCTTGAAAAGGCTCCCATTGATTTGGTGCTCCTTGGTAATCAATCTGGTTTAAGCTAGTAGATGCAGAATTCGTGCCATACTTATTAAATTATTATTAATCAATAATATAGAGTAATTCAGAGGTCTTGGTTCACCGGCAGAGTGGCGTGATTGACAAAAATCTGGTGACAGGATTCGATGATCTCGCCAGCAATTTACTCTTTGAACCGTGACAAATGGCGGTTTGTCCGGGTCTCATGAGGTTCATACAATAGGCTGCTTGACGGAGCGGTAATTCACATGACAGAAAATCGATCAATCCTGGTGCGCGGCTGGCTGCGTTTCTGGCGCATTGTTAATGGCGCCAGGATCGTATTCCTTAACGTACTGTTCCTGCTTTTCCTGTACGTTTTTTACGTTGCCATGCTGCGGCCTGACGAGCCCCTGTCGATGCGCGGCGATACCACCCTGGTTTTGCGTCCGCACGGGAACGTGGTCGAACAATACAGCAGCAGCCCCCTCGACCGGGCGCTCGCCAGGGCCACCGACCAGGCGCCGGTAGAGACGCGATTACGCGATATTCTCGAAGCGGTTGATCGCGCCAGCCGCGACAGCCGTATCAGCCAGATGGTGATTGATACCGACTATTTGTGGAATATCGGCCTATCTTCGCTGCAGGATATCGAGCACGCGATCACTGCGTTTAAGGCCAGTGGCAAACCGGTTTACGCGGTGGCCGAGGCGCTGGGGCAGCACCAGTATTACCTGGCATCAATGGCCGACGAAATCTGGCTTAGCCCCGACGGCCTGGTTTGGATGGACGGGTACTCCAATATCCGTCACTTTTACCGCGAAGGCCTGGAAAAACTCGAGGTCGAGATAAACCTGTTCCGCGTCGGTGAGTACAAGTCGGCAATGGAACCCTATATTCGCAACGACATGTCGCCCGAGGCCAAGGAGGCGGCACAGTTCTGGCTTGAAAGCCTGTGGCAACAATACCTTGAGGCCGTATCGCGCAATCGCGGCATGCCCATGTCTCGTTTGACCGAGGCGATTACGAACTTCGCCGACAAGGTCGAAGCCGCCGAAGGAGACTTCGCACAACTGGCATTGAACCTGGGGCTGGTTGACCGCCTGGTCAGTGGACCGGAAGCGAGAACGGTGCTGGCTGCAACCGGCGCGCCGAATGACGTGGGCGACAGCTTTCGGGCGGTGGGCATCGAACACTACCTGGAGATTTCCGGTTACAGCACGGCGCGCCAGCGAGGCAATGTTCGAATCGTGGTCGCCGAGGGTGAGATCACGCGCGGTGAACAGCCCCCTGGCCGCATCGGCGCGGAAACCACGGCAGGTGACTTGCGTGCCGCTGGCCGCGACGAGCAGGTCAAGGCGGTAGTGCTGAGAATTGACAGCCCGGGTGGTGACGCCTTCTCATCGGAAGTCATCCGGCGCGAAGTGCAGGCGCTGCGCGAGTCAGGAAAAACGGTCGTAGTATCGATGGGTGATGTCGCCGCATCGGGTGGATACTGGATCGCCATGGGGGCCAATGAAATCTGGGCCAACCCGGCCACCATAACCGGTTCGATCGGGGTGTACGGAATGATTCCGACCTTTGGTGCTACGCTGCAGAAAATCGGGGTGTATGCCGATGGTGTCGGCACCACGCCGCTGGCAGGAAAGCTCCGTATTGACCGGCCACTGGATGAAGATGTCAAGCGAATCTTCCAGAGCAGCACCAACCACATTTACGAAGAGTTTCTCGACCTGGTTCGTGTTTCGAGGGGTTTTGAAAGCCGCGAGGCGGTCAATGAATTTGCCAGGGGCCGGGTCTGGAGCGGGCGCCAGGCAGTGGAGTTTGGCCTCGTGGATCGTACCGGAACACTGCAGGATGCTGTTGAATCGGCCGCGCGGATTGCCGGGCTGGGCGACACCTACACGGTCAGTTGGACCGAGCCGGAGCTGACCCAGTTTGAGCGCCTGTTGCTGGAAATGACTTCAGGTGTTCTGGCCCGCATCCACTCCGGCAAGCGCGGTGTCAGTGATTTGCCGACGAGCTTCGTGCAGCAGATGATCGAAGACCTGCGCTTTATCGCCTCGCGCGATGATGGCTTTACCGTGGCTGCACACTGCCTGTGCAGCATTCACTAGGTTACTGACATGAACAACCCATGGCGGCTCGACGGGCAGTTGGCCCTGATTACCGGCGCAAGCAAAGGCCTGGGTGCCGCCATGGCCCATGAATTCGCTGCGCTGGGCTGCAACCTGATTTTGAATGCGCGCGGCAGTGAGGGGCTGGAGTCTTTGGCCGCGAACATCAGCGAACGGTTCACGGAAACCCGCATTCAGACCGTTGCATCGGATCTGTCCACCGAAGACGGCCGGGACCGGCTGGTCGAAACGGTGGCCGATCATGGCGCGTTGCAAATCCTGATTAATAACGTCGGCACCAACATCCGTAAACCCATGTCGGAGATATCTCAGCAGGAGTTCCTGCAGATACAAAGCACCAACGTGACTTCGCATTTCGAAATGTCCCGACGCCTGCTGCCGTACTTGAAAGCGGGTGCCCCTGCCAGCGTGGTCAATAACGCCTCGGTAGCCGGGTTGACCCACCTGCGCACCGGTGCCCCGTATGGAATGAGCAAGGCGGCCCTGGTTCAGATGACTCGCAATTGCGCTGTTGAATGGGCGTCACTCGGCATCCGCGTCAATGCCGTCGCGCCCTGGTACATCGACACGCCACTGGCGCGCCAGGTCATGGATGATCCGGAGTACAAGGCCGCAATACTCGAGCGAACACCGATGGGCCGAATTGGGCAGCCCGAAGAGGTCGCACGCGTGGCGGCATTTTTGTGTATGCCGGGCGCCAGCTACGTGACCGGCCAATGCCTGGCCATAGACGGTGGATTCAGCGTTTACGGTTTTTAAGCTGTGTTTCAAGCGCGCCTGAAAACGCCCCGAGCAGCAAATCAGCATCGTCCCGCGAAAACACCATCGGCGGGCGCAGCTTGACGATATTCTCCCCGGGTCCGGTGCGTCCGACCAGGACGCCACGCTGCTTCAGTTCATTGACGAGGCGGTGAGCAAGGCCGGTGGCGGGCTCCATTGACTGCCGGTCTGTCACCAATTCCACGCCATTGAACAGGCCGGTTCCCCGGATATCAGCAATGCATTCGAACTCTGCGGCCAGGTCTGCCAGGCCGCTTCGCAGGTGGCGCCCTGTGAGCATGGCATTGTCCTGCAGGGCTTCATCTTCGATGACGTCGAGAACGGCGTTGGCCGCAGCCGCAGCCACCGGGCTGCCACCAAAAGTGTTGAAATAACCGGCCCGGCCGGAGAATGCGTCGAGAATTTCCGACCGCGTGGCAACAGCCGACACCGGGTAACCGTTACCCATCGGCTTGCCCATCGTCACGATATCCGGCGCCACGCCTTGCCACTCGAAGCCCCAGAAATAGCGGCCTGGGCGGCCAAATCCCATTTGAACTTCGTCGGCAATGAAGAGCCCACCTGCATTTTTGACCCTTTTAACCGCCGCTGAAAGGCCCTCCGGGAACCTGTTGATCCCTTCCGAGGACATCACCGTATCAACGATGAACGCGGCGAGCTTGATTCCGCGCTTGCTGAGCAACTCCAGCGCCTGCTCAATGCCGGTCACGAATTGTTTCACTGGCGCCTGGTCACTTTCGGCTTTGCGATGAAGCAAACCGGGAACTTCGACCGTGACCACGTGCGTGGCGCGGTCCGCGCCGGGTGTTTCCGGCGAAATCTGGGACACCGCCCAGGAGTTGCCATGATAGGCATGGCGGGTGCAGATGATACCGTCACCGCCGGTCGATGCACGTGCAAGGCGCAATGCGAGTTCCACGGCCTCGGTACCGGAACAGGCGAACATGGCCTTGTCAATATCAGCAGGTAAGCGCTGCAACAGGCGCTCGGCGTAGGCAATCAGGCCCGGGTGAAGATAGCGCGTGTGCGTATTGAGCGTTGCGAGCTGGCGACTGACTGCGTCAACCACCACGGGATGACAGTGTCCGACATGCGGCACATTGTTGTATACATCCAGGTAAGCCTTGCCCTGCGCATCGTATAGCCAGACACCCTCGCCCCGCACCAGCTCCAGGGGTTCGTCATAAAACAGGCGATAGGCAGAACCCAACACCTTTTGCCTTCTAGCCGTTAATCCTGGTTTGTTCATGCCGGTCCGGTAAAACCCAGGCCGCTTAGAATACGTTGCTGCAGTGCTTCGCGCGGGAACGACATGGCATGCCTGAGCCTGCTGCGCGTGTGGGCGCCATGCACCAGCAGGTATTCACTGTTTTCCGGGTAGAGGCTGGCGCGCCAATTTTGCAGGGTGATTGATGTGCACAGTCGGGCCAAAAGCAGGTCAGCGAGGATTTCCGCTTCCTCGCGCTGCAACGGAACCACCTGGTGATAGGCCTTGATGAACACCATTACCCGGGCCAGGGGGTCTCCATCCTCGGCCAGGTGATAGGCTGCCGCAATTGCCAGGTCCATGACCAGCGGGGTGAACACCATGTCTCCAAAGTCGATGATTCCGGTGACGTGCATGGGTGCTTCTTTGCTGACCAGAACATTGCCCCGGTTGAGGTCGGCGTGGATGACCTGGCTGCGCAACGATTTCAATGCAGGCGTGACGTGGGTTTTGAACCTGTCTACGGCGGCCGCCACCAGGCTACGAAGTTGCGCGTCCCTGATGTACTCCAGCAACGTCGCCAGCCGGGCTGCGTGCTTCAGGTCCCAGAGCAGTTCATGGTGTGATGCCGGATGGTCGAAATCGCGCAGTGCAACCCCCAGGCGGGCCAGCAATCTCCCCATGTCCTGCAGCAGCGCGTCGCTGGCCTCGGTTTCCTGGACCTGATCACCCTCCAGCCAGCTGATCAGGCGCACCATGTGCTCGCGGCCCTGGGTATCACGGGCCAGAGAATAATGGCCTCCTTCGAGGTCCGGCAGGATGCGCGGCACCGGAATACCCGGATCTGTGGCGGCGATATGTTGCAATGCCTGTTGTTGGAAATCGATGACCTGCGGGTCTTCCTGCGCGTTTGCAATCTTGAGCACGAACTGGTTCTTGCCAGCAGTCTGCAGCCTGAAATTCTGGTCGCGTTCGCTCCAAAGTGGCGAAGCCTGGCCCTCAATGCCGAAGCGAAGCTTTGCAATCTGCTGCGCTTCGGTTGTTGAAAACCCCGGCGGATCCGAGGTCAGCAGAGGGTCGTCTGCCGGGCGGTTCAACGTGATCGCGTGACGTCCGGCAGCCCCGACCAAAGATACCAGCGCTCGTGCTCAGGGTTGTAACGCCATTCCTGCTGGTCGAGCAGGGCCTGTTCGACTGCCCGGTTGCGGTTGAACAGCCGGATCTCCACCGCCTGGCGAATCGTCATGCCATCGGCAGTCGGCATCACCGAGCGAACTGTGTACTGGGTGACGCGAAACAACCGTAACCGGTCAATATCGAGCTGGCTGACGGGATTCTCTTCGAGATATTTGGGGGCCAGGAAATCTATCGCGCCATCCCACTGGCTCCAACGGATCACCGATTCATATTGAAGTAGTGTCGCATCGAGAGTGCTTTTTTGCGTGCTGGAAGCACACGCATTCAGCAAAGTCATCACCAGGGCGATTAACAGCGCCATGGCCAAGGGTTTGCGATTCATTTCTGCAGCCTCACTGGGTTGACCGGTATGGGCGCCACGTTAACCCCGATCCGGTCACCGAGTCCAGTCAGTTCAGCGCGCTTCATCTCCCTCGCAGGACCCTGGTGTTGATCGCGGCACCCCGGCGCCCCTCGCGGTACAGGCATTGCTGTAAGTCTTGCCGTTGCAACCGCAAACCGGATCATACTCCATGGTGCAGGTGACAGGCTCCGCGGGCCTTATGATGATGCATTCATCGGTGCCTTCGGTGGGTGCAACAGCACACGAGGCCAGGACCGCGAGGCAAGGCAAGCGTAAAAGGCGGGCGAAATGACTACGCATAGAAGCGATCCCAGGCAATGGTGCCCCAGGTAATGGCGATCAGCGCCAGCGAAAAGAAAACCGCCGCAGAACTCATGTCCTTGGCCCGGCCCGAGAGTTCATGAATCTCGTGTCCCACGCGATCAACAACATTTTCTATAGCGCTATTGAGCAATTCGACAATCAGCAGTACGAACAAGGGCGCGATCAGCAACAGCCACTCGGTGACAGATCGCGCCAGCCAGAAAGACGCGGTGCCCAAAATTGCAACGAGCAGCAACTCCTGCCGGAATGCAGCTTCATTCCTGAAAGCGGCCTTGATACCGGAAAATGAATACCCGGTTGCAGCGATTATCCGAGCCAGGCCGCTTTTTCCCGGTTTCATTGGTCTCTCCTCAGGTTTCATGAACGGGATCGCCGATTGTCACAGCCCCAAAGGCGCCCATGCTAACATTCAGGCACCGCGGATGGGACACAAGAGAAGCACAAATGTCTTTGAAAATAGCCTCCTGGAACGTCAATTCACTGAACGTGCGCCTGCCTCATGTGCTGGCATGGAGCGCGGGCGTTCAGCCCGACATCCTGGCACTGCAGGAAACCAAGCTTCCCGACGAGCGGTTCCCGGTTGATGAGCTTCAGCAGGCCGGCTACCACAGCCTTTATTCCGGACAGAAAACTTATAATGGTGTCGCGATACTGAGTCGCGAACCGGGCACCGACATGGTGACCGATATCGGCGGTCTCGACGATCCCCAGCGCCGTATCCTGGCGGCCACCTATGGCGAGGTGCGCGTCATCAACCTCTATGTCGTCAACGGCTCCGAGGTAGGGTCAGAAAAATTCGAATACAAAATGCACTGGCTCGAGCAGGTTACGTCATTCATTGCGGATGAAATGTCACGGCATGGCCATGTCGTCGTGCTGGGGGATTTCAACATTGCGCCAGATGACCGGGATGTTTACGACCCCGAGGAATGGCATGAAAAAATTCTCTGCAGCACGCCAGAGCGGGACGCCTTGAACAAGATTCTCAAGCTCGGGCTGGTGGACACATTCAGGTTGTTCGACCAGGAGGAACGGACCTGGAGCTGGTGGGATTACCGTATGAACATGTTCCGCCGCAAGCTGGGCTTGCGCATAGACCTGGTGCTGGCCTCACGGGCGCTGGCCGAAAAATGCACCCGCTCATGGGTGGACATAGAGCCGAGAAGGCAGGAACGCCCCTCTGACCACGCGCCGGTCATCGCAGAATTCGAATGACATCGCCGGCCCCCGCCCCGGGCCAGTGGACAGACTCAGTAGGTCGGCACTTCCGGATCGATTTCCTTTGACCAGGCATCAATGCCGCCGGCCACGTTGGAAACGTTGCTGAAGCCCTGTTTGCGGAAGTGTTCCGCTGCCACCTGGCTGCGGTTTCCGGAGTGGCAGATGAACGCCATGGCCGTTTCCTTGGGCATCGCCTCGAGTTCTTCCATCAAATCGGCATTCATCGCGCGGGCCTGCCCGATACTGGCGATATCGCGTTCATCCTGTGGCCTGACATCAACCAGCAGCACTTCATCAGCTTCCAGTTTTTGCTTCAGTTCCGAAACGCTCATCTGGTGAACAGGGGCCGGTGCTTCCGGCAGACTGATTGTCAGGCCTTCGCCCTGGACATTCGACACCCAGTCGATGACAGCGCCGCGGGCGCGTTGCGCCGAGGCCACGTCAAACAACAAGGTGATGCCGCTCGCCTCGGTCTTGATTTCGTGACCCTCAGCCGGGGCCAGGTTGAACTGTGACTGCCAGTTTGCGTCAACCTGGAAATGCAGCGCCAGCCCGTCATGACCTGCCATTGCTTCGTGGATTTTCTCTGCCGCCTGGTCGGTAATCGTGACTTGCGGTGCACTGCGGTCCGGCTCGTCAACACCGAGGTTCTGGTGCAATTCACCGCTGTTGAACATTGCGGTAACGATGTCACAGCCGCCAACCAGTTCCTTGTCTATGTACAGTTGGGGAATGGTCGGCCAGTCACCAAAGACCTTGATGCCTTCACGGATGTCAGGGTCCTGCAGTACATCGACCGAAGTGTACGATTCGAGCAGGGAATCGAGCATGCCGGCGGTCTTGGCCGAGAAACCGCACATCGGCGCCTGTGGGTTGCCCTTCATAAACAGGACCACGCGGTCCTGGTCGAGGTAACGCTCAATCTTCTGTCGTGTTTCGTCTGGCAGGTTCATTTCAATTTCCGTTATCTGGTGCCTTCATTATGGGGGCAGAGTCGAAATTCTCAATTCATCGGCCTTCACCCGGTCGATTCGAAATCCTCACCATAATCAATGGTGAGTTCCTGGTGCCGCTTGATATCGCGTGCGGCATAGCAATCCTGCCCGTCCATTTCGCAATTGGCGGGCCTGGCGTGGTTCAGGTATCGCATCTCGTTGCTGCCGTCGTAGCCGAGCCAGCTGCCATCATCCTGTTCGACCCAAAGAACGTGAGTGCCGTCGTCCATGGTTTCTTCGCCATCATAAAACCCGATCAGTTCACCCTCGGGAATATCGCGGTTGGCGAACAGGCCGAGTCCGTGAATACCGGAGTCGGATACGTATACATTGGGGTTGGGCTTCGCAGGGTCGGCCATCAGCCGCTGTTCATGCGATCCGGAACCAGGCGCCTCGAACGGGTTTCAATCTGCAATGAACCCGGGAACGACACCGCTTCCGCCTTGCCCAACGATTCCCTGATCGCGGCGTGAAGGCGATCGAGGCCGCGTGCCTCGAGCGGATAGTAATTGAGCTGTTTTCCCTCGGTGACCACTGAAACCGCGACGGTACCAAGGTCGCCGGCACTGTGCTCGGTCACCTGCGCCAGGGTTTCCCGTGGCCGGTTTTCAGATACTTCGATATGGAAACTTTTTTGCAGGGTGTCGGCAGGTGAGCCGGGCAGGTACTGTTCAACCTTGACGCCGTGAGCCTGCAGTGTCGTCAGGTATTGGCGAAACTCCCGGGTCCAGTCGATGTATCCACGGGCAAGCGTTTCTTCCTCGCCGACAATCGATTTGCCGGCACCGCGGGATGCCCAGTAGTCGAAGCTTTCAAACTGTGCGCGCACCGCATGTCCATTCCACTGGAAAACCTGTCCGCCGCGGCCCTGTGCATCAATGCCGGAATCGGGCGCATTGATGGCGGCGTCGAGCAAGTCCCACAGCGGCAAGAAACCAAAATGTTCCAGTTGCAGGTGCAGCATGGCGTTGAGATCGGTCAGGGTCATGAAACGAGCATGGTTGACCTTGATGCCAAACTGCGCCTCGAGGCCACGTGCAGAATGTGCGGACAATTGCCCGGAGTCGAGGAACTCATGCTCCATGTCGGCGCCAAGCCGGCTGATCTGGTCCGCAGGGCCGCTGACAACCAGTGGCAGCACTTGCAGAATACTCGGTGGAATCGAGTCCAGCGGATCGAGCACAGGGTCCGGAAAATGCCCCTGGTCAGCGCCAATACTCAGCAGGCGTGGATGAAACCCGCTGCCGGCAATGCTGCCGGTGAACAGGGACTCGAGCGCGCTGAAGAGGGGATAGCCAGGGCGCAGCAACTGCGTTTGGTCATACAACGCTCCGGCCATCGTCAGGGCACAATCCCGAACGCCGGCGAGCATGTTTGACAGGTCGGTGGACAGGTGTGCCAGGACCTGCTCGGCATCACCCTTGGCGAGCAGGGCCGGCCGGCTTGCATGCTCTCCGTGGAACTGCGTGGCGTCGGTTTCTATGGCCACCAGGATACGGTTGTGACGAAGGTCCGTCACCGGGGCTTACCTTGCCGGAAGTGCGCACGCGGCCATGCCCGCTGCGCTCGGGTCAAAGCAATGAAAATGGCGACTTCCCACCACCGCTGCCGCCGCGTCCCCGCCGCCGCCGGCGGCGCATGCGGGAATGCAGCTGCACCCTGCGTTCTTCGAGCCAGTCTGCCCGTTCGAGGGATTCGGCCGATTCGCCATGGCGGCTGGTTTCCGCTGCCCGGTACACAACAAAATCACGGTAGGCCTGGATTTCGTGTTCCAGTTCCCGGGCGACCAGTTCGATCATGATCGCATCGTCCAGGAAACCCAGTCCGGGAATGTTATCGGGGATCAGGTCATCTGCATCGGAAAAATAGGACAATGCCTGGACAACCCGGTCGAGGTCTTCTTCAACCATGCCCCATCCGCGATCCACCACCATGCCGATCAGGGTTTCCAAAATGCTCATGCGGTTGCGGATAAAGCTTGAGGCGTCCGAAGCACTGATTTGTTTGAGCAATTTGCAGGCGTTGTTGACGATGTCCTTGGTCGTCAGGTGCGAATTGGCCTGGCGGGCCTTTTGCATTACATCGCGGAAATGATTGAGATCTGATTCGCTGAGTTCAAAGCTGATTTTCATCGTCATACCTGCACGGGATCGCACGGAAACGGGCCTGTAGCCTAACCGTCGTCAGGGAACCCGTCAAATCAGCCAGACCGCGGCCGTGGGCCTAGCGAAAACGGCCCGGCCTGCCCGGGACCCGGTACAGGTATCCATCCCGGAAAAGAATCATTTTGATCCCTTCCTGGTCAGTGATTTCGCCTTCCAACAGGTAGCTGATGTTATTGATTTGCCCCTGATCAAGTGACTCCAGCGCGGCCCTTCCGTCTTCGGTGGAGGGAATCCTGAATCGCAAATTCTCCGTTCCGTTGGCCGAGATCGATGCTTGTGAAGCAGCACTGTAGACCGCCAAAGGAGTTTCATTGACGTTTAGCGAGAATTCGATCTGGGCCAGCTTGATCGGTAGGGCGTTGACGTTGCGCAGGCCCAGGTCCAGTTCAATCTCCTGGCCCTCGAGACTCAGGTTATTCAGGGTAACGAACGGTTCATGCCCGCGAAGGCCTTTACCTGCACAGGCACTCAGCAACAATGCCATGACCAGCAGTGCGACTGTTCGTGAAACGGGCAAAAGATTCATTGGCTGTTTTCCCGGGCTGTCTCGTAAAGCAGGCATTCTACGTGATGCTCCGGATGATCTTCCAACCGCGTGTCGCCGGGCGCCGTATCCAGACAGGCCCGAAACACCCTGGGGCAACGCGTGGCAAACCGGCAGCCAGGTGCCTGTTGCCTGTTTTGTATGTCGGGCGCAAGGCTGGCGTTAAAAGGCACGTCCGGGTCGGGGTCTGGAATGGCTTCCAGAAGGGCACGTGTGTACGGGTGGGCCGGCTTGCCGAAAACCGCCTTGGCGGGGCCGGATTCAACGATTCGCCCGCGGTACATCACCGCCACGCGGTCCGCAACCTGGGCGATTACCGAAAGATCATGTGAAATAAACAGGAATGCGATGCCTTTTTCACGCCGCAATTCGCTGATCAGTTCCAGCATCCGGGCCTGCACGGAAACGTCGAGTGATGAAACCACTTCGTCGGCAACGATGATCGAGGGGCCTGCAATGATGGCCCTGGCGAGCGCGACCCGCTGCTTCTGTCCGCTCGACAACTGGTGCGGAAGGCGCGGCAACAGCTCTGCATCAAGCCCCACCTGCTCCAGCGCCAGGCGACAGCGTTGCGGAAACTCCGGGCGGGCGCCCGGCTCGAACTGTTCCAGCGGTTCAGCCAGGCTCTGGAAAATCGTGCGGCGCGGACTCAGTGAACTGCCACTGTCCTGGAATACAATTTGCAGCTTGTGCCTCGCCTGCCGAAGCTGCCTGGAACCCAGTCCAGAAAGATCACGGCCTTCGAGCCGGACCTGACCATGGTCCGGGCGGGGCAATTGCAGGATGCATCGGGCCAGCGTGCTCTTGCCAGAGCCTGACTCGCCCACTATTCCGAAAATCTCTCCCTCGGCGACCGAGAAACTGACCCCGTCCAGGGCTGCAAAGCCTGGTTCATCATTACCGAACCAGCCAGGTCTTGTCTTGAAGCTGCGTGAGAGCTTGCATACCTCCAGCAAAGGCGGTTCAGGCCTGGTGTGTGATTTCTGGTTCATAGCGGGTGGTGGCAAGCCACGCGGCCGGAGCCCAGCGCTTCGAGGGGCGGATAGCTTGCCCTGCAGCTTGAATCAGCCCTGCTGCACCGGGGAGCAAACCGGCAACCCCGTGGGATCTCGGACAAAGCTGGCACGCGCCCGGCAATACCACGCGGTGGCTGTTCAGCACCCACCCTGGGTACGGCTGCCAGCAATTTCGAGGTATAGGGGTGACGGGCGTGACGGAAAAGCCCGCGGTAATCGCCTTGCTCCACCAGCCTGCCGCAGTACATGACCATCACTTCGCTACAGCAACGGGCGGCAACACCCAGGTCGTGTGTCACCAGCAGTATCGCGGTGTTATAGCGGCGCGTAAGCCGGGTCAAACGCTCCAGCACCAGCGCCTGCGTGGTGACATCCAGCGCCGTTGTCGGCTCATCGGCAATCAGAACGACGGGGCGCACGGCAATCGCCATGGCGATCATGATCAACTGCCTCATGCCGCCCGACAATTGGTGTGGATAGGCCTCCAAAAGAGACTCGGGCTGCGCGAACCCGCTGGCAGCCAGGGCTTTGAGCGATTGCTCCCTGGCCGCGGTCTTGCCCACTTGGTCGCGACGTCGAATGACATTGCCGATTTGCGTCCCAACCGTGAACACCGGGTCGAGTGCTCTGTCCGGTTCCTGGAAAATCATCGCCATCGTGTAACCACGCACGGCACGCCATTGCCGGGCGCTTGCCTTGGCGAGCTGTTCTCCGTTGATCCGCAGGCTGGTGGCAGAGGTGAGCGCTGAACGGGCCGGTAACAGTCCCATCAGGGCCTGGGCGGTGACTGACTTCCCACAACCGGACTCACCCACCAGGCCGCTGATTTGACCGGCAGCGAGTTCAAGGCTCACGCCATCGACCACCGGTTGCAGTTCGCCCCCGCGCCGAAATGCAACTTCCAGGTTGCTGACCTGTAGAGCCGGACCGCTCATACCATGCCTCCCTGCGGATCAACGCGGTCCTGGATCGCGTCGGCCATCATGTTGAAACCCATCAGCAGCAGGAACATCATGCCGGATGCCACGATGAAATTACCAAACTGACCGGCCAGCACCTCCTGCGTGCTCTCGGCGAGCATCAGGCCCCAGCTGATACCGTCCTGTATCCCGAGTCCCAGGAAGCTGAGAATGACCTCGGTTTTTATGGCCGCCACGAATACCAGGGCGGCCTGCACGACCAGGATATGCAGCGTATTGGGCAGCACGTGGCGCAGCAGGATGCGAAACTCGGGCAACCCGATGGCCCGCGCTGAGATGACGAACTCCTGGTTGCGCAGGCGCATCACTTCTCCGCGCACAAGACGGCCGGTGCCGGTCCAGAAAGTCAGGATC
Source organism: Lysobacterales bacterium (assembly GCA_013002505.1). Taxonomy (GTDB): domain Bacteria; phylum Pseudomonadota; class Gammaproteobacteria; order Xanthomonadales; family SZUA-36; genus JABDJL01. The sequence continues at coordinate 1,057 of JABDJL010000147.1, read as the reverse complement.
ATCGCCGTGTGCATCGCCCATGGATTTCCCTTCATGGCGAACGCGAGCGCCGCCACGAACAGGTAAAACGGAATCGAATCCAGCACTCCCTTGAGCCACAGGATCAGTTCATCGACGAAGCCGTTGCTGAACCAGCCGGCGACGCCGCCCAGTAATGCACCGAGCATGCTTGAAACCACGGCAACCAGCAAACCAGTTTCGAACGCGGTAGCCGTGCTTTGCACCGCACGTGCAAAAATATCCTGGCCGAGACGATTGGTGCCGAGCCAGTATTGGGCTGAAGGCGCCTCCCAGCGCCCGCCTTCGATGCTTGCCCAGTTCTGGCCGCTCAGGCCTGTCCACGCCGATACGGCGATGAGCAGGAAAACCAGTACGATCAACAGGCCAGCGATACCGACCGGGTCGTTGGTGGCAGGCCGGGGGTTCGGGCTGTTGATGGCTGCTGCCCGGTTCATTGACTGGCCACGCGCGGATCGACAATCCGGTAAACAATGTCCACCAGCACCTGGATAAACACGAAAAGGACGGCGGTTAATCCGACCACCGACTTGAGCACTGGCTGATCGCCGCTGGTAATGGCATCAAACGTGGCCTTGCCGACACCGGGAATTCCAAAGTAGGTCTCGATCAGCAGGCTGCCGGACACGATAATCAGTGGAATGGAAAACATGACCCGCGTTGTCACCGCGACCATCGAGTTTTTCAGTACGTGCCAGAACAATATGCGGGTCGTCGGCGTGCCGAATGCAAGCAGCGTCCTGACGTGGTCGCGGCCCAGTTCTTCTGCCATGACGGCGCGATAAAAGCGGGTGTTATATCCCAGTGTTACGAGCAGGATGGCAAGCGTCGGCACGGTGACGTGTTGCAGGTATGAAGCCAGGCTGCCCGCGTCCCAGCCGCGCGCAGGAAACAGGTTGAGGCCAAATGGGGTGCACAGCAATACCTGCAGCGCAATGATGATGACCAGGAAAGACAGGCTCATACCGGCAACGGACAGGCCCATGATGGTCCGGTCCAGCCATCTTCCGCGATTCCAGGCTGCGATCAACCCCAGAAC
>JABDJL010000143.1 GCA_013002505.1 Lysobacterales bacterium | reverse complement strand
GGCTTTGGGAGATGAGAAACACCGCATCATTCGCACCGTGCCCCGCCGCGGCTACCTGTTCGACGCCAGCGTCGAGGTGCATGACCCGGCGAATGGCGGCGAGCCGTCCCGACCGGATCATGTTGATGACGGGGCGGGTTGGGTGTTTCCGTCCCGCCGGGTCGTGTTGGGCCTGCTGCTGCCTGCTTTGGCACTCGGCGGTGCATGGTGGTGGATAAGCAAACCCCAAGACGCCGCTGACCCGCCTGATCAGGCGATAAGCAATTCGGCGCCATCCATCGCGGTGTTGCCTTTCGATGACATGAGTTCCTCGGGCGATCACGAGTACCTCGCCGATGGCATTGCCGAGGAGATACTGAACCTGCTGGTACAGGTTCCTGGCCTGACCGTGATCGCGCGCACCTCTTCCTTTTCGTTCAAGGGGCAGAACCTGGATGCAACAACCATCGCAGACCGCCTGGACGTCACCCACCTGCTGGAGGGCAGCGTGCGAAAGGAGGGCAACCAGGTCCGCATCACGGCGCAACTGGTGGAAGGCGCCAGCGGGGCGCACGTCTGGTCGCAACGTTATGAACGCACATTGGATGTGGTGTTTGCCGTGCAGGATGAAATTGCGACCGCGGTAGTTGAAGCGCTTCGTGTTCGCCTGGTGGGTGGGCAACGCCGGCAGCACGAAACCGGAACCGAGGCTTATTCGCTTTATTTACAAGCGCGTTACTTCTTCAACCAGGCAACCACCGAAGGCCGCTCCCGGGCTGTTGAGAAACTGAATGCAGCGCTGGCCCTGGATCCCGGCTACGCGCCGGCCCTGGCGTTCCTCGCCGAGATTTACCTGTACCAGTCGAACAACGGAGAGCGGCCATTCGACAACGGCTTCGAACTGGGAAGAAAAACAGCCGCGGAGGCGCTGGCGATCGATGCCAGCTCAGGGCGCGCCTGGGGCACCCTGGCCTACATTCAGTCCTACTACGATTGGGACTGGGCGGCGGCGCAGAGCAGCATCGCGAAAATGCTCGAGATTGAATCAGACACGGCGTTCAGCATGAACGTTACCGCGACCTACTACAGCATGCTGGGGCAATTTGAGCGTTCCCTGGAACTGCGCGAGCAGGCCATTCGCCTGGACCCCCTGAGTCCTTTCTTTCGGCAATCCGAGGCTTATACGCTCATGTCCATCGGAAATTTCCAGGCAGCAGAAAGCGCAATGCTGGAATTGCTGGAGATATATCCCGGGCACCCAGACGCCAAAGCGCTACTGGCCAAAGCGCGACTGCTGCAGGGCGATGCTGAGGGCGCATTGCAGCTATTGGAAACCGAGCGATCTGACAGCAAGCAGGTCGCGACGCTGCAGGCAATTGCCCTGCACCGTACCGGCCAACAGGAAGCAGCCAATGAGGTCGTCGCGTCGCTGCACCAGGACACCAGTCACGGAGCCGCTTATGCACTGGCTCTGTACCACGGCGGGGTTGGTGAACTGGAGCAAGCGCTGGACTACCTGGAAGACGCGGTGTCGGGCCGATGGCGCGTCCTGGCCTACATCCTCGGTGAGCCGTTGCTGTACCCGCTTCACGACGAGCCGCGGTGGCGGGTTGTGCTGGATCAGCTTGGCCTGCTGGAATACTGGCTCGAAGTACCCGCAGAATACGGCGGCCCGGCCAGGGTTCAAGCAGTGCCGTAAGCGAGCCGGGATGGAACAGGGGCGGACCATGCGCCCCGCCCCTGTTCCTTAAACCCGCCACGCTTCAGTCAGTGGTGGCCGGTAAGGAAGTGGTGGCACGCCAGGTAGGGCGTACCCCCGACTACACTCCAGAGGTTGAGATGGTCCTGGGGGCACGGTTGACCGGCGTAGACATCCTCGTGCAACAGCAGCTCCGTTCCCAGGTACTCGCTGCCATCCTCAGAGAACACTTTCACGGGCACGGACCGCTTGCCACTGATCAGCTTGTCAAGGTCCATGCAATGAACCCAGTTGCTGGGCCCGGAATTGAAACAATCGAAGCCGGCATCAGCGAGCTGGTCCGCGGTGTGCCCGCCGGCCCGGGCCTGGCCGGTGCCCAGACAGGATATGAGCAGGGTCAGTGTAAAAACGATCAGTCTGGTTTTCATGGGTGGTCTCCAATTTGCTGTACGTAAATGGCAAGAAGCCAATGACATCGTTGGCTCCCCTCATTGCCCGGCGAGGGCCCGGAGCACCTTGCCTGGCGCCAGTGCGCCCTAAGCCGGATCAACAGTTGGAAAGATAGGCGCCCGGGATCTGGGGCACACGAGAACCAGGCGAAAGCCAGGCTAAATTTCGCCGAAACAGGCTGGATTGCGTTTCCGCGGAAACGTTTCCTGAGGTGGCGAGAGTTTTTACGCTGCCCCTTTAATTCCAGACCCCTCTCTCTGGTAGCTATTTCCCGATCACCGCGGTAATCTACCCTTAATTTCGTAGGACAGATACCGAGCACAGGTAGAAGCTGAAATGAAGATCGCAATTGCCCTGATTTTCGCCGTATTGACAGTCGGTTCT
>JABDJL010000113.1 GCA_013002505.1 Lysobacterales bacterium | reverse complement strand
ACCCAGCGCTCGATTGCTGAACGCCTCCAGGGCTACCTGTCGACCATTTCAGAGCGGGACCTGACTTCGCAATCCCGCTTACAGGTTGCGCTGGTTTTGCGCCAGCTGGGTAATATCTCGATGGCGCAGGGACAACTCGTTGAAGCACTGGCCCTATTCACGCGGTCGAGGGATGCCCTGGAGCAATTGTCCCGTGACGACCCAGGTAACTCTCAAGCCCTGTTTGAATTGGGCCAGGCTGAATTCTGGATAGGCTGGGTGCATACGCAGGAGGGCAGGTGGGACCTGGCCGAACGATCACTTTCGTCCTACTTTGATGTCAGCAGTGCACTGTTCGACTCAGACCAGGACAACGCGCAATGGGCCATGGAGATGGCTTATGCACTCAGCAATCTCGGAATGTTAGAACGACAGCGGGTAACCGTGAACCCGTCAAAAGTGCTCGAAAACCTGAAAGCCGCCATGGAATACAATCGGCGCGCGGTCGAACTGCAGCCTGATGAGTCCAGCTACCAAATTGAACTTGCGGATTCGCATGCAAACCTTGCCGATGCCTGGCTGGAAGTGTGCAACCTGGGCGAGGCCCTGGCGTCCCGCATTGAGAATGTCAGTTTCGCGCGGCAATTCTTTCTTTCTGAGCCCGGAAATAACCGGCTCAAATTACGCCTGGCATTTTCCCTGTCCGGCCTGGCGGGGGTGCAGCGCATGGTGGGGCTGGAAGACGAGGCCATGGAGAGCCTGACCGATTCCGTCGCACTGCTGGGACAGCTGGCGATGTTGGACCCCAGCAACCTGACCTACCGGTGGAATCTGCACCGAAAAAGAGCGTCCATTGCATCCTTGCTGGCCGCCATGGGCGCCACAGACGAAAGCTGGTCGTTGAGCGCTTCGATAGAGAGCGAGTTGCGCAAACTGTCACGGGAAGACCAGGTCATCAGCGTGGTCAATGGCGTCGAGTTTGCCGCATTTCTGCTTCACTACTCGAACCTGGCGTTTGACAGGGGCGACCAGGTTCTGGCATCACGCTGGCTGAATGAAGCAACGGAGCGCCTGCAGGAAATACTGCGCGAACACCCTGACAGCAAAGCCGCGCTGGAAGAGATGCAACTTGCGACCTACCAATATTGGCACCAGAACGAAAACTCGCTGCCTTCCGACCAGTCATTGCAGGCCTATACGCGGATAATGAGTTCTGACGGCGTCCAGGGCTGTGATGATGCGGCAATCGCTGCACGGCTAAATATCTTGCAGGGCGATAAAAAATCAGCCAGGGACTATACTCAGTACCTGTTAGGCAAAGGCTATTATGAGCCGGAGTTTGCCCAATTCTGCAGGAAGCACGAATTGTGTGACGAAACCTGATCGCCGCTGAAAGGATTCCGGTGATCCCAGTGGAATCAAGGCTTGAACCGTCATCCGGTTCGGCCAAAGAGAGGGTCCAAGAATATGAAACATCACACAACCATGCTAATCGGGGGTGTCCTTTTGCTGACGATTTCCTTGTCAGCATCTGCCCACAACACCAAGCCGGAAGTCATCCAGCTGGAAGTCACGTCGTCGGGCACCCTTGACATGAAAACCGACTCAAAATGCCCGGCTACGCCCAAGCGGCCGGCCTACCCGGAAAAAGGCTGTGTGCGAGCGGCCAAGGGCGAGGCATTGTCGATTCAGTTCAAGCTTAGCGGAAACACCAGCAACTCGGCTTGTCCGTCACCGGATAAATATCAGCTGAATGGAATTCAAATTGGCGGCAAGAACAGCCTGAAACCATCGTCGGCACAGTGGGATTCACCGACCAAGTTGCTGGATGAAGAAGTGCTTGCTGATTTTGTCGCCGACCCGGTGACGGGTTGGGTCAATTTCACTACCCAGCCCAACGGGGATATCGTCTTGCACAACAACAACGGCAGCAAGAATGGCTATTTCATCTGGTATCGCGTTCGCGCCCGCTGCAGTAACGGATCACCGGCGACCGATATTTTTTACGATCCCCGCATGGACAACGAAGGTAACGACTGACGCCCGGCGTCTCAAGGCCGATGAAACTGACCATTGGTGTCACCGGTCACCGCGACCTGCTCGAATCCGAATTGCCCGCCCTGCGCCAGCAGGTGCGGGCATTTTTGGTTGATCTTGACGAGGCCTATCCCGGTCTGGACCTGCAACTGATCTCGCCCCTCGCCGAGGGAAGCGACCAGCTGGTTGCTGAAGTCGCCGTGGACCTGGGTATTCCACTGGTCGTGCCGCTACCGATGTCACAACGCGAGTACGAAAAGGACTTCCTCGAACGCGCCGGGCTGGAAAAATTTCGCGAACTGATGAAGAGGGCCGAAATTGTCCGGCTGCCTGTTGCCACGCGTGAAGGGGGGCAATCAGAGACAGACCAAGGGCTGGACAGGGAAGAACAGTACATGCAACTGGGGGTTTTCATTTCCAATCATTGCCAGGTTCTGCTGGCCCTGTGGGACGGAAAATCTAGCGAAGAGTTTGGTGGAACAGCCGGGGTAGTGAACTACCACCTGACGGCCGTGATGCCCGGCTATTCCATCGCCGAAGATTCGCCCAATTTGCTTGCCGACAACGAGAATGACCTGGCCTACCACATCGTGGTTTCCAGGGACCGGCCCGATGGTGCGCCGGCCGACAAGCTGCAACCGGGTGATGCCTTCTGGATATCTGCCCATTTCGAACGGCGCGAGGGCATCAAACTGCCCTCCGAGTTTCACACGATGCTGCTGCGCCTGCAGGATTATAACGAGGACTACCTGAAGTACGAGACAGAGATCGAGCGGGAGGCACAAGGATTGTTCGGGGATGCGCCGGACTTGCCAAGACCCGAGGGTGCGGAATTCGTAAATTGCCTGTTTGCGCGGACCGACTGGCTGGCGATTCATTTTCAGAAGCGCTTTAACCAGGGCATGTTGTTTACGCATGGCCTGGCGGTTGTCATGGGCCTGGTGTTCCTGGTCTATGCAGAATATGGCGGCCCGGAAGTCCTGTTGTACCTGATTCTGCTACTGTTTTTTTCAGGTGTCGCACTTTACACGGTTGGCAGCAAACGCCAGTGGCATCGTAAATACCTGGATTACCGTGCACTTGCCGAGGGTCTTCGCGTGCAGTTCTACTGGAACCTGGGTGGTGTCGTGGAGACCCGTTCGGCGGTGTTTGCCTATGACAATTTTCTTCAGAAACAGGATGTTGATCTTGGCTGGATCCGGCATGTCATGCGCTCCGCCAGCCTCCGGCGGGACCGCCTGTATCCGCCCCATGATGGATGGGTTTCCTGGGTATGTGAGCGGTGGGTGGGCACCAGTGACTCCGACAGCGGCCAGCTGTCTTACTACCTGAGAAAAGGCCGTATCAAGACTGACAACTACCGGCGCACGACGCGCCTCGGCAGCCTGTCACTGTGGGGTGGCATTTTCATTGCCATGCTGCTGGCCGCGGCCGCCGGCCGCATATCTGATGAACAAAGGCACCTGTTGCTGGTATGCATGGGTGTGCTGCCATTGATTGCTGGCATCAGGGACACCTACTCACACAAGAAAGCAGAGCGTGAGTTGATCAAGCAGTACCGCTTCATGAGCCGGGTTTTCGAAAATGCCCAGCGTTTGCTGAAGGGTAATGCGGACATTGCGTTTCGCCGCCGGGTGCTGATGGCGGTAGGTAACGCGGCCCTGGAAGAACACGCCGAATGGATTCTCATGCATCGTGAAAGGCCGCTTGAGCACGGGGGGCTTTGAGTTGGCGTGACAGTCAAAAGCCAATGGCTCAGCCGCCAAAGACGAGAAAGCCAATCAAGAAACGGAACAATCAAAGAACCTATCGGTAAAGAGAAACAACGGGCTGATACCCGCTGCACGCGGGAGAGCGAAAAAAGGTGTTACAAAACAGGTGGCGGGCATCCGCCACCTGACGGCCTCAAAAGTCAGTCATCCAGGTCCGGGATTTTCAATTCCTGTCCCGGGAATATTTTGTTCGGGTCCTCCAGCATCGGCGTGTTGGCTTCAAATATTTTCATGTACTTTGAGCCGTTGCCATACATTTCCTGCGAAATCTTCCACAGCGTGTCGCCCGATTTGACCGTGTAGGTACGGCCGCCTTCATCACCCGTGCCTGCAGCGGCGGATTCTGCCTCGCCGGCTGGTTCTGCGGGTGCCTGGGGTTCGGGTTCGGCAGGTGCGGCTTGGGCAACATTGATTTCATTGACCACGCGGTTCACATTAGGCATGCCTTCGAGCACTGAAATAACACGGTCTCTTTCATCGCCGCTGGCGCAATGGCCGGAAACGGTAAGTGAACCGTCTGCATTGATCTTGCAATTCAACCCTGACGGGTCAATACCCGCCTCGCGCAGCACCCGGCTCGGGCCCTTGACAGTTTCAGGTTTCGGTTGCCCGCCACCCAGTGCGTTTTTGAATTTATCGAAAAAGCCCATTTCACATCCTCCCTGGGGTTCAATGATTCCAGTTTACAGCAATTGCATGCGGCAACTTGTAAACGCCTGTGAATGGACTCAGCGGTTCATTCTGTCCTCGACCAAAGAGTTCACGACACCGGGATCAGCCAGCGTTGATGTATCGCCGAGGTCTTCGAAATCGTTGGCGGCGATCTTGCGCAGTATGCGGCGCATGATTTTACCGGACCGTGTTTTGGGCAGGGATGGCGCCCACTGGATCAGGTCCGGCGTGGCAATAGGACCAATATCCTTGCGCACCCAGTTGCGCAGCTCGGCGCGCAGCTCTTCGTCGGGCTCACGCCCGGCTATCAGGGTTACGTACACATAAATACCCTGGCCCTTGATGTCGTGTGGATATCCGACCACCGCGGCCTCGGCGACGGCAGGGTGGGCGACCAGCGAGCTTTCTACCTCTGCTGTGCCCATTCGGTGTCCTGAGATGTTCAGTACATCGTCGACCCGACCAGTAATCCAGTAGTAGCCGTCTTCGTCCCTGCGACAACCGTCGCCGGTAAAGTAATTTCCGGGGAATTGCGAAAAGTAGGTTTCGAAGAACCGCTCGTGGTCACCGTAGACGGTGCGCATCTGCCCGGGCCAGCTGTCCTTGATGATCAACTGTCCCTCGGTGGCGCCCTCCAGTTCATTTCCCGCGGCGTCAACCAGTGCAGGCTGTATGCCCGGCAAAGGAAAGCTGGCTGAGCCCGGTTTCATCGGGGTGGCGCCGGGCAGGGGGCTGATCAGGATTCCACCGGTTTCCGTTTGCCACCAGGTATCGACAATCGGACAGCGGCCATCGCCAACAACGTTGAAATACCACTCCCAGGCTTCGGGATTGATCGGCTCACCCACCGAGCCAAGCAACCTCAGCGATTCTCGCGAAGTCGCCTTGACCGGCTCATCGCCCTCGCGCATTAGTGCCCGGATGGCGGTGGGCGCGGTGTAACAGATATTGACCCGGTGTTTGTCACACACCTGCCAGAAGCGGCTGAAGTCGGGGTAATTCGGCACACCTTCGAACATCAGCGTGGTCGCCCCGTTGGCCAGCGGGCCGTAGACGATATAGCTGTGACCGGTGACCCATCCCACGTCCGCGGTACACCAGTAAATATCGCCATCCTGGTAGTCGAATACCAGTTCGTGGCTGTAGGCGGCATAGACCAGGTAGCCCCCGGTGGTGTGAAGCACTCCCTTGGGCTTGCCCGTCGAGCCCGAGGTGTAAAGTATGAACAAGGGGTCTTCAGCGCCCATTTCTTCAATCGGGCATTCGTCGCTGACCTCCGCTTCCAGTTCGTGAAGCCAGAAGTCTCGTTGCGCGGAAAACGGAATGTCGGCGCCGGTATTGCGGACCACGAGCACTGATCTCAGCGTGTCCATGACACCGTCCCGGCTGCAGGCTTCATCGACATTGCGCTTCAACGGCACTTTTCTGCCGCCCCTGAGGCCCTCGTCGGCGGTGATTACCAGGCTGGATTCACAATCGATAATGCGGCCGGCAAGCGCATCGGGTGAAAACCCGCCAAACACAACCGAATGGATGGCGCCAATACGTGCACAGGCCAGCATGGCCACGGCCGCCTCCGGGATCATGGGCATGTAAATGGTGATCCGGTCGCCTCGCTTCGCGCCGAGCTTTTTGAGCACATTGGCCATGCGACAAACCCGGCCATGTAATTGCCGGTACGTGATTGCCTCGTCCCGGCCGGGGTCGTCACCTTCCCAGATGATGGCAGCCTGGTCGGCCCGTGTTTCCAGGTGGCGGTCTACACAGTTGTAACAGGCATTCAGGCTGCCATCTTCAAACCAGCGGATATGCAGGTCTTCCCGATCCCAGGACACATCCTTGACGCGACTGAACGGTTTGATCCAGCTGATGCGCCGCGCCTGGGTCGCCCAGAACCCTTCATTGTCGCTGATCGACATTCGGTAAAGTTCTTCATACTGCGCTTGTGAAACCCTGGCTCTTTCTGCTGCTGCGGGAATTACGGGATGAATCGTGCTCATGGTCTGTTCCGGATTATTCTGTAAACGCCCATTCTATCTGCTGGCCGTCGCCGGACAAGTGACCTGGATAGGGTCCGCCGAACACGTAAAAGGCGGAAGAAACAACTTGTAACGGTGGAAACCGGGTGCAGGCGGGTTATTCTTATAGGCTGTATCGTCAACTCAGCAAGGAGCATACATATGTCAGTAGCACGCGTAACGGAAATCATCTCCTCTTCACCCGACTCATTCGAATCTGCAGTCACAGAGGGTATGAAGCGCGCCAACAAGACCTTGAACAACGTGCGTGGCGCGTGGGTCGAGGGTCAAAAAGTGGTTTGTGACCGCGACGGGAACATCAAGGAATACCGCGTAAACCTGAAAGTCACGTTCGTGCTGGCCGATTAGCCGCTGAACACGGCAGGGCCGGTCGACCGGCCCTGCATGGACTCAGTCGTATCGGTCGCCGTGGGTTTCGATCCAGCCGCCTTCACGTACCCCTGATGGATCGCTGTGTGTCCAGTGAATCAGGCCACCTTCGGGTGTCCAGTCATACTCACCTCGCACCCGCACATGGCTGCCCGGCCCGACCGGAACAGGCGGGGATAAGTCGGTATTGTGAGAAACTATCACCAGGTGGTTGCTGTTCAGCTGCAGGATGAACTGTTGGTAGACGGCATTATCTTCGATGTCCGGCAGGTTGGCCGCGACCTCCCCGCCAACTTCCACCACGATGTTTGATTTCTTGGCTTGAAAAGCCTGAGAAATTCGATCCGTGTCGTCGCGGCTGCTGCCCATCAGGTCCGGGTTCAGCCAAAACATGATTGCCATCACGATGATGGCAGATATCATCCATGAAATTAACTTGTCCATTTCGCCTCCCTGCGAAGGGTTGGTTTTCCTCCACTCTTACCATTTCCAGGTCATGCCTGGACGCCAACCCCATTTCCATAATACACCTGCGCCAACCAACAATCCTCCCAAATGCGCAAAATGAGCGATCTGCGGCATCGCGTTGGTGATGCCGAACAATAGCTCCGCTGCCCCATAAATTAGCACGAAATACTTGGCTTTGATCGGAATTGGAAGAAAAATCAGGAAAATGCTGTTATTCGGAAACATGACTCCATAGGCCAGCAGTAACCCGAAAACCGCGCCGGAAGCGCCTATCGTCGGATATATTTCACCACTGAGATGCTGGACAAGCAGCTGAACCAGGCCTGCGCCAATCACGCATACGAGGTAGTAGACTGCAAAACGTTTGCTGCCCCAGACCCGCTCAATGGGCAGGCCAAACATCCATAGTGCAAACATGTTGAAAAAAATGTGGTTGAAGCTGCCATGCAGGAATCCATAGCTGAGTATCTGCCACGGCTCGAAGTAACCGCTGTTCAGTGGCCACAGCGCCAGTGCGGCAGATACGTTCTGCATCAAAAAAACAGCTACGCACACGCCGATCAGGCCGATTGAGACGGGCGGCTGGGTCATGAATCGATTCTGCAAATCGGGCTCCTTGGGCTCGCTATAAACTCCTGTTAGGAATGCCTTTGACTTCCGGGCACGCCATGCAGTTCATACTACAATATGCAGATGGAAAATAAGATCAGGATCGGCGCCCACAACGCGCCCAGTGAGCGGCTCATCCCACCCTGCTGGAGCGAGGATGCTTTGAATTTGTCAGGTGATACAGCGGCGGCCTGCCCGTGAAGCGTGTCTCTGCCAGCAGGGCCTTATCCTGGATTGCCGACGGTTTCGGCCTGATGCGCAGCCAGTTTTACCGTCTCTTGCTGATTGGCCTGATATTGCAGTTCCTGACCGGTTTCGCGCAGGCGGGACCTTTGGGTCTTCTGTTTATTCTGGCCGTTCCGGCGTTGACCGCCGGTGTGCTGCAGGCCATGCACATGGTTTCACGTGACGGTGTTCCCCCGGTGATGACCCTGTTTGTTGCCTTTCAGTCAAGCAGAAAACTGCTGCGCTTGTTCATGCTGGGCTTCGTGATGCTGATTGCCGGGTTCCTGGCGGCGGGCGGTGCCTTGTCCGGGGCCCTGGAATCGATGGATCCGGAGTTGCTGGGCGCGTTGGAGCGAGGAGACCTGAAGACCTTGCAGTCTGCCGACCCCCAGGTAATACAGCGCCTTGCGGGTTCATTGCTGGCCGGCCTGGCCGTGAGTGGCTTGCTGGCCTACTTCGCCATTCCCCTGCTTTGGTTTTCAGGCTTACCGCTGGGACGGGCGCTGGTATCGGGCCTGGCCGGCATCATCTTCAATTTGCCCGCTTTTTTGTTGCTCGTGGTGGGCATGGTGTTGCTGGCTATGCCGGTCGGACTCCTGTTATCCCTGCTGTTCGCAAACGCGGCCGGCTCAACCATCATGACCCTGCTGATGTTACTGGTGATCGTGACCTACCAGCTGTTGTTTCTTGGGGTGCAATACTTCGCATTCAGGGATATCTTCGGAATTGATGGTGGCGCCGCGGAAGACCGGGACCCGGAGGGTCAACTACTGGCCTGATCCGGTACTTCTCCCTTGACCAGTATCCTGCTGAACAGGATTCCCAGCTCAAACAACAACCACATTGGAATGGCCAGCAAGGTCTGGGAAATGACATCGGGCGGAGTCAGCAGCATACCGAGCGCAAATGCCCCGACGATGACGTAAGGTCGGTATTGGGAAAGTTTTTCAGGCGTCGTCAGACCGGTTGCGACCAGGATGATGGTTGCGATCGGCACCTCGAAAGTGATGCCGAACGCCAGGAACAAGGTGGTTACAAAATCGAGGTATTTGCTGATGTCGGTCATCATGGCCACGCCTTCTGGCGTAACCCCCGCCAAGAACCCGAACACCAGGGGAAACACCGCAAAATAGGCAAAGGCGCAGCCCAGGTAGAAAAGCACGATCGACGAAAAGAGCAGCGGCCTGGCGAGGCGCTTTTCGTGTTTGAACAGTGCCGGTGCAACAAAAGCCCACACCTGGTAAAGAATGTAAGGAATGGCAACCATGATGGATATCAGCAGGCTGAGCTTGAACGGGGTCAAAAAGGGTGAAGCCACGTCAATCGCGATCATGCTGGTGCCTTCCGGCAGGCGGGCCATCAAGGGCGCGGCAACTGCCTCGTAGAGTTTCCTTGCAAATGGCAGCAGGCACACCAGCACCACGAGAACCGACAGGCAGGCCTTGATCAGGCGGCTGCGCAGTTCAACCAGGTGCTCCAGGAACGGGAGCTCACGGTCAGTCTCCGGGTGCTCAGTCATCTTTCGGATCCGGCCGTGGCGTCTCGGGGGTGGGTGAATCGCTGCCATCGCTGATCACCGCATCGAGCTCCTTGCGCGTCTCGCCCAGGCCCCGCTTGGTTTCTTTCAGCGTTTCGGAAACATCAGTCGCGGCCAGTTCGGCTTCGATGGACCGGCGTAAACTGTACCAGGACGTGCGTGCCCGGCGAACCAGGCCGCCGAGGGTGCGGGCGACCCGGGGAAGCTTATCCGGGCCGAGGACAATCAGCCCGACGAGGGCGAGCAGGAATATTTCGGCAAAGCCGACATCAAACATCGGTGCCGGGAGGACGGGCTGCCGGATCGTTTTCCTTGTCACTGTCGCGTGGAGGTGTCTCCGGACTTTCATCGGCCTGCAGTTTCTCGGGCTCCGCAGGCTCGGTATCGTCCTCCATGCCTTTTCGAAATCCTTTGACTGCGCTGCCCAGGTCGCCGCCGATATTGCGCAAGCGCTTGGTGCCGAACACCAGTACCACGATGAGCAACAGGATGAGGAGTTGCCATCCGCTAATGCCACCAACCATTGATTCCACTCCTGCCTGTCTTGAATGTGAAAGTTTAGCGGAAAGCGCGGCCCAGCGCCGCAACTAGATATTGAAAGTTTCGGTAAATCCTAGCGGCGCCGCAGACGCGGAGCCAGTGAAGCAGCAAGCAGCATGAACAGCACGGCGAGGATGATTCCGGTCCTGCTTAACGTGGGTACCTGAACGGTCGTTTCAAATCTGTGATCAGGCTGGACAGGCACATTGCAAGCACCGGGGGGCGCCACGGCAAGGCTTTCGAAGCCGATAATGGAGGTGTTCAGCACGTTGGTAGCCAGCCCGGTTGCGGGATCGATTTGAAGAACCTGGCTGGTCATCGCGAACTGCGAACGATCGGTAATGGCCCACAGGTTACCGTCGAGATCAAAACCGAGGCCGGCCTCGGTGTAGTTTGCGACCGTTTCCACCGGGCCGAGGCTGCCAATCAGGTTCGCGGTGCCCGTATCGAGATTGATTTCGTAAAGACTGCGGTTGTCGACCGGTCCCGCCTCTCCAAACCAACCATTTCCAAGGCCATACATTTTGACCGGATCTGAACCGTGGGCAGCAATAGCGGAGATGTTCGCCCCGAGGTTACCGACTCCGCCTACCGGTGAAGCGACGCCATCAAGGCCCAGGGTGTAGAGGGTTTGGTTGCGGACAGAAACCGCGTACAAGTCGCCATTACAGGTAAAAGTCAGTCCAAAATCATTGCCTTCTGCACCATCGACTCCGTCCACTTCCTCATCGGTGGCGGCAACGACGGTACCGGAATTGGTGTCAATCGCAAACAGCCGCTTCAGGTCCTCGTCAACGCCCCAAAGCGTCAGGTCTGGCGCAATGGCCAGTCCTTCGATGTCGAGTCGTTTGAACGGATCGGGCGGCAGCGTAACGCCCGTGCCAATAGGTGTCGCCGTACCGTCGGCGAGGTCGATCATGTACAGCGTGTCACCGAAGGGCTGGTCCGAGTTAACGCTGTAGGCAAACGGCGCCGCTGCCGCGACTGCCGGAAGCAGTGCGATCATGCTGGACAAAACGATTTGGAATAGCGTTTTCATTCGGGCAAAATTCAGCCTCATCAGCCTCGATGACGGGATGCTCATGCTAGCAGAAAAAATATAAATTACAAAGCTTTATCACCTGTTTGCACGGGCATGGAAACGGCTGTTGCTAAACTGCAACAGGTGGTGAAACTGTTGCCCGAACGAACGGAGGCTGCCGAATCATCCAAGTATCTGGATTGATTAGGATGTGAGCATTCATTCCATGTGATAATGCGCCCACCCTTAATCAGTCACTTAATCATTCGCAAGATATGTCGCATATTTACAACACTATCGGTTTTCACACTCCACCTGCCTCGCGGCGCGGGCAATGAAGGGCGCTTTACTGGTCAACCTGGGCACGCCCAATGCGCCAACCCCCAGGGCAGTCGGTGAATACCTGCTCGAGTTCCTGTCAGATCCGCGGGTCGTGGATCTGCCGCGCTGGTTGTGGATTCCCCTGCTGAAACTGGTCATTGTTCCGTTGCGGCGCCGGCGCTCCGCAGAGGCTTATTCCAAGGTATGGACTGACGAGGGCTCACCCTTGCTGGTGGGTTCGCGGAAGCTGTGTGAACGGTTGCAGGAAAGCATCGAAGGCGTGGCCGTGGAATTGGCCATGCGTTACGGCGAGCCTTCGGTTCGAAACGGACTGGATTTGCTGCGGGACAAGGGCGTTGACGAACTCGTCATTGTGCCCATGTATCCCCAATTTTCCGACACCACCACGCGTACCGTGATGGATGCCGTGGACGAGGCCCTGCGGCAAATGGACTGGTTCCCTGTTTTGCACACCATTGAGAAATATCACGACGAGCAGGCATGGGTAGACGCGGTTGCGAACTCGATTCGCGACTTTCGCCGGACCCATGGTTCCGCAGATAAACTGTTGTTCTCTCTGCACGGCATTCCACAGCGGTACGCAGATGCCGGGGACCCGTACCAGAAGCAGTGTATCGAGAGCGTCAATGATATCGCTGCCGCGCTGGAGCTCAACACGGATCAGTATCAACTTGCTTTCCAGTCTCGCGTTGGGCGTGAGCCCTGGCTAAAGCCTTATACCGATTTTACGTTGCGGGACTGGGCGAAAGACGGAATCAGGCATGTCCAGGTGGTGTGCCCAGGATTCTCAATCGATTGCCTGGAAACGCTCGAGGAAATCGCGATGGAGAACGCGGAATTATTCGAGGAAAATGGTGGTGAGCGGCTTCAGTATATCCCGGCGCTGAACGACTCTGCCCCGCACGTGGCGCTGTACGAGTCACTGATTCATCGCTGTTTTGAAAAACCGGACTAGGGTCCGCGGAATACACATCCCGAATTGCAGGTTTCCTGGACCGTGACCGAGGCCAGGCCGGGCAAACCGGCCTCAAGACGGTTCCAGATCCACCGCGCGAGGTTTTCTGAAGTAGGGTTTTCCAAGCCTTCGATTTCATTCAGGCAGCGGTGATCAAGCTGCTCGAACAAGGGCTTAAAGGCGGCTTTCAGATCCGCGAAATCAATGACCCATCCACTCCGTTCACCGACTTCGCCTTCGACCTGGACCCGAATCCGAAACGAGTGACCGTGTAAGCGGGCGCATTTATGACCTTCCGCCACGTTGGGCAGCCAGTGGGCCGCTTCGATCTGGAATTCCCGGAATACATCCATCGGCGGATTGTGCCTAGATGAGTTAAGGCTGGCAAGGATTGAAAAATGCACACGACCATGCCCGGTATGGGCAGCGTCGGATCAGGACATGCTTATTGGCAGTCGCAGAAAGGTTTCTTGGTGGATTTACCGCAGCGGCACAAGGCGCCCTGCATGGACAGGCACTCCTGGCCCTTGCGATTGAACACTCGCAGATAGCCGCGGAACTTGATCGGGCCGTCCTTGATGCAGGTCAGCGTGATCGTCTGTGGCCGCGTCACGGGCATGCAGTCAGAAGCCTGGTGGATATTGCCGTTGTCGAGGAATTCGATATCGAGGTGCTGCTCATCGCACATGGGTTTCGTGCGTGACGCGCCGCAGCGGCACAGGGTCAGGTGGTTGGCGTGTGTCACCTCGCCACTTTCGCCGATCAGGGTCAGGTTTCCGGTAATTTTAAGCGGGCCACCACTGGTCACCATCGCTTCATTGGGAACTTCCAGCCGTTTAGGAACCCGTTTTCCACCGCGTTGCTCCCTGAACCAGCGGTCCAGCGCTTTCTCATCGGTTGGAATCTGTTCTTCGCCGGATTGAACGTCGCCCTGGAGCGCATCTGCACCCTCGGATTCGTGCTCTTTAGAATCGCTGTCCGGGTGGGACCCAAACAGATTTTTGGCGGTTGCCTTGGTTGCGTCTTCCATGACAATGAAGCTCCAGGGACTCCTTTCCTAGTTATACTGTACCACCACAATACGCTTTTTGTCGTCAAATTCAAGGCTTACACATGAAAATAATAATGGCGCTAAGCTTTTTAATGATTTCTTTAAGCGCCTGGTCTGCACCGGACCCGGCGCCCGATCGTGTGCGCGGAGAAGGCCCGTTTGATCGTCTCGTGCTCAGGGGTGTCATGGTTATCAACGGAGAAGGTGCCCCGGCACGCGGTCCGATGGACATCCTTATCGAAGATAACCGCATCGCCGAGATGCGCAACCTGGGCATACTCTCACCTGTTGCACCGGACCTGAGAATTGCGGTTGAAGAAGGTGACAGGGTCCTGGAACTGGACGGTCATTACCTGCTGCCCGGCTTCGTAGACATGCATGCCCATTTTGGCGGCGAAGAGCAGGGCGTACCGGCCGAGTACGTCGCCAAACTCTGGCTCGCTCATGGCATCACGACCATTCGGGAGCCGGCCAGCGGCAATGGGCTTGAGTGGGTTGCAACGCACCGTGACCGCAGTGCCGCAAACGAGATAGCAGCGCCGAGAATCGTGCCTTACGTCCGTTTTGGACAGGGCGAGGGAAAGCCCATCATCAGCGAAGAGCAGGCGCGCAACTGGGTGCGGTCGATCGCCCGGAAGGGCGCCTCGGGCATCAAGTTTTTCGGGGCTCCGAAGCACATCATGCAGGCGGCCCTGGATGAAGCCGCAAAGCAGGGCCTGGGCACAGCGATGCATCATGCCCAGCTCGACGTCGTGAACTGGAACGTGCTGGACAGCGCCCGGGCCGGGCTGACGACGATGGAGCACTGGTACGGACTGCCCGAGGCCATGTTCGAGAATCGCGTGATCCAGGACTACCCGGCGAACTATAACTATGCCAACGAGCAACACCGCTTTGGCGAAGCAGGGCGGTTATGGGCGCAGGCAGCCGAGCCGGGTTCCGAGACCTGGAACCGCGTGCGCGACGAATTGATCTCGCTTGACTTCACGATCGACCCGACCCTGACCATCTACGAGGCATCGCGTGACCTGATGCGCGAGATGAATGCCGACTGGCACGAGGACTATACGCATCCGGCCTTGTGGCAGTTCTTCCAGCCTTCGCGGGATTCGCACGGCTCCTATTGGTTCGATTGGACCACGGCTGACGAGATTGCCTGGAAGAAGAATTTTTACAAGTGGATGCAGTTCCTGAATGACTACAAGAACCATGGTGGGCGCGTGACGCTCGGTTCAGACTCCGGCTATATCTGGAAGTTATACGGCTTTGGCTACATCCGTGAAATGGAACTGCTGCAGGAAGCCGGATTCCATCCGCTGGAAGTGATTCGCTCGGCCACCTGGCTGGGCGCCGAGGCGCTTGGCATGCAGGACCGTATCGGTTCAATCCGGGTGGGCAAGCTGGCCGACCTCGTGGTCAGCGAATTCAACCCACAGCAAAACTTCAAGGTGCTCTACGGCACCGGTCATTTCAAGCTCGGCGATGATGACCAGCCGATGCGCGTTGGCGGGGTCAAGTACACCATCAAGGACGGCATTGTCTACGACGTCGCCGAATTGCTGGCCGATGTCAGGGCCATCGTAGCCAGCGCCCGTTCGAAAAACTGATCAGGTCACAGGTCTGCAGAGCGCAGCCTGAGCGCATTGCTGATTACCGACACTGAGCTGAAACTCATTGCAGCAGCAGCGAACATCGGCGACAACAGCAACCCGGTAAAAGGATAGAGTACACCGGCCGCGATTGGCACACCCAGTGCGTTGTAGATAAACGCGAAGAACAGGTTCTGGCGAATATTGCGCATTGTCGCGTCGCTCAGCTTTCGCGCCCGGACAATGCCTGTGAGGTCACCTTTAACCAGGGTGACGCCGGCGCTTTCCATCGCAATGTCAGTACCCGTTCCCATCGCAATGCCCACATCGGCCTGGGCCAGGGCAGGTGCATCGTTGATGCCGTCTCCCGCCATGGCAACCCTGTGGCCTTTTGCTTGCAGCGCGCGGACCGTCTCGGCTTTTTGGTCTGGAAGCACTTCGGCTTCCACCGCGTCAATGCCGAGTTTTTCTGCGACGGCGTCCGCTGTTGCCCGGCTGTCGCCGGTCAGCATAACGATACTCAGGCCAGCCGCGTGCAATGCTTCGAGTGCCTTGGGTGTGGTTTCTTTTATCGGGTCAGCTACGCCCAGTAAGCCTGCGACGTGTTTTCCAATGGCCACGATCATGACGGTTTGGCCCTGACCGCGGCCCTCATCGGCCCGCCTTGGCCAGTCACCAGCATCGATACCGAGTTTTTCCAGCAGTTGCATGTTGCCCAGCGCAATGCGGTGCTCGCTGACGCGACCAGTAACACCCATTCCGGTCACAGAGTCGAATTCATCTGGCAAGGCCAGCTTCAGGCCCCGTTCCTTTGCGCCGCGGACGATGGCTTCTGCCAGCGGATGCTCACTGGCGCGCTCAAGGCTGGCGGAAAGGCGCAGCAATTCATCCTCGTCGACTCCGTCAGCCGTTTGAATCGAAACCAGTTTGGGGCGCCCCTCGGTCAGCGTGCCGGTCTTGTCTACGATGAGCGTGTCCACGGATCGCAGTACTTCGAGCGACTCGGCATCTCGTATCAGCACACCCATGGATGCACCCTTGCCAGTGCCAACCATGATCGACATCGGGGTTGCCAGGCCTAGTGCGCAGGGGCAGGCGATGATCAAGACCGCCACGGCATTGACCAGCGCATAAGACAGCTGTGGCGCCGGACCCCATTGAAGCCAGGCCAGGAAGGTGAGGGCTGCAACCACGATGACGGCTGGAACAAACACCCTCGAAACGCGGTCAACAAGGCTCTGGACCGGTGCACGCGAGCGCTGCGCCTCGGCAACCATGTGCACGATTTGTGACAACAGCATTTCATGGCCGACCTTGCGGGCGCGCATCAACAGGCTGCCCTTGCCGTTAACCGTGGCGCCAATTAGCGAATCGCTTTCGGTCTTCCTGACCGGCGCGGGTTCGCCGGTCACCATGGATTCATCCACCGAGCTTTCGCCCTGTTCCACAATGCCGTCTACCGGTATTTTTTCACCGGGACGGATTCGCAGCAGGTCACCAATTTCTACGGAATCCAGCGGAACATCCTCTTCCCCGCCATCGTTGTTGACGCGGCGCGCAGTCTTTGGCGCCAGATCAAGCAGGGCCCGGATCGCCGCGCTGGTGGAGCTGCGGGCGCGCAGCTCCAGCCATTGGCCCAGCAACACGAGGGCCGTAATGGCCGCAGCGGCTTCGAAATATACCGGTACCGTGCCGTCAGCGTGTCGCAGGTTGGCCGGAAACGCGCCGGGAACCAGCAACGCCACGACGCTGTAAGCCCAGGCCACGCTGATACCCAGTCCAATCAGGGTAAACATGTTCAGATTACCGGTGCGAACCGAACGCAAAGCCTTGACCAGGAATGGCCAGCCACCCCATAACACGACGGGGGTTGCGAGCATGAATTCAATGGCCTGAACACTGCGCATTGAAAGAAAGTCCGGAAGCCCTTTCGGCCACAAGTCAGCCCACATGGCCAGCACCACGGCAGGCAAAGCCAGTGCAGCACTCAGCCAAAACCTGCGCCGCATATCCGCCAGCTCGTCATCCTCTCCATGGTCCGTGACGTCGCGTGGTTCAAGCGCCATTCCGCACTTGGGGCAATCGCCCGGTTTATCCCGGACCACTTCAGGATGCATCGGGCAGGTGTATTCGGTCTTGGTGGCTGCCGGCACTGATTCAGGTTCCAGGGCCATGCCACATTCGGGGCAGTCGCCGGGTCCTTCCTGCCGGACATTCGGGTGCATGGGACAGGTATAAATCGCCTTGTCGTCGTTCACTTTGAACCCCTCAATTGCAATCTTTGCCAGACCAGGAACGCCGCCGGGATGACCGCCAGCGTCAGCAGGGTCGCACTGACCATGCCACCGACCATCGGGGCCGCGATGCGCCGCATGACCTCGGAGCCCGTGCCGCCGCCGAGCATAATCGGCAACAGGCCCGCGATAATAGCGGCCACGGTCATCATCACCGGCCTGACCCGCATCAGGGCGCCTGCTTTGACCGCCGTGACCAGGTCATCGGCGGTGAGCGGCCTTCCTTCCCGCGAAGCATTGTTCCGAACCCGTACAAGAGCCTGTTTCAGGTAGACCAGCATGACCACGCCAATTTCGACCGCCACGCCCGCCAGCGCAATCAGGCCTACGCCCACCGCCACGGAAAGGTTGTAGTCGAGCAGGTAGAGAAGCCATACGCTGCCTACCAGCGCCATGGGCAATGTGCCGAGGATGATCAGCACTTCCGTCAGGTTACGGAAATTCAGAAACAGCAGCAGCAAGATGGTAACCAGCGTAATTGGCACGACGACGGCCAGGCGCTGCTTGGCGCGCTCCATGTACTCGTATTGCCCGGACCATCGAAGTGAGTACCCGGCCGGAAGGTCAAGCCCGTCAGCGACCTCCTGCTGGGCCTTTGCCACGTAACTTCCCAGGTCGACGTCATCGATGTCCACAAATATCCAGCCATTGAGCCTGGCATTTTCACTTTTGATCATCGGCGGGCCGTCCTCGATCCGTAAGTTTGCAACCGCTTCCAGCGGGATTTGTTCACCCGTTGGCGTCACCACAGCCAGTTCACGCAGCTTCTGCAGCGAATCGCGGGTTTCACGCGGATAGCGCAGGTTCACCGGGTAGCGCTCCAATCCCTCTACTGTTTCTGTGACATTCATGCCGCCGATGGCTGTCGTGACAATCGCCTGTACCTCATTGATGTTGAGCCCGTAGCGTGAAGCCTTGTCGCGAAGAATGTCTACCGTCACGTAACGTCCTCCGGCCACTCGCTCGGAGAATACCGATGCCGTGCCCGGAAGGTCGCGCAACAGAACTTCGATTTGCTGGCCAATGCCCTGGATTACCGACAAGTCGGGCCCCGAAACCTTGATGCCAACGGGTGTTTTAATACCCGTAGCCAGCATGTCGATCCGTGTTTTGATCGGGTACACCCAGGCATTGGTCAGGCCGGGGATATCCACCCGTTGATTTAATTCAGCGCGCACATCGTCAATCGTTATACCAGTCCGCCACTGGGACTTTGGTTTCAGTTTTACGACCGTCTCGATCATCGTAAGTGGCGCAGGATCCGTGGCGGTCTCGGCACGGCCTATCTTGCCGAACACGCGCTCTACTTCCGGTACCGAGAGAATCAGCTTGTCAGTTTGTTGCAATAGTTGCTGGGCCTTGCCAATTGAAATGCCCGGGAAAGTGGTTGGCATATACATCAGATCGCCTTCATCCAGGTCGGGCATGAATTCAGATCCCAAACGCTGAAGGGGCCAGGCGCCGATGAGGACGACAATGGTTGCGACGGCAAGTACCTGCCACGGTCGGTGCGTGACCCAAATGATGATGGGCCGGTAAAGCCAGACCAATACACGGTTGACCGGGTTGCGGTGCTCCTTGATGATGCGCCCGCGAATGAAATAGCCCATCAAAACCGGCACCAGGGTCACCGAAAGGCCAGCAGCGGCAGCCATTGCATAGGTCTTGGTGAAGGCCAGCGGTGCAAACAGGCGGCCCTCCTGGGCCTGCAATGTAAATACAGGCAGAAAGCTCAGCGTGATGATCAGAAGCGAGAAGAACAGCGGAGGACCAACCTCGACAGCAGCATCGGTTACGGTTTGCCAGTGATTTGCCGGGTCGTAGTCGTCGCGCTCCATTTTCTTGTGCAGCGTCTCGATCATGACGATGGCCGCATCCACCATCGCCCCAATGGCGATCGCGATGCCGCCCAGGGACATGATATTGGCGTTCAGCCCCTGCGCATGCATGATGATGAAAGCAGTCAGTATTCCAAGTGGAAGGCTGATGACAATGACAAGCGAAGAGCGCAAGTGAAACAGGAATACTATGCACACCAGCACCACGACGATGAACTCCTCGATCAGTTTTTTCTGCAAAGTTTGCACGGCGCGCGAAATCAGTGCTGAGCGGTCGTAGGTTTCCACAACCTGGACACCTTCAGGCAGGCCATCCTGCAACTGGTTTAGGCGTTGCTTGACGAGCTCGATCGTGGCGCGTGCGTTCTCTCCCGAACGCATTACGATGATGCCGCCGACCACCTCACCTTCGCCGTTCAGTTCCGCGATACCGCGACGCATTTGCGGTCCGACCCGGATTTCGGCGACATCAGCAAGCCGCACCGGTGTACCGGTTGAATTCCTGCCCAGCGGTATTGCGCCCAGGTCTTCGACCGACTGAAGGTAGCCCGTTGCGCGAATCATATATTCGGCTTCACCCATCTCAATGACCGAACCACCGACCTCCTTGTTGCCGTTCTGGATGGCGTCACGAATTTTTTCCAGCGGCAGGCCATAGGCGCGCAAAGCGTCAGGATTCACAACGACCTGGTACTGTTTGACCATGCCTCCGACCGTGGCGACTTCCGCCACGCCGGGCACCGTCTGCAATTCAAACTTCAGGAACCAGTCCTGGATTGAGCGCAGTTGTGCGAGATCATGACGGCCGCTCCTGTCGATCAGCGCATACTCATAAATCCAACCCACGCCGGTAGCGTCTGGTCCTAACGCCGGGCGCGCTGCGGCGGGCAGGTTCGGTGCCACCTGGCTGAGGTACTCCAGAACACGCGAGCGGGCCCAGTACAGGTCGGTCCCATCCTCGAAAATGATGTAAACAAAGGAGTCGCCAAAAAAAGAATATCCGCGCACGGTTTGTGCGCCAGGCACCGACAGCATTGCGGTGCTGAGCGGGTAGGTGACCTGGTCCTCAACAACCTGGGGCGCCTGTCCCGGGTAGGAAGTCTTGATGATGACCTGTACGTCAGACAGGTCGGGGATCGCATCAACGGGCGTTTGGCGCAGGGCGTAAATGCCCCAGCCGGCGATGACCGCGCTGAGCAGTAATACCAGGAAGCGGTTGACCAGCGACCAGTGAATGATGCGCTCAATCATGGTCATGACCCTCATGACCGGGCATTTCCTGCATGATGTTCACATCAGCGTCATCCGCATCCGGGAGAAAGGCGCTGGAAACAACGAAGCGGCCGGATTCAGCCTGCCGCAACTGGAAGCGGATATCCTGGCCCACCTTAAACCGTTCCAACTCAATACCGGGTTCGACTTCGAGTTCCATGTTCATGGCTGGCCAGCCGAGCGCATCGATTGGGCCGTGCGAGATACGCATTCGTCTTTCTGCCGGCTTGATCTCTTCGATCCAGCCGCTGCCAAAAGCCGTTACCGGTGACGGGTCCGATTCGATCTCTGGTTCCCGACCAAGGCGCAGGATGCTCCCGGCCAGGCTGGCCTCTGAATCAATCAGGAATTGTGCCGAAGTAACAATTTCGTCGCCTTCCTCGATACCGGCCACGACTTCCACCCATTCGCCACTCTCCATCCCGGCCAGTACCTCGTGCACCCGGAAG
Organism: Lysobacterales bacterium; assembly: GCA_013002505.1. Lineage (GTDB taxonomy): Bacteria > Pseudomonadota > Gammaproteobacteria > Xanthomonadales > SZUA-36 > JABDJL01. Next base: position 3,849 of record JABDJL010000113.1, on the reverse strand, counting down.
CGCCCGTTGCCCTGGGCGACTACCACCCGGTCACGCTCGGGTCCGCGGATCAAGGCCACGCGGGGGATGGTCAAGGCCCGCGGGCGCAGGCGGCCAAACACGGAAACACGCGCGTACATGTTCGGCTTCAGCTTTTCGCCCGGGTTATCGAACCTCAGGCGCACCCGCAAGGTTCGCGTGTCTGGATCCAGCACCGGATAGACGTAATCCACCTCACCCGAAAACACCGAACCGGGAATGTAGTCCAGCGAGGCTTCGGCGGCCTGGCCAGTGGCGACCCATTCAGATTGGGATTCGAAAACCTCGGCCAGTATCCAAACACTGTCAAGGTTTGCGAGGCTCATGATCGTCATATTGGGTTGCACAAACATGCCCTCTCGGACATTGAGTGCAGTGACGACACCGTCTCGCGGCGCAACGACCTTAATGTGTTGCGAGACCTTGCCAGCGGTACGCAAAGTTTCAATTTCGGAAGGAATCATTCCCAGTGCGCGCAATTTTTCTTCGGCTCCCGAAGCCAGTCTTTGGTCCTGGCGTCTCAAGGCCTGTAGCAATTCTTTTTGCGCGTTAACCAGTTCAGGTGAATACAGTTCAAAAAGCACCTCGCCGCGCTTGACCCGTTCACCTTCGGCGTTGACCGCCAGGCTTTCTATCCAACCCTCGGTGCGCAAATTGATGTGACTGATCCGTGTTTCATCAAGCCCTACGTAGCCGGTGGCCTCAATTTGGCGCCACAATGGCCGCACGGTGGCCCTCACGGTTCGCACGCCAAGATTGTTCTGCAGTGCCGGGTTGATTCTGACGCTGTCATCGGCTTCAGACTGCTTGGCATAAACCGGAACGAGGTCCATGCCCATGGGCGACTTACCCGGTGCGTCGCGGCGGAAATCGGGATCCATCGGGGCGACCCAATACAACACCTCCGGCTCGCTTTGGGTCGCGGGTTGTTGCATCTCACTATCGTTCTGCGAGCCGAAGAAGTATCCCGCCAGCAGTGCTGCACCACTAACTAAAATCAGGTAAATGAAGCGTTTCATATCTATTTCCCCTCCAGGTACAGCAGGCGGGCTTGCGACTTCAGGCTTTCTGCTTTCAGCCGCACGTGCTCCAACTGCAAATCGAATTCAATGATTTGCGCGCGGGTCAGGGTGGTCATGTCGGCAAGGGCCGCCTGGTAGGCGTCAAAGCTGGCTTGTGCGTTAGATTCAGCTTGCGGGAGCAAGTAACGTTCGAATAGCACCAGCCGCTCCTGCTGCCGCTGCCATGCGTGATACTGAACCTCTACCTCGCTTAGCAATGCGCGATGCGCATCGTCACGATCGAATGCAACCGCGTTGGACTGCGCGACGCTGGCTGCACGTACCCGGTCCTGCCTGCGGGACGTAAACAGCGGAATGTCCATTCGCACCATCAGGCTAAGCAGGTCCGGCCGGTCGCGCCCGTTGTTGCCAACCCCGCTTCGACCAGCGTAAGTGAGGTCGAGCGCAAATTCCGGCTTGTAGTTCTGGTCGGCCAGTTCAATGCCTTTTTGAGCCGCAACGGCCTCGTGGTGCAGTGCCTGGATTCTGGGATGAACTTTGAGCTTGCGCTTGATCTGTTCCGGCGCTGCGGGCAGGTCCATCACTGGCCATTCAGGCTCCAGGGTTCGCCAGGCGGAATCCTTGATAAATGCTGCGAGCCGGCCTCGTGCTTTTTGCTCATCTTCAGAAATGCGCAAAGAGCGTTCCTTGACCCTGGCCAGTTCCACCGCCACCCCAAGCACATCCTGTTGCGGAACCCGGCCAGTGGCGTAGTAATCCTGGGTAATCTCGTCGAGGTCCACGAATGCCGCCTCGGCTTTCGCGTTGATCACGAAAAGGTGTTGCTGCTTCAACACTTCGAGAAACTCTTCCCTCACGGTGCGTCGGATTTGCAGCGCCATGTCGCGTGACTTTTCACCAAGTGCACCGGCGTGTTCGCGGATTTGTGCAGATCGCAATGCGAGCGTCTGGCCCCTTGGAAATGTCTGCACCACGCCAAGCTGAACCTGGGTCATGGCTTCCTGCCCCAGGTTAAAGGTATCGGTAGGTAGCGACATCGCGCCGAATTTCAGGGTTGGATCGGGCAACTGGCCGGCGGCCACTTCAAGCTCTTCAAGCGCAGAAGCACGTGATTCCAGGGATGATACCGAAGGGTCTTTTTGCAGGGCGATCGTCTCGGCTGAGCTGAGATCCAGTTGGTTGGCGAGCGCGTTTTCGTACCACCCCAGCCCGATAGCCATGACGGTCCAGGCCACGATGAGTGTGTGGCAGATCACTTTTCGCATTGTGTACATCGAAAACTCCTGAGCAAGCAAGCACGCCACGCGGGGCGCACATTCGTCTGATTAATTCAATCGTTGCCGGTCATTCGCCGGCGACTGGTCTCAGGAGATGGGTGGGCGAAGAAGTGGATGGGAATGAAAGGCCAACAGCGAGTCTGCCTGGATGCGCGAGAATTGGCGGGCCATACCGCCAGCGGGGTTGCTGGCTGATGAATGCATCAAGCTCAGCCCTGCAGGGCAGGAACCGCAAGATGATACATCGCTGCAGGCGTGGTCATTCTCAGAATCAGCTGTATCGCAGCAGTCGTGTTTGCCGTCCAGATCAGCCATGGCCGCATGGTGTGTTGAATCCTGATCGCTTTCCATGTCACAGGCCGCGACAGGCACAGGTTGTACCAGCATCGACAGCATGAACATGATTACGATAGATTTCATAGGGATAAACGATACTCGCCCCGATGAATCGAGGCAAGTGATGCACGTATCGGGAAAAAGCTTGCCGCTATGGGCCGGCCCCCATCATGTCTTGCAAGTCACCCAGCACCATTTCGGTGTGCGTCTCAGGGTCTACGTTCCGGTAATGCTTAACGATGACGCCCTCCGGGTTAACGATGAAAGACTCTCGTTTCGCCATCTTGGTCACGACCAGGTTGCGCAACACCCCATAACGTTGCGCCACATCGGCGCTCTCATCGGCAAGCAAGATAAAAGGAAGCTTGTATTTGTCAGAAAAATCCTTGTGAGATGAAACACTATCGACGCTGATGCCGACAATTTTGGCGCCGATCGCTTCAAATGCATACATATTGTCCCTGATGCTGCAGGCCTGGGTTGTACAGCCGGGCGTGTCGTCTTTGGGGTAAAAATAGATCGCCAGCCACTCTCCGCGATAGTCTTCCAGGCGATGCCAGTCGCCATTTTGGTCTTGTAAGTGGAAATTGGGCGCTTCGCTGCCTACGGCCGGTTGCTCGGAAGCGTTGAGCAGGCTGGCAGCAATCAACAGCGCCGCGGCGATGACGCCAATCGAGATAAATTTGTGCATGGGAAAACTCCGTTCGGACCTATGAGCCCGCGAATACAACCCTGGGCTTGTTAAACAAGCTTGCGGCAATGGCGCCCAAAATCAAGCCAATCGCCAGGGTTGAGCCGATGGACAGCGCCAGCCACAGCATCGGAACGGCTTCGCCACGCACGAATTCACCGATCAACAGGTTTTGTGAAAACATGGGTATGTTCATCATCCAGGTTTCCGGTTTAACCGGGTTGGCCATGAACAAAATACTCGGAATCATCGGTATCAGGATGACCAGCCCCATGTAGGACTGGGCTTCGCGGAAGCTCTTGGCAAAGGTTGCCAGCATGGTCAGCATCGCGGCCGCCAGTACCGCAACCGGTCCAACCACCATCAGGATTCCGGTAATGGTTTGCAGGTCCAGTGTCAGGTCAATACCCAGCGAGCCGGTTGGCATGTAGGGCAACGCAAAGCGGAATGAGATCAGGGTCAGTGTCAGCGACGAGAAGGCGAAAACCACGGTCGCCAGCATTTT